>JAIBCD010000115.1 GCA_019694335.1 Rhodospirillaceae bacterium | reverse complement strand
ACATGGTGCCTGTTGCCGATGCCTAGCGCGCCGACCTTGGCCGCGAACACGCCAGCGGAGGGGAAGGCGTGTTCCTTTTTCCCCGCGGGGTCGGCCACGTCGTTGATGTTGAAGAACTGCGCGCCCGGGATATGGCCTTTTGTGTATTGCTCCAGGGCCGGGGCGATGCCGCCGGGGACGAAGTAGCTCGCGTCCAATATGCGCACATTGGGATCGTCGAGATGCGCGGCAAGCCAGGCGGTGTCGACCAGGATGGGCGTGCTCATGTCAGGTACTCCATTTGGCAAGAACGCGGTCGCGGTGCAGGAAGAACCATTGAACGGCGATCAGGCTGGCGGCGTTCTCGAACCGGCCTTGGTCGAGCAGGGCGCGCAGTTCGTCCTCGTTCACCACCACGGCGCGGATCACTTCGTGTTCGGTGGCAACGCCGAAAATGCCCCCGGCATTGGCGGTGGAAATGCGCCCCAGATAAAGCTTGGTGGTTTCGGTGGCGCCGCCGGGGCTGACCAGGTAGTGGTGCATGGGCCAGAGATCGGTGACCGTGCAGCCGGTCTCTTCCAGGGTTTCGCGCGCGGCGACGTTCTCGGCGATCTCGCCGGCCTCGATAATCCCGGCGGCTACCTCGATCTGCCAGGGATTCATCCCGCCCGCATAGGCGCCGATACGGAACTGCTGGATCATCACGAACTCCCGGCGCACCGGATCGTAAGGGAGGATCGCGACCGCATGGCCGCGCTCGAACACCTCGCGGCGCATCACCGGCGTCATGCCGCCGTCGAAGGTCGGGTGGCGCAGTTCATAGGCGTCGATGCGGAAATAGCCCTGGAAGACCGTGGTCTTGAGACGGATGTCGGGCTGTCCGGAAGGAGGTGTCAGGTTCATGTGAGTAGGCTTATCATGACCCTTAGTTGAAACGGGAGTCCCGCATGTCCGATGTTGTCGTGAGAGATGCCGGCGCGAAACTGACCATGGAAGTCACGGTCGGGGAGCATCATCTGGTGGCCGACGAGGCCAAGGCGATCGGCGGCATGGAATCCGGCCCCGCGCCCCACGAGTTCCTGCTGGTGGGTCTGGGCGCCTGCACCGCCATGACGATCAAGCTCTACGCCGCCCGCAAGCAATGGCCGCTGGAGCACATTTCGGTGAAGCTGTCCCGGCGCAAGGTCAAGGCCGCCGACTGCCCCGACTGCACCACCACGGAAGGTGAGGTTGAGGAGATGACCCGCGAGATCACCCTGGAGGGTCCATTGGACGCCGACATGCGTGCCAGGCTGCTGGAGATCGCCAACAAATGTCCGGTCCATAAGACCTTGACCGGGGAAATCAAAATCCGTACGTCGTTGGCATAGCGCCCGGTTTAGAAATCCTTAACCGTAAGCTTTTGTTCACCGGTCTGACGCAATATGGTCCGCTAACCATCCAGCATCGCGGACATGGCTAAAAAGTTCGAACCCATCGATATCTTCTTCGAGATGCCGCTCAACAAGTGGGCGCTCTTCGACAGCAAGACCCTGGCCAGTTCCAAGGTCGTGCTCCTGCACGACCTGAAGCCGGTGGTCGACATGTTCAATGCCAACGGGGTCGGCATCGGCATCCGCACCGCCTCCGAGGTGATGAGCGAGCTGGGCCTCAACGAACACGACCGCCGCCGCCTGGTGGCGCTGATGAACGCGCGCAGCTTCGACGTCTATTCGGTACGCGCGGCGCTCAACGATTTCCTGTCGGACCAGGAACTGGAGCAGATCAAGATTCCGCCCAAGGAAGCCGAGCGCCTGCAGCAGTACATGAACAACTATTCGCGCGGGTTGCTGAAAGTCATCCTCGACGGCACCGACGTGAAGATCACCGGGCGTTCGTCCCTGTCCTCGATCCTGGAGGGCGCCAACCGGGGCGCGGTGCTCAAGAACCTGATCGACATCGCCAGCAAGCTCAGGATCGAGCCCACCGAGATCGTGGTCTACATCTCCAAGCTGTCGGAGATCATCCTGGCGATTTCCTACTACCAGCGTATCTACGATTCGATGCTGCCCGACCTGCGGGAAATGCTGGTGGACGTGAAGAAGCTACACGACCAGCCGGGCCTCGGCAGCCGGTTCCCGGGCATCAAGGAAGAAACCCAGACCGCGCTCGAGAACGGGCGCCAGACCATCATCGCGCTCAACGGCTATTTCGACCAGTTCCACAAGGTCGAGAAGTTCTTCGACGAGATCACGCCCGAGAAGTTCAAGGCCATGCGCGAAAGCGTCGAGACGCACTACCGCGCGATCGGCATGATCGTGTGTTTCTGGCAGATCAAGATCAACGATTGGCGCAAGCGCTTCTGGGACGACCGCGGCCGCCGGCGCGATTCGACGCTGGAGCAGAAGTACAACTTCTTCAAGGACACGATCTACCACAACCTCTTCACCATCGAGGACAACCTCACCTTGCTGAAAGAGGCGAAGCTGGATCTCTAGAGCGGCGTCAGGCTCTTTACGTGCTCTTCCTGCACCGGCGTTTCGATCGCCAGCGGATTGGCCTTGCGCACCGCGAGGATGGCGGCGCGGGGCTCCATTCCCATCTCGACCAGAATGCGTGCGGCCACCAGGCCGCTGCGCCCGCGCCCGCCGCGGCAATGCACCACCACGTTCTGCCCCTTTGAAAGGGCCGCGCGCACCGTGGGGCCGTGGATTTTCCAGCCGTCCTCGAAAATCGCGCCCGGGGCGGCGAGGTCGGGGATCGGAATGTGCAGCCAGGCGATGCCGCGTTCGGCGGTGGCGGCCTTGAGCCGCGCCGCCGGGGTGGCCTTCTCCAGCTCATCGGGTTCCATCAGGGTAATCAGGATCGTGGCCTCGAAGGCGGTGATCGCGTCCATGTCCGTGGCGAGATCCCGGGCCCAAGGCCCCGTGGCGGCGTGGGGCTGCTGCTTGCCCGGGCACATGCACATGCCGAGGCGGCCCACGCCGGCGGTGACGGCGGGGATCTCGAGCGGATGCGTGAGGCTGGTTTTCATCAGATGATCTTCAACACGTTCTCGGGCGGGCGGCCGAGGGCGGCCTTGCCGTTGTTCACGACGATGGGGCGTTCGATGACGATCGGGTTGCGCACCATGGCCTCGATCAGTTCCTTGTCGGTCATGCTATCCGGGGCGATGCCGGCGTCGTTGGCCTCGGCCTTGCGCAGGATGTCGCGTGGCGAGACGCCGAGCATGGCGACGATGCGGGTGAGTTCCGCGACCGACGGCGGGCGCTTCAGGTATTCCACGACGGTGGGGGTGCGCCCCTTGGCGACCAGCAGGTCGAGGGTCTGGCGCGATTTGCTGCAACGGGGATTGTGATAGATGGTGAGGGGCATGACTTTTCCTCACAAAATGTTGTGTGTTCGGGTTTGCACGGAACTTGAAATCCTCTATTATTGACTTATATGTCAAGACAAGAGATAATCCTTGATCTAATTGAAAATAAAAGACTTTTCCACCTTCCTCCTTTGATTCCTTCGGCGCCTGCGGTTCGTTGCGTCTACGTTTCAGAAGAGGTGATGGAAGTAGTGGAGCCTATTTGGCCGGATTTTGATGAAGGGCGGCGGTTTGCCCAGCTTCGCGCTGCATTGGACCAGTTCACTAGCAATGGCCTCATTTCGATTTCTGAAGAGCCATATCAAAAGAGCAAAACAACTTTCTTAGCGCGCGTAGACCCGATTGCTGACGAAGTTTGGGATATTCGAGTTCAAGACCCCAAACCGGGAATTAGGTGTCTTGGATGCTTTTCTGCAATGGATGAGTTCGTAGCGCTGACTTGGAATTTTCGCGAAAACCTTGATGGGCCGCGCGGTCCGAAATGGGCGGCAGAGATCAATAGATGCAAAGCCAGTTGGAGAAGCCTCTTTCCGTCTTACGCACCTCACAATGGAAGCAACCTCAATGCCTACGTATCAGACAAATTCTACGCTGTGTGACCCTATTAATGGCGAACGCGTCCCTATTGGCACACTTGCGTATTTCGAAGCTCGGAACCGTCATAGTGTTTATGAACTCGTGATGGGAGAGCTCGATCGCAAAAATATTTCGCAGGCAGAACTTGGTCGCCGACTTAACAAGGATCCAGGTCAGATTTCTCGCATGCTCGGGACTCCAGGCAATTGGACACTGAATACTGTTAGCAATTTATTGTTCGCGATTTCTGGGGCCGAACCAAGATACTCGCTCGGTTACCCGTTGAAGGAGCCAGCGCGAAACTATCGAAGGCCTGCGTATTTGGAGTCAACCGCTACCGTCTCTAAAGGTGTGGCGAACAATACGCTGCAAGCCTATGACGCAACTTCTCCTGTTTTTGAGCCCAGCACTAGTTCAACGGTTGTGAGAATCAGATGAGTTCTGTGGGTACCTTGCCTAAGATTACGGCGGTAGTCCTCTGTGATGATGCGCGCAAGGAGGATAGTGGCAAGCACATCCTTATCGGTGTTTATGGCACAGACATTTCTCTGGAAAAGATTCCCTCAACAATCCATCTCGCGGTTTGGATTGGCGGAATATTCCCGGTGGCTGGCGACTATCCATTCTCGTTAAGAGCTGTGGGCCCAGACGGAAAGATTGCCGCCAAAGAAAGCGTTGGCGTAACCCTTACAGGTAGCTATGCAGACGAAGGGTTTATTACCGCTCTTACGGGAATGCCCTTGAACATTTCCTCGGAAGGAAAATATTTGGTTCAATGGCATTTGCCAGAAGGGGAGTGGGAGACGATTTCTTTTCTTCGCGTTGCAAAAAGAAAGGCGGAGAAAATCATCGAATGATGTGACGGAACACTAAAAAAGATTACCCCGGAGCGCACCATTCTGGCTTGCATCCGGGGCGTTGGTCACCTTTGCTGGCGCGAGCGTCCCCGCGCCGAATCTGAAACTCAGGGGCGAGTTATTCCTTCACGACGCCTTTGACTTCCACGAGCTGCCCGCGCGCGGAAGGCGCGCAAACAAAAAGGCGCAGCGAAACTCTTATTCCTTCACAACGCCCTTAACTTCCACGAGCTGGGAGGCGATCGCTTCGTTGAGTTCGTTGTGGGCGGCTTCCAGTTCCTGGATCTTCACCCGGAAATTCTTGAGCTGTTCCAGTTCCGCGTCCGTGATCGGCTGGCGGTTGGAGGCGATGGCCAGCGTGGTGCCGATATACTTCGCCTTCTGCTCGGCGATCATTTTCGCGAGGTCGATCAGTTCCAGCGGGTCGATGACGTCGACATGGCGTTTCAGGGAACGGCGCATCTCGTCCTCGATGATGTGGGTGATGTGGCGCGTGAACTGGCTGGCCGTGAGGGTGCCGCCGCGCATCTTTTCCAGGGCATTCGCGCGGGGCTTTTCGGCCGTCGCGGCGGAGCCGCGCACATTCAGCGCAGCGGAGCCTTCGGACTTGGCATCGGGACGCCGGTGGGCGGCGATGAAATCGATCACGGACATGGGCAACGTTCCTTGTATGGCCTAAGGCCGCTTCAGCGGCTCTGGCCCTCCAATAAGCAAGGGGCGTGCCAGTCTTTTGGGGTAAATTACCCAATGATTTCAGCGGTTAATGGAACGTTACCGGTCATGAAAAAGGCCCCGGAGGTCAAACCTGCCGGGGCCTTTTACAGGCGCTAGGTAAGCTCTGCCGGGTGGCTACCGTCCCATGGGCGGCGCTTCGGGATCGACCACCACGCCCTTGGCGAGCTTCGAGTTTTTCATGCTGTACAGGAAGTACACGACGATCCCGAAGGCCAGGTAGATCAGGAAGAAGTTCCGGGTGTCGGGCGTGGCCATCAGGCTGAGCAGGAGAAGCAGGCACATGAGCGCGCCGGCGATCGGCACCACCGGGTACAGCGGCGTGCGGAACGGCCGCTTCAGTTCCGGGTGGCTCACGCGCAGGTAGATCACCGTGATGCACACCAGGCCGAAGGCGGCGAGCGAACCGACGTTGGTCAGGTCCGACAGCGCGTTCAAGGACAGGAACCCCGCGGCGATCGAGGCGGCGATGCCGGTGATGATGATGTTGATGTAGGGCGTCTTGAACTTCGGGTGCACCACCGACAGCGAGGTCGGCACCAGGCCGTCGCGGGCGACGGTGTAGAAGATGCGAGTCTGGCCGTAGAGCAGGACCAGCATCACGCTCGACAGGCCGGCCAGGGCGCCGATTTTCACGAGCACGGAGAACCAGGGCAGGCCGATGTGGTCCACCGCCATGGCGATGGGCGCGGGGTTGTCGAGCATGGTGTAGGGCACGATCCCGACCAGCACCCCGGACGTCAGGATGTAGAGGATGGTGCAGACGATCAGCGAGCCGATGATGCCGAACGGCATGTCCTTGGCCGGATTGCGCGCCTCGGCGCCGGCGGTGGAGACCGCCTCGAAGCCGAGATAAGCGAAGAAGATCACCGCCGCGCCGTGGATCACGCCGGTGAGGCCGTAGCGGCTGGAGTTGTCGCCGGTGACCACCGCGACCAGAGCGCGCCATATCTGCGACGCGATGTCCATGGATGTGCCTTCCGGCGGTGGCGGGCTTTGCGGCGGCACCAGCGGCGACCACAGCGCGGTATCGACATAGCCCGCGCCGATGCCGATGAAGGCGATCACCACCGCCAGCTTGATGAACACGATGATGTTGTTGACGGTCGCGGATTCCGAAACCCCCAGCACCAGGAGGCCGGTGACCAGCCAGATCACGACCAGGGCGGGCAGGTTCACGACGCCGGTGGCGATCACCGCGCCGGTGGCGTCCTTCACCTCGACCCCGGGCGCGGCCGTCAGTATCGCCGGCAGGTGTATGCCGATGTCCCCGATCAGGCTGTTGAAATAGCCCGACCACCCCACCGCCACCGTGGCGGCGGCGAGGCCGTATTCCAGCAGCAGGAGCAGGCCCATGATCCAGGCGGTCAATTCGCCCATGGAGGCGTAGGTGTAGGAGTAGGCGGAACCGGATACCGGCAGCGCCGAGGCCAGTTCGGCGTAACACAGCGCCACGAAGGCGCACAGCACGCCGGTGATGACGAAGGAGATCATGATCGCCGGCCCCGAGAACTGGGCGGCGGCGCGGCCCGTGAGCACGAAGATGCCGGTGCCGATGATGCAGCCGATGCCGAGGAGCAGCAGGTTCACGGGGCCGAGGGCGCGCTTCAATTCGCTGCGCTCATGCTCGTGCTGGATATGATCCACCGGCTTGCGCCGGAAAATGCCCGTGTTGCCCCCGCTCATGGCTTTTCCCCCGATTTACAAGCAGATACGAGGCCAAAGGGTCGCGCGCGCCGCCCCTGGCCGTCAACGCTTTTCTAGACGGGTTCACCGCTGCTTTTGGTCTTGCCCCTAGGTTTTGCGGAGTGCCAGCGCCACGTCTACCGCCGCTCCCGTAAGCAAGCCGATGATGCGGTCGAGTGCCGCCTCACTTTGATCGGAGGGGCGCTGGTCGCCGGACAGGGCGGAGTTGGGGACGCCGACGGTCAGGCAGCCCACCGGCCAGTTGGCCACCAGCACCGCCACCGCCAGCCATAGCGCGCCGTCGCTTTCCAACGCCGCGACGCCGCGATCCAGGATCGGCGTTGGGGTCTGCGGTGGGCCGGCGGTTGTGGCGGCGGCAATGCGCGCCGCTTCCGGCAAGGCCGCAAGGTAAGCGATCCCGGCGGCGCTGGCGGTCAAAGGCACGCGCGGCGGCAGGCCGGGCTCGCCCAGGCGGTGCAGCAGCATCTCGGCGCCGTGGGGTGTGGCGAGATACAGCGGCCACGCCAGATCCTTCGCCAGATTGGCGGCGGCCGGGCGCGCGATCTCGGTGATCCATTTCTCCGCGACGGCGCCGTCGGCGAGGCGGCGCACGCCGGTCAGCAGCTGGTAACGTTCGTCGGCGGCGCGGGCGGCGAACCCGCCGGCGCAGAGCGTTTCCAGCACGCGGTAGGCCGTGGTGCGGGCGAGGCCGGTGGCGCCGGCGATCTCGGTGACCGTGGCGCCGGGGCGCTGGTTCAATGCCTCGAGCACCGCGAGCCCACGGGTGAGCGCGCGGATCTGCCCCGGGCTTGTACCCTGAAGCGCCGCATCCTGAAGCGCCGCCTCTGGTCCGCCAAGATCCTCGTCGTCCTGGATGTCGTCGTCCATCACGGCTTGTGGTGTCCGCCCGGATTCCCTACTTAGACGCTCACATGTTACTGTGGTGTCCGTCAGGTGGACAGGCGTTTGGGTATTACAATTTCGCCCACGAACGAGGGAACAGGCAGCGGTTTAACCATCGGCGGCAAGGCGGGCATCGACCCGGCCGGCAGCGAAGCCGCGCGCCGTCAGTTCCGCGACACCCTGGGGCATTTCTGCACCGGCGTCACGGTGATGACCGCGCTGGTGCCCCATAAAGACGGAACCCCTGGCACGGAATACGTCGGCATCACGGTCAGCTCGTTCAATTCGCTGTCGCTCGATCCGCCCATGATCCTGTGGAGCATCGCCAGGGACTCCGTGAGCTACAATTGCTATCAGGTCGGCAGCGCTTTCGCGGTCAACGTGTTGTCGGTGGAGCAGGAGGCTCTCGCGCACCGCTTCGCGCGCACCGGACGCGACAAGTTCGACGGCGTGCCCTTGCACATCGGTCTCGACGCCGTGCCGTTGATCGACGGCTGCGTGGTTTATCTGGAATGCCGCACCGAGGCGCGTTATCCCGGTGGCGACCACGACATCATCGTCGGGCGTGTGCGGCGTATCTTCAACATTGGCAAGGCGCCCTTGCTGTTCCACATCGGCGCGCTGCGGGGACTTGGTGTCTAAAATCGATTCTGAAACCATCGCATTCGCCCATCGCCTCGCGGATGTTTCCGGCGCGGTGATCCGCCCGTATTTCCGTGCGCCCATCGACGTCGACGCCAAGGCGGCGATGATCAACGGCAAACCGATCTTCGATCCCGTGACCGAGGCCGACAAGGGCGCCGAACGCGCGATCCGCGCGGTGATCGAGGAGGCGCGCCCCGACGACGGCATCCTGGGCGAGGAATACGGCGAGAAGCCGAGCAGGAACGGTCTGTGCTGGGTGCTCGACCCGGTGGACGGCACGCGCGCCTTCATCAATGGCCGCCACGAATGGGGCACCTTGATCTCGCTGGAGCGGGACGGCGTGCCGGTGCTCGGCATGATCGACCAGCCATGGCTGCGCGAACGCTTCTTCAGCGTCAACGGTGCGTCCACATTCCACGAGAAGGGCAAGGTGACGCCGCTGAGGGTGCGCGCCTGCGCCGCGCTTTCGGACGCGCTGCTGTGCGCGACCACGCCCGAGGCGTTCCCCAAGCTCGGTCCCGGCGCCTGGGACGCCTTCGGCCGGGTCGAGGACAAAGTGAAGCTCACCCGTTGGGGCGGCGATTGCTACATCTTCGCGACCTTGGTGATGGGCTTCTGCGACCTGATCGTGGAATCGCTCTCGAAGCGCTGGGACATCTCGGCCCTGATCCCGCTGGTGGAAGCGGCGGGCGGCGTCATCACCGACTGGCAGGGCGCCGCCCCCGGCAACGGCGGCGGCGTGGTGGCCGCGGGCGACCGCCGCGTGCACGAACAGGCGCTGAAACTGCTCAATCCCTAACCTTTCAACAAGCCGTCGCGGGCCCTATAGTCCTCGCGCCGTGATTCTTGTTTTGTCGCATTTTCTCCGAAAATGCCTTGGGGGAGGACTTTCCACATGCGTTTCCGCGCCACCGCCATCGCCTTCT
>JAIBCD010000024.1 GCA_019694335.1 Rhodospirillaceae bacterium | reverse complement strand
GGAAAACGGCGTGTATACCTTGAACGGCCCACCGCTTTGGGTTTTGAGTTCCCAAGGCTCGAACAGCAGTGCGCCGTTGAAGCTCTCGGCCACGATCTCGCGCGCCGCCAGTTCCTTCTTGATCGCGCTGTCGCGGCGGATCGCCGCGGGTTCGTAGCAACGATTCCAATAAACGGCATCAGCGCCGGTCTCGGCGACAACCTGATCCAGAACGGCGGCAGCCCGGCCACGGCGCAGAATCAGCGCTGCACCGCGCTTGGCCAGGTTCGCGCTCAGACTTTCCAACGATCCGTGCAGCCACCAACGACTGGCGCCGCCCGGCGCCCAGTCCAAGGTATCGTCCCATATATAGAGCGGGATCAGCGGCCGGCCGGTTTCCGCGGCGGCGATCAGGGCGGGGTTGTCCGCCAGGCGCAGATCCTGGCGAAACCAAACGATGATGGGAGCGGAACTCACCGGTGGTTTGTAGCGCCGGCCACGCGCCACCTCCAGCGTGATCGCGCCTGGAGGCTAGGGATGCGGGGTGGCCCACCAGGCGGCCTACTCATGGGGTCCATCAGCTTTTCCTGGGAAACCCCGAGGCGCGTGGCGCAGGCAGGCGGGTCGGGCTTGGGCCTCGCCATCGCCCGCCCGGTCGTGCTTAACCACGGCGGTGAGATCCCCGACCTCGGTTTGCGCGGCGTGCACCCAGGATAATTGACGCCCGCTCCGGTTTGGACCGAATATCCCGGCCAGGGAGCCCCCATGCTGCATGTTTTGTATATCGAGGATCAGGCGGACATCCAAACCATCCTCAAGCTGTCGCTTGGGGCCAGCAAACGCTTCCGCGTGGATGTCGCCGGCACGGGGCGCGAGGGCCTTGCCGGCGCCGCCGCGCTTAAACCCGATCTGATCCTGCTCGACTACTCCCTGCCCGACATGGACGGGCCGGACATCCTCACGGCCTTGCGTGCCGACGAGGCTACCGCCCGGATTCCGGTAATCTTCATTACCGCCATGACACAGCAGGTCGACGCGGATGCCTGCATCGCGCGCGGCGCGCTCGACGTCATCTTGAAGCCATTCTCGCCGCGTGAGGTCGCTGGGCAGATCCTCGGTATCCTGGCGCGTCACGGCCACAATATCGGAGTGGCCTGAGCCATGCCTGCGGCGCCATTGCCCAAAAACGAAGCCCAGCGCCTTGCGCGCCTGCGCGCCTACCGCATTCTCGACACGCCGCCGGAGGATGCTTTCGACCGGATCGTGCGCATCGCCGCCAACGTCCTCGACACACCGATCGCCCTGGTCTCCCTGGTCGACCAGGGCCGCCAGTGGTTCAAGGCCAAGATCGGACTGGATGCCCGCGAAACCCCGCGCGACCTGGCTTTCTGTGCCCACGCCATCCTCAGCGACGAGGTGCTGGTGGTTCCCGACGCCACGCAGCACGCAACCTTCGCCGACAATCCGCTGATAAACTGCGCCCCCAACATCCGCTTCTACGCCGGCGCACCGCTCACGACCCACGACGGCCTGAAGCTCGGCACCGTCTGCGTCATCGACGACAAACCGCATGCGCCGTCGCCGCGTCAAATCGCCCTCCTGCGCGACCTGAGCGCGCTGGCGATGGACGAACTGGAGTTGCGCGCGGCCGGCAAGTTGGCGCTGGAGGAGGTCGAAGAACGCAAGCGCATCGACGCTTTCAAGACCGCCTTCATCTCCACGATCAACCATGAGATCCGTACGCCGCTCACCTCGATCATCGGCGGGCTGGAACTGGTCAACGGCGGCATGCTGGGCGAGGTGCCGCCTCATATGGGCGAAGTCCTGACCATTGCCGAGCGCAACGCCGCGCTGCTGTTGCGTCTGATCAACGAACTGCTCGATACCGCAGCGCTCGAAGCCGGGCAGATGGAGTTCAACCCGCGCCCCATGGACCTCACGGCGATGATCGAGGAATCGATGGAAAACCTGCGCAGTTACTGCCGCGAGAAGCGGATCACCGTCAGCCGCGAAGGCGCCTCGGGCATCACGGTCAACGGCGACAAGGCCCGGCTGACGCAAGTCCTGAACAACCTGATCTCCAACGGCGTGAAGTTCTCTCCTCCTGGCTCGGACATCCGCATCGGCGTCACGACCGAAGGCGGCCGGGCCACGGTCTCGGTCAGCGATACCGGCGGCGGTATCCCGGAGAGCATCAGGCCGCGGATCTTCGGGAAGTTCGTCCAAGGCCATGCCGCCGGAAAGGGCGAGGGCACGGGCCTCGGCCTTTCGATCGTGAAGGCCATCGTCGAACGCCACGGCGGCGAGATCGGGTTCGAAACCGAAACCGGCTCCGGCACCCGGTTCCACTTCACGCTGCCGACCCTTTAAAACCGGCGCTTTCCGCCCGGCATTCACGGTTCTTATTAGAGGCAACCCGCTGGTCGCATACCGGCAACCCCTGGGGATACCCAACAAGGCGTGACCGCAGCCGGGCCGGCGGTCGCGTTCAGACCGTCGGCGCGATATGCGCCACCAGTTGCGAGATGGCCTGTTCGAAATTGGGCGGGATCGTGCGGGTGCCGGGCACGTCCGCGAAGATGTCCTCGCCGGCCAGCCAGCGTGCCTCGGCGTCCTCGTACGCCAGCGCCGCCATCACCGCGGCATTCAGCTCATAAGCCGCATCCTTCAGGCCTTTGAGCCGCATCGCGGCGTACAGCGCCATGCGGATGGCATAGAGGACATCGGTGTGGCTGACGGGCATCGGGATCTGCGGCTCCGCACCGTGCACGAAGGTTGCGATGCAGGCATCGAGATTGATCGACACAAAATGCCGGCAGCCGAGCGGCCGCGACGCGTAGATCGAGCATACGTCATCCTCGAGCAGCGGGCAGACGAGGTGGCTTTTGAGCCGTTCCTCGATCGAGAGATGGTGGGTCGCGGCGTCGGCGGCGCGCAGCTTCTCGACCGTCCGCGCCCGGCGGCGGATAGTGTCCGCCACCCACAAGGCCTCAGGCGCGGTGACGCTCACGAGCTGGCTGCAGCAGGATGAACAGCCGCGCCGGCAGGCGACCTGGGCCTTGGGAACCGTGCGGCTGTAAAGAGCGCCGAGATGGGCCATGGCGGTGGCGCAAGGCGAGTCCTCCGAAGGGTTGGAAAACAGACGCACCACATGGCGCACATGAGCGGAGATGGAACGCGGGTCGGGCCCCGGGTTCAGAGGCTGACTCAGATATTTCTCGTCTTCCCTCTGCAGAGCGCGGCGTTCCGCCCGCTGCAGTCTGTTGTCCCCCGTAGTCACGCCGCGCCCGCCCCTGCCTCGCTGGTTCCGGCGGCTATCCTATCACTCAGGGGTGATTGAGCCACAACCGGAACGGGGGTACCGTTTCAGGGCCCAGGATTGTAGGAGAGCGCCATGTTCCGTGTTCCGGTCTACACGCCCGCGCGCCGCGATGTGCTGCGCCTCGGCCTGCTGGCCGCGGCCTTGCCGCACCAGGCATTCGC
The DNA here is from genome assembly GCA_019694335.1 of Rhodospirillaceae bacterium. Taxonomy (GTDB): domain Bacteria; phylum Pseudomonadota; class Alphaproteobacteria; order Rhodospirillales; family Rhodospirillaceae; genus SHVO01. The sequence continues at coordinate 41,147 of JAIBCD010000024.1, read as the reverse complement.
GGCGGCCGCACCTCTGAAGATCGCGACCATCGGCGCGGGCCGCATGGGCAGCGCCTTGGGCAGCTTGTTCGTGAAGGCTGGGCACCCGGTGATGTTCTCGACCCGTCACCCCGCGGAACTGAAAGACATGGTTGCGGGCCTCGGCTCCCTCGCCCAGGCCGGCACCGTGGCCGAAGCGGTCAAATACGGCGACGTGATCGTGCTGCTGGTGCCCTACGGCGCCATGCCCGAGCTGGCCAAGGAGCACGGCGCGGCGCTCGCCGCCAAGGCGCTGGTGCTGGACGTGAGCAACCCGATCGTGCCGCGCGACGGCGAAGTCGGCGCCAAGGCGCGGGAAGAAGGCGCCGGAACATTCCTTGCCAAGCTGATGCCTGGCGCCAGGATCGTGCGCGCCTTCAACGCCATCGGCGCCGGAAACCTCGCCTCGGCGGCCAACCGCGCGCCGGAACGCACCGGCGTGCCGCTGGCCGGCGACGACCAGAGCGCACTCACGCTCGCCTCAACCCTGGTGCGGGAAATCGGCTTCGACCCGGTGGTGATCGGTTCGCTGGCGGTGGGGCGGCACTTGATTCCGGGCACGCCGATCGGCGGCGAACACACCGCCGCCGATCTGCGCAAAATCGCCGCGACCCTCAAGTAGAGCTATTTTTTCGGCAACGTGCTTTTGCGGATCTTGGCGGCCACGGTGAAGGCCGGATCGACCACGTTCGAGATCTCGTACTCTCCGGTCTCGCCAATAAAGATCTGGGCGCCGCGCTCGGTGAAACCGTAGTCTTCCTGCAGCGCCTTCTGCAGGTCGCTGCTGGCGATCTGGAATGCCTCCAGCAACGGGCGGGCGCTGCCCAGCACCATGATATGGGTGTCGGTCTCCACGCGCGGCCAGGCAATGGTCTTCTTCTTGATCAGGTCGACCTTGAAGGTGACATCCATCGAAGTCTCAAGGCCCGTGCCCACCGCTTCGGCCTCGCCCTGGCGCGCATGACCGTCGCCCAGGAACAGAAGCGCGCCGGACTCGAACACCGGCAAGGTCAGCTTCACGCCCTGGCCCATGTAGGCATAGTCCATGTTGCCGCCGAAATTTCCGGGCGTACTGGCGGCGATCGCCTCCTTGCGCGCGGGCGCCACGCCAATGCAGCCGAGCATGAGACGTAGCGGCAACGAGATCCCGCCCGGCTGGATGCTGGCGTCATCGAGCGTGGCGATTCCCTTGGCTTTGTCGATGGTCCAGGTGACGCGTTTGGGCTCGCTGTCCTTACGTGTGGCAATCGCCTGCGGCGTGGCGGCGTAGGGCGCCAGCAAACTGCCCGAATAGGCCATCGTACGGTTGGTCTCGAGCTTGACGATAGTGACGACGATGGAATCGCCGGGCTCCGCGCCCTCGATATAGAACGGCCCGGTCTCGGGATTGCCGCCGGGCGACACCGACTTGCCCTGATAGTCCACGCCGGCCGCATCGATGGTCTTGGTGATCACCGTGTCGCCGGACTTGATGCGCAGCGCAGGCGGATGCGCGGCGGAATAGGTCGTGTAGTAGGTGGTCGGCGTGAAGTTATGCGTTTCCGCCTGCGCCGTTGTCGCGCCCAAGACGATCGCGCCGATGAAGGCAATGTGTTTTATGGTCATGGCCGTTTTGCCCCGCTGATACTGAAACCCGCGCCAACTCTCGGTCCGGTTCTTTCACCGAGTCAACGTTAATAGCGTTGCAGCGCACAACATTCCGGGATGGGGCCGGAAGCCGGAAGCCGCGACGCCGCTTACACGGCGTCCGGCTTCACCGGCCCGCCGCACGGAATTCCGGTCCTGGCGAAGGACGAGACGCCCGGCACGTTCGCGTTGAAGGGCTACAAGCCGACGCGCGACGCCTTCCCGGGGGCGCAGCTGCGCAAGCAGGGCCCCGATGATTCACCTCCGCGACGAAAGCCGCTGACCGGACACTGGATTTACTTTAAGCTCGGAGCCGCCTCGCATGTGCCGGGCGGCTCATTTCTTCGGGGGATGCCATGCGCAAATTACTCGCCGCTCTGGTCGTATTGTTTCCGGCGACGAGCCACGCCGCCGAGGCGGTGAATTTCGCGAAGGTGCAGCCCGACGTTCTCGCCGGCACGCACGCACTGTCGAGCGCCTGGGCGGACTACGACAACGACGGCGACCTCGACCTGCTCGTGGCGTACGGGCACGGCGTGCTCAAACTGTTCCAAAACACCAACGGCGTGTTCACCGACGTGGCGCGGAAGGCCGGGCTGATCCCCAACCCCGACGCCAAGGCCATGGAGCTGATCGAGCTGCGCTCCTCCGCCTGGGGCGACTACGACGGCGATGGCAATCTCGACCTTTACATCGGCACGCGCTTCGCCGGTACCGGCGCACCGCCGCCGGAGAACCGCAGCTACCTGTTCCACAACAACGGCAACGGCACCTTCACCGAAGTCGCCCAAAAGCTGGGCGTGGACGCACCCAGGGCCAGCGTGCGCCAGGCGAGTTTCATCGATCTCGACGGCGACGGCGATCTCGACCTTTACATGGCCGACCGCAATGGGCCCAACCGCATGTTCCGCAACGACGGCGGCAGATTCACCGACATCGCGGCACAGGCCGGCCTCGACGACAAGCGCTTCACCGTCGGCACTTGCTGGTTCGATATGGACAAAGATGGCGATCTGGATGCTTTCGTCGCCAACCAGGACGGCGGCACCGATGCGTTCTACAAGAACGACAAAGGCACGTTCACCGACGTGGCGCCGCAACTCGGCATGAATAGCCCCGGCCGCGCCAAGGACGAAGGGGGCGTCGGCTGCTCGGTGGCCGATTTCGACAACGACGGCAATCTCGACATCTATGTCGCCACCTACGGCGAGGATCTGCTCTACCGCAACAACGGCAACGGCACCTTCACCAATGTCGCGCACGCCCAGGGGATCGCCGGTCACGGCCATATGGTGGGCGCGAGCTGGGGCGACTTCGACAACGACGGCCTGGTGGATGTGTTCGTCGGCGGCTATCACGACAACGAGCCCGACGACCGCCTCTACCGCAACACCGGCAAGGGTTTCGTCAACGTCATCACGCCGGTGATGAACGGCTCCGACCACGGCGTGCAGTGGGCCGATTTCGACAACGACGGCGATCTCGACCTCGACCTGACCAACGATTTCTCGAAGTCGGGCGCGGTCCATGTGCTGCTGAAGAACAATCTCGGCGACGCCGCGCGCAAGAAGTCGCTGGAGGTCATGGTCCGTGACGCCAAAGGCAAATTCGCCCCCGGCGCGGAAGTGCGGCTCTACGACCCCGCCGGCAGGATCCTGGGCACGCGCCTGGTCAATACCGGCGACGGCTATAACTCCCAGAGCGTCACGCCGGTGCATTTCGGCCTGGCGTCCGACGGCCCGGTGACCGTGGAGGTCACCTACATCACGGCCAGGGGCCGGGTGGCGCAGAAACAGACCGTCAAACCGGCCGATTACGCCGGCAAGGTTCTGACCGTGACCCAGCACCCGTAAAGGTGCAACGCGGAAGCGCCTTTCACGTTGATTTTCATGGGTTTGGTGGCCGGGGCTCTGATATAACCGGCCGCCACGCTATGATGTGCCCATGAAGATCAATCTCCTGACCATTGAAGACGGCCTGAACAATACCGGCTTCAGGAAGGTCGCCGCCTATATCAAGAGCCTGAACCCGGACACTCACGTGCATTACGTGGTGACCGGCAACGTGCGCTCTTTCGCCTATCACCTGATGACCCGGGGGGCGAACACCCTGTCGGCCGCCGATGTCGATAAGATCGCGGCCACGGTTTCGGATTGCGACATCGTCGGCTTCTCGTCGATGACCCAGTACGCCAACGCCACCGTCGACATCATCAAGGCAATCCGTGCGCGCAACCCCAAGGCCTACATCGTCTGGGGCGGCATCCACCCGATCATCCAGCCCGAGGACGCGATCCAGCACGCCGATGCCATCTGCACCGGCGAGGGCGAGTTCGCTTTCGAGAATTTCCTGAAGGCCTTCAAGGAAGGCCGGCCCTATTACGAAACCAAGGGCTTCTGGTTCAACACGCCGGACGGCGTGAAGAAGAACGTCAACCTGCCGCTGATGACGCCCGAGGAAATGGACCGGATGCCGATCCCGGTCTACGCCGACGGCGAGCTGTTGTTCCAATCCGGCCAGGGCTTCGCGCCGATCGTGACCGACGATTTCCTGTTCTACAACGGGCTGGCTTACAAGACCGTATGGTCGATCGGTTGCCCGTTCCGCTGCACCTATTGCGGCAATACCAAATTCATCGATTACGACAAGAGCTACCGCAAGATCCGCCACTCCTCACCGGCCATGATCATCGCCGAACTGAAGGATGCCATCACCAAGCACCCCCACATCTCGAGCGTGGTGTTCGACGACGACAGCTTCATGGCGCTGCCGATGCGGGTGATGGAGGATTTCTGCGAGCTGTATAACCGCGAGATCAAGCTGCCGTTCGTGATCACCGGATTGATTCCCAATTATGTGCGCGAGGACAAGCTGCGCCTGCTGGTGAACGCCGGCATGAACCGCGTGCGCATGGGCATCCAGTCCGGCAGCGAGGCGATCCTGGAGTTCTACGACCGCCCCACGCCCATCGCCCGCGTGAAAGAGGCCTGCACGATCCTGAACGCCTTCAAGGAGCACATGATCCCGCCGGCGTTCGACATCATCCTCGACAACCCGATCGAGACCATCGAGGACAACCACGCCACGCTCGACCTCATCCACACCATGCCGCGGCCGTTCACGCTCAATGTGTTCTCGCTGCGCATCATCCCGAACACCGAGATGGCGGCGTCGTTCAAGAAGCGTGGCGTCAACATCGACGATATCCGCAAGCCCTACACCAAGCCGCGGCCGACCATCTCGAACATGCTGGTGTTCGCGATGATCGCCCTGCCCTTGCCGGATGCCGTGTTCCGCTTCTTCAAGAAGCGCGCCCTGCCCACGCAGATGCCGCAGCCGATGTACCCCATGCTGATGCTGTTGATGCGCCTGCTCTACCTGATCAAGCGGGGCAGCGATCACCTGTTCTACCTCGACCTCACGGTCGCCAGCGGGCGGTCGGCCGTGCTGGCCTGGAAGCTGGGAATCTTGAAAATATGGCAGAAGATCATGCTGCCGCGCTTCGCCGCAAAACGCGCGCAGGTCGAACGTCCGCCGCCGGCGCGGCGCAACACGCCCGTGGCCTCGGGCCCGATCGCGGCAGAATGACATGAAATTCGCGGCGATATTCGCAACGGTATTGCTGTGGACCGCGGCGGCGGCCGCCGCCGACATCGCCGGGAAAGACATCAAGCTTCCGGCCACCGAACGCGAGGTTCGCGTCACCTATTTCCATGCGCCCGGCGAAGCCAAGCGCCCGGCCGCGCTGCTGCTGCACGGCGCCGGCGGATTCGACCGGCGACTCAAGGAGTATTTCGCCTACGCCTCGACCTTGGCGAACGCAGGCATCGACGCCTATCTGGTTTATTACTACAGCGCCGCCGATGAGGCGGGTTACGACTTCGAACTGCGCTATCCGGCTTGGGCCAGGCTGATGGACGACCTCGCCGATCATTTGCGCACACAGCCACAATCCAACGGCAAGGTCGGGCTGGTGGGATTTTCGAACGGCGGAATTCTCGCCAGTGGCGCGGCGGCGTTGGATCCGAACATCACCGCAGCCGTGATCTATTACGGCACGCCGCCCTGGCCCCTGCGCACGCCGGTGCGCCGCTATCCGCCGCTGCTGATCCTGCACGGCGACGCCGACACGGTGATTTCCGTCAACGCGGGACGACAGTTGGCGAAAGACGCCGAAGCCATCGGCGCCAAAGTCGATCTGGTGATCTATCCCGGGGAAACCCACGGCTTCGGGTCCAACATCACCGGCAAGAACGGCAAGGATGCACTGGACCGTACCGTCGCCTTCCTGCGGCGCGAGTTGGCGGTCAGCCCACCGTAAAACCGGCCGGAGCCTTGCCCGCGCGCCAATTGGCGACCATCGTCTCGTAGGCGCTCTCGATATGGCGGCGGAAGCGTTCGGTGTCGAACAGCGCACAGGTCGTGCGGTTGTCGGCGAGCTTCTTGCGCACCGATGCCAACGCCTCTTTGTCGCGCGCGAGTTTCACCGCTAACGCAGCGAAGTCTTCCATGTTCTCGGTCACGAGTTCGGGCAATCCCGCAGCATCCAGAACGCTCGCGGCGACGCGCCCCGGGAAGGCCGTGCCGCGGCAGGTGATCAGCGGCAAGCCCGCCCACAGTGCGTCGCTGGCGGTGGTGTGAGCGTTGTAGGGCCGCGAATCCAGGAACAGGTCGGCCAGCGCGAGGCGTGCGAGGTGCTTGGCCGCCTCCGCGTGCTTGGCAAAGATCAGACGGTCGGAGTTGATGCCGAAGCGCGCGGCCTCCTTGCGCAGGTTCGCCGCCAGCGCGGGGGTGTTCTGCAGCATCCAGAACACGCTGCCGTCCACCTCGGCCAGGATCTTCATCCAGGCGGTGAATGCCGGCGGCGTGAGCTTGTAGTTCTGGTTGAAATTGCAGAACACGAAAGCGTTTTCCGGCAGCCCTTGTGACGCGCGGGTCGGTGCCTCCGGATCGATCGCACGCTTGGAATCGTTCACCTGGTAACTGTCCGGGAGGTAAACCACCTTCTCGCTGTAAAAGCCCTGCTCGGCCTCCGGAATCACCACGCGGTCGGCGATGATGTAGTCCAGGTAGTTCGCGCCCAGCGTCGCTGGGAAACCCAGGTAGTTCACTTGAATGGGCGCGGCGCGGCGCGCGAAAATGCCCATGCGTGGGCTGCCGAAGTAGCCGCTCAGGTTCACCAGGATATCGATATTCTCGTTGCGGATACGCTGCGCTGCCTCGTCGTCGGTCAAGCGCATCACGTCGATGAACTTGTCGAAGGTCGTGATCAGACGCTTGCGCATCGGCCCGCCGTCGTCGCCGCCGTTGTCCAGCGCGATGACCTCGAACCTGTTGCGGTCATGAGTCTCGAACAGGCCAGCCATCAGATAGGACGTGGCCTGATCGCGGAATTCGGCCGAGAGATACCCGATGCGGATCTTGCCACCGGCCGGACGCGGCGCGATCGCCGCTGCCTGCAACGGCGGGAAATGCAGATTCGTGAACGCGGTCGAGCACAGCTGCAGGTCCGCGGGTGATTCCGAAATGGCCTGATACACGAATGGGCGCACCACCGGTTGGCCGGCGCGCAAGCCCGCGTCGATGGCCGCGACATCGCGCGCATAGCTGTTCCATTCCCCGACCTGCATGCGCAGATGCAGCAGGTCACCCAGCGCGTAGGGATAGTCGGGCCTGAGGACGAGCGCCCGTTCCAGGTCGCGGATCGCCTGGGGGTCGCCTTTCTGCTTCTGCCATCTGGTGAAGGACCGGTTGTAATAGGACTCGGCGTAGTTCGGATTGGCCGCGATGGCCTTGTCGAAAATCGCCAGCGCCTCGTCGTAATTGCCGAACGACTGCAGGATGGCGCCCTTGTTGTTGAGCGCTTCGACATGGTCGGGTTTGAGCGCGAGCACGCGGTTGTAACCCTTGACCGCCTCGTCCCAGCGCTGGGTTTCCTGGAGCATCAGCGCGCCGTTGTAGATGGCGTCGACGTAGTCGGGCTTGAGGTTGATGGCGGCGGCATAGCTCGCCATCGCCTCGTCGAAGCGCTTGGCTTCGCCCAGCGCGACGCCGCGATTGAAGTAGCCCTCCGGGTTGCGCGGTTCGGCTGCGATCGCCCGCTCGTAGTCGGCGAGCGCCGCGTCGATGCGGCCGGCGGCCCTCAGGAGGTTGGCGCGATTGGTGAGCGCCGGCGTGAACTGCGGCGCCAGGGTCAACGCCTGGTCGTAACTCGCCATCGCTTCATCCGTCCGGCCCAACTCGTTCAGGGTGACGGCGCGGTTGTAGAACGTGTTGGGATTGCCGGGGTCGATTTCCAGCGCCTTGGCGTAGCTGGTCATGGCGTCGTCGGGACGGCCCAGCTCGCGCAGCACGTTGCCGCGATTGGTGAAGGCGGCGGCGAAATCGGGCCGCACCGCGATTGCCCGGTCGTAGCCGGCGAGCGATTCATCCAGGCGCCGCATCTCCGATAGCGCCAGCGCGCGGTTGTAGTGGCCTTCGGCGTAGTTGGGTTCCTTGGCGATCGCCCTGTCGTAGGTCGCGATGGCATCGTCGAAGCGCCCCAACCCGCGCAGGGTGTTGGCGCGGTTGACCAGGATCTGAGGATGATCGGGCACCAGTTTGAGGAATGAATCGTAGCTGGTGAGCGCGGCGGCAAAGCGGCCAGCCGCTTGCAGCACCAGACCGTGGTTGGCGAGATTGGTGGGCGAACGCGGGTCGGCCTTGACCGCGGCCGCCAGGAAACCGATGGCCTCGTCGTGGCGGCCTTGGCGCGAACGGACCAGGCCGAGGATGTTGCGCGCCACCTGGCTGACCGGGTCGAGTTTGAAGATCTGCTGGCTGGCCGCCTCGGCGGCGGCCATGTCGCCCCTCTGGTGGGCGGTGATGGCCTGGGTGGCGAGGGCCTGGAGGGTGTTCAGATTCATAAGGTGCAAGCTGGTCGGCTGAAAGGAGGGCGCACTATATGCCGAACCCGCGCCCAAAGCCTACTTGATCCGTATCATCCGGGGCTTCAGGTTGGGGGCCCGGAATCTCCCGTGAAATCGCCTTGAATCCCCTGGTCCTCCTGCCCGTCCTGGCCGCCGCGGTGATGCATGCGTCCTGGAACGCCCTACTCAAGACCGGCGCCGACCGGTTCTGGTGGATGACCATGTTCTGCGTGGTGGACGGCCTCGCGGGCTTGGCGCTCCTCTTGTTCCTGCCGCTGCCGGCGCCCGCAAGCTGGCCCTATATCCTGGGCTCCGCCGCGCTCCACGTGGTTTACCAGTTCCTGCTCTTGCGCACCTATGCCAAGGGCGATTTCAGCCAGACCTATCCGGTCGCGCGCGGTTCGGCGCCGCTGCTGGTGGCGCTCGGCAGGTTCCTGATCGTGGGCGAGCAATTGTCGGCGGCCGAGTGGCTGGGTGTGGTGGTTGTGTCCGTGGGCCTCGCCGGTCTGGCGCTCGAGGGCGGCCGCTTCCACCGCGAAGCCGCGCCGGCGGCTTTCCTGACCGGTGTGTCCATCGCCGCCTACAGTGTGGTCGATGGCGTCGGCGGGCGCCTGTCGCAGAGTGCGCTCGCCTATCTCGCGTGGATGAGTTTGATCTGGAGCATCGTCATGCTCCTGATCTATGTCGGACTGCGCGGCTGGCGGCGCCTGGTCGTGCGGCCCCGGCGCGAGGTTGTCACGGCCGGCGCCGGCGGACTGATCGCGATCGGCGGTTACGGCATCATCATCTGGGCCATGACCGTAAGCCCCATGGGCCCGGTCTCGGCGCTGCGCGAGACCAGTGTGGTATTCGCCACGGTGATCGCACGGCTGTTCCTCAAGGAGCGGCCTTCACCGTTCCGGATCACCGCCTGCCTGATCGTGGCCGCGGGCGCGGTGTGTCTGGCGTTGGGGTAACCTTCGCACAATCGTCATTTTCCGGGGCCGCGGACCGGCACCTAAGACGGTGAAGGCCGCCAAAGCCAAGGGAATCGCCCGGCCCACGGGACTGCCGGCCACCCCTTAACAAAGGCTTTAAATGGCCCAAGAAAAGGATCGGCGCCGCGAGCGAAAATTCAGCCGGCTGGGGCAACCTTCACATCTGAGAAGCGTAACTACCCGAACGCGTCTCTCGGGGGGCCTCAGAATGAGGGCACTGGCATTCCTGTGGCTGCTGATCGCGGCCGCATGTTCCGCTCCGGCTTATGCCGCAGATATCACCGTTTACAGCAGTGGCAACATCGCGATCGCGGACTCCCGGCAACTGACCGCCTATGTGCCGCTGTCGCCCAGTACCGTCACCTGGGCGGTCAACGGCATCCCCGGCGGCAACAGCACCGTCGGCACGGTGTCCGACACCGGGCTCTATAAGTCTCCGGCCACGGTCCCCGCCGCCAACACGGTCACGGTCTCCGCCACCAGTACCGCGTATCCCACCAAGAGCGGCTCGGTCACCCTCACGGTCACGCAGGTTCCGGTGCAGCTGTGGAGCATCTCGCCTCCCAGCGTGCCGGCCGGATCGTTCACCATCCGCATCAACGGCGCGAATATCACGCGTGACTCGGTGGTCTACGCCGGCGATACGCCGCTCGCGACCACCTACGGCTCCTCCACCAGCGCCACCGCCACTGGCACCGCCCAGGCCGGCGCGCAGATCATGATCAAGGTCAAGAACCCGGGCCTCGGTGGCACCACCAGCCCGCCAGTGGCGTTGAAGGTCACCGCCGCAACCGGCGATCCCACGCCAACCCCGACGCCAACCCCAACACCGACGCCCGCGCCAACACCAACACCGGCGATCACCGTGACGATCGCGCCCACACTCACCACCCTGGCGCCCTCGGCCACCCAGCAGTTCACCGCGACCATCGGCGGCACCAACACCACCGGCGTCACCTACACCGTCAACGGCATCAGCGGCGGCAACGCCCAGGTCGGCACCATCACCGCCGCCGGCCTCTACACCGCGCCCGCCGGCACGCCCTCGGCCGCCCGCACCAGCCGCGCCACCACCGTCGCCACCCCGGCGACCAGCGCCGCCGCCACGGTGAACATCGCCGGGCCACCCGATGCCGGCACCAGCGCCGGCACACAGAACCTCGCGGCCGGTCGATTCCTGGAGCAGGCCACCTTCGGACCGACACCGACGGAGATCACGCACTTCAACCAGGTCGGCATCGACGCCTGGCTGGCCGAGCAATTCGCCATGCCGGAAACCGCGATCCCCAACCCCGGCAGCATGAACAGCAACCAGGTACAGCAGCAATACCTGGGCCGCCTGTCCTCGGCGCAAGACCAGCTGCGCCAGCGGGTCGCCAACGCGCTCGGCCAGATCATCGTCATCTCGATGAACAAGAACATCTACCCCGACGAGATCGTGCCTTATCTTCAGATCCTGTCGCGTAATGCTTTCGGAAACTACCGCACCCTGCTCGGCGAGATCAGCACCAGCCCGCAGATGGGCAAGTACCTGGACCTCGCCAACAGCAACAAGCCCAGCGGCGCCAGCGGCGCCAACGAGAACTACGCCCGCGAACTGATGCAGCTGTTCACCATCGGGCTGGTGAACCTCAACCCCGACGGCACGCCCGTGCTGGATGCCGCCGGCAAGACCGTGCCCACCTACGACCAGGCCACGATCCAACAGGTGGCGCTCGCCCTCACCGGCTGGACCTACGTCGGCCCGCAGAACAACAACTGGGAGAATTTCACGGGGCCGCTCCAGCCCAAGGATGCCAACCACGACATGCGCGCCAAGGCGTTCCTTGGCTGCAACCTGCCCGCCGGCCAGAGCGCGACCTTGGACATGACCGCGACGTTGGACTGCATCTTCAAGCATCCCAACGTCGGCCCGTTCATCTCGCTCCGCCTGATCAGCAGCCTGGTGACCAGCAATCCCTCGCCCGCCTATGTGCAGCGCGTCGCCGCGGTGTTCGCCGACAACGGCTCCGGCGTGCGCGGCGACTTGAAGGCAGTGGTGAAAGCCATCCTTACCGATCCGGACGCCCGCAACGACACCGCGACCGCCAACGGCGGGCGCCTGCGCGATCCCATCGGCCATGTGGTGGCTTTCGTGCGCGCCCTCGGCGGCAGGGTCTCGGACACCAACGGCCTGCCCTGGCAGTTCAGCCAGATGGCCCAGACGCCGCTGACCCCGCCGTCGGTGTTCAGCTACTACGCGCCGATGTACCGCATTCCGAAATCCAGCCTGACCGGGCCGGAATTCCAGATCTACACGCCGACCGAGGCGACGCTGCGCGGCAATATGTTCTGGCAGATCATCGCGAACCCGGGCAGCGATTTCACCATCGACCTCACGCCGTTCACGGTGGCCGCCGGCGACACCATCCAGCTGATCGACCGGGTGGACCAGACGCTGTTCTATGGCCGCATGCCGCAGCCCATGCGCCAGAGCCTCGCGACCGCCATCGTCGCCCAAAGCGGCACCGCGCCCCGGGTGCAGACCGCGCTTTACCTCGCGGCCCTCTCGGGCCTTTACGCCGTGCAGTATTGAGACCGGGGGAACGCACATGACCATCAACTCCACCTCCTCCCGCCGCACTTTCCTGCGCAACGCCGGCGCCGGCATCGCCGCCGGCGCGGTCACCCGCCTGACGATGATGAACGCGCTCGCGCAAACGGCTCCGGACTACAAGGCGCTGGTGTGCATCTTCCTGATGGGCGGCAACGACGGGCACAACACGCTGATCCCGCAGGACACCGCCGGCTTCGCCGCCTATCGCGCCGCGCGCGGCGCCCTCGCCCTGCCCGACGGCAATACACCGTTGGTGCAGATCGCCGCCAAGGACGGACGCCCGTTCGCCTTCAACGGCGGCCTGTCGGCGGTCGCGCCCTTGTGGGGCCAGGGCAAGCTCGCGGCCGTCGCCAATGTCGGCATGCTGGTGCAGCCGACCACCCGCCAGCAGTACATGGCGAACAGCGTCACCCTGCCGTCCAACCTGTTCTCCCACGCCGACCAGGTGATCGCGATGCAGGCCGGCAACCCCTTCGGCTCCGGCGGCACCGGCTGGGCCGGCCGCATCGCCGACGCCGTGCAATCCCTGAACGGTGCGGCCGCATTCCCGACCGCCTTCTCCATGAACGGCGCATCGCTGTTCTGCACCGGCAACGCGATCCAGTCGGCGAGCCTTTATCCCGGCTTCGATCTGTCTTTGAACGGCTTGTCCACCTGGCCGACCACCGGGCCGCAGCCGCGTGCCCAGGCCCTGCAGGAAATCCTTACTTTCGACAGCGGCCTCGCCATGGTGCAGGCGGCCGACAAGGTCAACCTGGACGCCCGCGCCCTGAACCAGATGCTGCGCAGCGCCGGCACGTCGCAGGCGCTCGCGACAACATTCCCAGGCACCAACCTCGGCCTGCAGCTCCGCCAGATCGCCGACATCATCAAGCTGCGGTCCACGACCGGCATGAGCCGGCAGGTGTTCTTCGCGTCCATCGGGGGCTTTGACACCCATTCCAGCCAGAGCTGGCAGCACTGGGATCTGCTGCGCCAGGTGAGCGAGGCCATGCTCGCCTTCTATAACGCGACCGCAGAAATGGGCATCGCCGACAAGGTGACCACGTTCACGGAAAGCGACTTCGGTCGCACCTTGCAGCCGAGCGGCAACGGCAGCGACCACGGCTGGGGCAGCCATCACCTGGTGATGGGCGGCGGGGTGAAGGGCGGCGACATCTATGGCACCTTCCCGACCCTCGCGCTGGGCGGCCCGGACGACACCAACCTGCGCGGCGTGCTGATCCCCACCACCTCCATCGACCAGTACGGCGCCACCATGGCCAAATGGTTCGGCGTCGGCCCCGCGGCCATGACCCAGGTGTTCCCGAACCTCGGGAATTTCCCGGTCAGCGACCTGGGATTCCTCGGATGAGCTGGGGACTTACCACAGCCCCCGCGCCGTTATCGGCCACAGGGCGACGGTCTCGCCGCCCCGTTCCACGTAGATGTGGTCGTAGAGCACCACGTTGGGATCGCAATGGGGCAGCACGAAGCGAACCCGTTCGCCTAATTTGGGCAAGTCGGCCGCGGCGCCCCGTAAGCGCCCGTGCTCGTCGCCCATGAATTCGTAGCGCAGCGTTTTCCCGCGCGCGCCGGCCACCACCGGGGTCGGCCCCGCCCGGAACAGAGCCTTGTGGCCGGCGTCCACCAACACGAAGTCCGCGAACTGGGTGCAGATCACGGTCGCTTCCACGAACAGCGCCAGGATGAAGCGCGGGCCCTTGCCCTGTTCGATCGCCGCGTATTCGGTGTCCATCACCACATAGGAGCCGACCTGGAATTCGGTGTAGAGCCCGAAATCCATGTCATCGACGAATGAACCGGTGCCGGCGCCGGTGACGATGGCGGGCGCGAGACCGGCCTTGGTCAATGCCTCGACATGCGCGCGCAAAACAGCGGCGCAGGTTTCCGCCACCTGCCGCCGGTCCGCCGCCTTGTCCACATGCTGGACATGTCCGGCATAGGCCTGCACACCGGCGAAGACTTGGCCCTTCTCCCCGATGCGCTTCGCGACCGCGATTGTGTCGGCCGGAGTTTGCGTGCCGGTGCGCTTATGGCCGATGTCGATGTCCACCAGCAGGCGCAGGGGGGCGCCCCCCTGGTTGGCCGCGACGTAAGCCTCGGCCAAAGCAATGCTGTCCACGACCGCCATGACGTCGGCTCCTGCGCGATGCAGCGCGGCGATCCTGGCGCATTTCTCCAACGCGATGGGCGAGGTCAGCAACAAGCCCTTGATCCCCGCCGCCGCCATGGCCTCGGCTTCCGAGACGGTGGCGCAGGAAATGCCCAACGCGCCCGCCGCCATCTGCAGCCTGGCGATGTCGGGCGACTTGTGGGTCTTGGCGTGAGGCCGCAGCGCCTTGCCGCGCGCCCTGGCGTAATCGGCCATGGCGGCGATATTCGCTTCGATGTCCGGCAGAACCGCGACCATGCGCGGGGTGGGCGTGGGAGCAGGCATATCCGCATTCTCTCTGGTGAGCGTCGTCAACCAAGACATATCATGGCGCATGTTCGACATCACCCAGGTTCCCGCCCGCATTGTAGGCCCGTCGGCCTGGTATGGCCCTGACCTCGTCAAGGACACATCCTGGATAGAACGTCTCACACCGGCGGAGTTGACCGAGATCGACGCAGCCGTGCGCACCGTGAACGCGTCCGGCATCGACCTCGCCCATATCCGCAAAGAGCATTTCCCGATTCCGGTTTTCGCAAGGCGCCTCGCGCGGATCACGCATGATGTTTTGAACGGGCGCGGCTTCGTGCTGCTGCGCGGTTTTGAGATCGCGCAATACAGCCTGCGGGATGCCGCCATCGCCTTCTTCGGCCTCGGCAGCCACATCGGCCACGCCCGGTCGCAAAACGCCAAAGGCCACATCCTCGGCCATGTGCAGGATCTGGGGCTGTCCTCCAGCCACCCCAACGTGCGCATCTACCAGACCAACGAACGCCAGACCTACCATACCGATTCATCGGACATCGTCGGGCTGATGTGCATCAGGACGGCAAAGGCCGGCGGCCTCTCCAGCCTGGCAAGTTCGATCACCATCTACAACGAGATGCGGGCCAGGGCGCCGGAGCTTGCGCGCCTGTTGTTCGAGCCGATCGAAACCGACCGGCGCGGCGAAGTGCCGCCCGGCGCCCTGCCCTACTTCCGCATTCCGGTGTTCAACTGGCACATGGACCTGTTGTCGGCGATCTACCAGCGTCAGTACATCGATTCCACGCGGCGGTTTCCGGAACTGCCGCCGTTCACCCCGGAGCAGGTGGCGGCGCTCGACCTGTTCGATGCGCTCGCCAACGATCCGGCGCTCAATTTCCACATGGAGTTCCGGCCCGGCGACATCCAGCTGGTGCACAACCACACCCTGCTGCATGACCGCACCGCTTTCACCGATTGGCCCGCACCGGAGCGCCGGCGCCACCTTCTGCGCCTGTGGCTGGCGCCGCAAAACGCACGGCCTCTGCCGCCGGTGTTCGCCGAACGCTATGGCGACCTCACTCCCGGCGCGCGTGGCGGCGTGAGCGTGCCGGACAATGAACTGAAGGCGCCGCTTTCCGCCGCTTAAGCCACGTCCAAGTGCTGCGCCAGCTTGTCCAGGGTCTGGTAGCCCAGTTCCACCGCGCCAAAGCCGATCACCAGCTGGCGCCGCGCCTTGCTCGGGTGCATCTGGCGCAGGGTCACGATGGTCTTGCCGTCGCCTTGAGCATCGAAGGTGATAGTGACGCGGAACTTGTCGGGGTCGTCGCCTGCGCCCGAGCCATGGTCGAATACCAGAAGCTCGGGCTCCTTGATCTCCAGGTAGCGCACCAGATTGGGGAACACCGTTCCATCCGGCGCCTTAATCTCGAACCGCCACTGACCGCCGACACGCGCGTCCATCTCGAAGGTGGTGGTGACGAAGCCCTTCGGCCCAAACCATTTGGAAATGTGCTTGGCGTCGGTCCAGGCCTTGAACACCAGATCGCGCGGCGCGTCGAACACCCGTGAGAGCACGATCTCGCGGTCGAGGATGGAGCCGGTATCAGCCGTCGCGTTCATTGTCGCCCCCTTCGGTTTTTTGCTTGTAGTCGGCGGACTGGAGTTCCTGGAGATAGACCTCCAGCCGGTCGAGGCGTTCCTCCCAGGCGCGCTTGGTTTGCTCGGCCCAGGCGGCAATGTCGTCCAGCGCCTCGGCCCGCAGGTGGCATGGCCGGCGTTGCGCGTCGCGCCCGCGGGTAATCAGCCCAGCCCCCGCGAGCACTTTCAGGTGCTTCGAGATCGCCGGCAGGCTGATCTCGAACGGCGCCGCCAGTTCCTGCACCGTGGCTTCTCCCGCCGCCAGACGCGCCAAAATCGCGCGCCGCGTCGGATCGGCGAGCGCCGCGAAGGTCGCATCGAGAGAGGAAGCCGGTGCGGACACGAGGACTCAATTATTTAACTTATAAGTTAAATACAAAGAATCAGGCTTTCACGCAAGCCATATCTCGGAATTCGGCCCGCACGCTTGGGCAAGGCGGTGGTTGCGGCCCTTCCAACATAAATAGTTATCCACAGGATATTCTGATTCTGTTGGGATTTTTACAGCGCACCGCTTCGCCCGGCACCAACCGGTATGTGGCGCGGCCAAGAATTCATGGACCGTTAATGCCTGCGTGGGTAATTTTTCAGTGCGAGGGTAAATGACCCACGCAACCCCTATGCGGAGAAACCGCGGGAGCCCCCTCATGAACCTCCAGAAGATCCGTTTCCCCCACCTCGCCGTTCTTGCCGTTGTCCTGTTTCCCAGCGTCGCCTTCTCACAGCAACAACCGCCGCCCCACCCCAATCCGCCACCCGTGCGCGATGTCGGCGTGACCGACCCCGGCGTGCGTTCCGGCGCAGATGCCGGCGGCCCACTGACCGGCCTTTCAAGCGAGGAGTGGAAGTTCTTCGCCGCCGCCCTCGATGTGTTCAAGGCCGTGAACTCGGTCTCGGGCACGATCCCGGGCGAGGAAGATCCCGGCCTGGGGCCTCGTTTCAATCACAACAGCTGCGCCGGTTGCCATGCCTATCCCGCCGCTGGCGGCACCAGCCCACCGGCCAACCCGCAGATCGCGGTCGCCACCCTGCACGGCGCCCGCAACACCATCCCGCCTTTCATCCGCGCGAACGGGCCGGTACGTGTCGCGCGGTTCGTGCGTAACGCCGACGGCACCCCCGATGGCGGAGTCCACGACCTGTTCACGATCACTGGCCGCTCGGACGCGCCCGGCTGCCAGATCGTCCAGCCGGATTTCGCCACCGCCATCGCCCAGGATAATGTGATCTTCCGTATCCCCACGCCC
This sequence comes from Rhodospirillaceae bacterium, assembly GCA_019694335.1. GTDB lineage: Bacteria > Pseudomonadota > Alphaproteobacteria > Rhodospirillales > Rhodospirillaceae > SHVO01. The sequence goes on along the minus strand of JAIBCD010000024.1, from coordinate 23,736 downwards.
CTATTCGGCCTGGGGCTTGTGGAAGCCACGCCCGACGCCAACCTGCGCGCCGCGTTCAACGCCAATGCGGCGCTGAAAAGCCAACTCGGCGTCGCCGGTCATTTCAATACCAGCGGCAACGATGGCACCATCACCCGCTTCGGCTGGAAGGCGCAGAACAAGTCGCTGCTGATTTTCACCGGCGAGGCCTACAACGTCGAACAGGGCGTCACCAACGAGTTGTTCCCCAATGAACGCGAGACCGCCGCCGGTTGCGCGTTCACCCCGGCGCCTGACGACAGCACCACGCTGGGTACCGTCGCCAATGTCGCCAGTCCCGCTTCCGCGCACGCCTCCGATTCCTTCAATATCGCCACCATGATGAAACTCGCCGCACCGCCCGCGGTGGTCTCGACGGCGGCCGCGCAGCGGGGTGAGCGGGTGTTCCGCGACCTCGGCTGCCAGACCTGCCACGTGCCGGCACAGACCACCGGCCAATCGACGACCGCAGCGCTGTCCAACGTCACCTATCATCCCTACAGCGACTTCGCGCTCCACGACATGGGCGGCGGACTCAACGACCGCATCTCGCAAGGCGACGCCAACGGCAGGGATTGGCGCACGGCGCCGCTGTGGGGGCTCGGCCAGCGTATCTTCTTCCTGCACGACGGGCGCACCAACGACCTGGTGACCGCGATTCAAGCGCATGCCGGAAACGGCTCCGAGGCCAACGGCGTGATCGCAAGGTTCAACGCCGCCACCCGCGACCAGATCGCCGACCTGCTGGCGTTCCTGCGCGCTCTCTAGCGACTCCGGCCCCGCTGTTCGCCCAACAGCGGGGCTGCTCTTTCGTCAAGCATTTCAACCGCAAATGTCCGGTGCTTTTCGCTTCCCTGCGCGCCGCGTGAACGGATAGCATTTCTTCCCGGAACGGCTCGGGGGAGCCGTGCCCATTGTTTGGTCGCATCGTTCTCGCCGGAAACCGATTCCCACTTTTCGGCACGATGCTCTACCGGGGGATACGCACCTGTCATCGTTACAAAGCGCCTTGGGCGTCGTCGTCATCCTCGGCCTCGCGTGGCTTCTCAGCGAGCGCCGCAAGGATGTGATGTGGAGCGCCATCGGCAAGGGCATCGCGCTGCAGTTCATCATCGCGCTGCTGCTGACCAAGGTGCCGGTGATCCAGCACGGCCTCGAATACCTGAATGGCATGGTCGCCGCGCTCCTGGCCGCCACCCGCGCCGGCACCAGTTTCGTGTTCGGCTATGTCGGCGGCGGCGACACGCCCTGGACCACCACCAACCCCCCCGCGACGTTCGTGTTCGCCTTCCAGGCGCTGCCCTTGATCCTGATCATCAGCGCCCTCGCGGCCTTGCTGTTCTATTGGAACATCATCCCGCCGGTGGTGCGGGCGTTCGCCTGGGTGCTGCGACGGACCATCGGCGTGGGCGGCCCCGCCGGCATCGCCGTCACCATGAATATCTTCGTCGGCATGGTCGAGGCGCCGCTGGTGATCCGCCCCTACCTGCGCACCGAAACCCGCTCCGGCCTGTTCATCATCATGACCGCGGGCATGGCCATGGTGGCCGGCACCGTGATGGTGCTTTACGCCACGCTGCTCGATGGCCTGATCCCCAATCCCATCGGCCAGATCCTGACCGCCTCGATCATGGCCGCCCCCGCCACCATCGTGATCTCTTTCATCATGGTGCCGGAAGATCCCGCGCAATTCGCCGCGTCCAGCGACCCGACCAACGTCATGCTGCCGCCATCGCCCGGCAACAACATGATGTCGGTGATCACCAAGGCCACCATCGACGGCCTGCAGATCTTCGCCAACGTCGTGGGCATGCTGATCGTGCTGGTGGCGCTGGTCGCCATCGCCAACACCTTCCTCACCGTCCTGCCCAATGTCGGCGACGGGCCGATCACCTTGCAGCGCGTGTTCGGCTGGCTGCTCTCGCCCATGGCCTGGCTGCTTGGCATCCCCTGGAGCGACGCGCCCACCGCCGGCGGCCTCCTGGGCACCAAGATGGTGCTCAACGAACTGATCGCTTACAGCGAGATGGCCAAGCTGCCGATCGATTCCATGGCCGAGCGCTCGCGCCTAATCATGACCTATGCCTTGTGCGGCTTCGCCAACTTCAGCTCCATCGGCATTACCATCGGCGGCATCGCCGCCATGGCGCCGGAGCGCCGCCCGGACATCATCGAGATGGCGCCCAAGGCCATGCTGGCCGGGTCGCTGGCCACCTGCCTCTCGGGCGCGGTAATCGGGGTTCTGACCTAGACGAGTTTGATTTCCGCCAGACGTTCTTTCAGATAGTCGTCGGCGGTGATCGGCACCGGATAGCGGTTGGGGTTCGCGGCCGTGGCGCAACCCGGCAGCGTCTCGATCAGGTAATCCGACTCATAGTGCAGGAAAAACGGCAGCGAATAGCGCGAGAAGCCAGCACGCTCCGGGCTCGGATTCACCACCCGGTGCGTGGTCGAGGGCAGCACATGGTTGGTGGAACGCTGCAGCATGTCGCCGATATTGCACACCACGCAGCCCGGCGGCGGATCGATGTCCAGCCAGTTACCGCCCTTGTCGAGCAGCTGCAGGCCGGCTTCCTCGGCGCCCAGCAGCAGCGTGATCACGTTGATGTCCTCATGCGCGCCCGCGCGCACGCCATTGGCGTTCGGCTTCACCGGCGGATAGTGCAGCGTGCGCAGGATGCTGTTGCCCGCCTTGACCTTGTCGTCGAAGAAATTGGGCGCGAGACCAAGGTAGATCGCGATGCCGCTCAGGATGCGCAAGCCCAGCGCGTCCAGGGCCTCGTAGAGCGCATAGGTCTTGGCATTGAAATCCGGGATCTCGGCGACCGCGACGTTGGGCAGCATGGAGTCGGACAGACGGTGCCCCTTGGGCATCTCGCGGCCCACATGCCAGAATTCCTTCAGGTCAGGACGGTCCGCGCCCTTGGCCTGCTCGATGCCGAAGGCGGTATAGCCGCGCTGACCGCCGCCGTTGGGCACGATGTACTTGCGCTTGATGGCCTCCGGCAGGGCGAAGAACCGCTTGGTGCGGTCGAAGGCGTCGTCGATGACTTTCTGATCGATGCCGTGTTCGGAGATGATCGCGAAGCCGTAACGCGCGAAACAGGTTCCCAGATCCTGGGCCAGTTTGGCCTTGTTCTTGTCGCCTTCTTCGATGGAGATCGGCGTGATCGCGCGGCTGCTCATGGTGGTCCCATTCATGCGATTGCCCCGCCTTAAATTTATGAAGGCGCTGGGAGCGACTTTTGCATGATAGTATTGGGCAGCACTTCCTTTCACAACGGCGAGAAAATGCAGCGGTTTCTTGGTGTTTTCCTGGCGTTCTTCCTCCTGGCCGCGCCGACCCTGGCCGCGGACGCGCCGCTTCTGATCAACGGCACAATCGTCACCCCCGGCCGGGTCATCCCCAGCGGCTGGCTCACGGTCCAGGACGGGAAGATCGCGGCCATCTCGGCGACGCAACCCGCGATCCCCGGCGCGCGCACCCTGGTCACCCGCGACATCGTGTTTCCCGGGTTCATCGACCTCCACAATCATCCGCTTTACGCCGTCTTCCCGCGCTGGCATCCGCCCAAGGTCTACCCTAACCGCTATGAATGGCGCGCCGACGCCGGCTATTGGCAGGCGATCCAGACGCCCGAGGGCAAATTTGTCACGACGCGATTCTGCGACATGGACACCTATGTCGAGATGAAGGCGCTCATGGGCGGCACCACGTCCATGCTGGGCATCTACAAGCCCGCCGATACCGCGGTGGTGCCGCGCTGTGTCGCGGGACTGGTGCGCAACCTGGATTGGGCGAGCGGCTTTTACGGCGAGGGCCTCGGCCACGAACGCGCCGGTAACATCCTGGGTGTGCGGCCCAACGACCTCAAGCTGTCCGAGGAGACCCTGGACCGGATCAAGCACGGCCCGATGGACCTGATCGCCGTGCATCTCGGCGAAGGCCAGCGGAACGATCCGGACTCCCGCGCCGAATTCGCGCGTCTCAAGGAACTCAGGCTGCTGACACCCAACACCGCGATCATCCACGGTGTCGCCTTGACCGACCCTGACTTCGGCGAGATCAGGGCCGCCGGCGCATCGTTCGTATGGTCGCCGCGCAGCAATTTTGAGCTTTACGGCGAGACCGCCGACTTGAACGCGGCCGTGCGGCGGAAGGTGACCATGGCGCTGGCGCCGGACTGGTCGCCCACCGGCAGCACCAACATGCTGGCCGAGATCGCCTACGCCAAAGGTGTGATCGACCGGCAGTTCAAGGGCCTGATTTCCGCGCAGCAACTGTTCGAGATGGCGACCGCCATCCCGGCGCGCATCGCCCATATCGACGACAAGACCGGCAGCCTGAAGCCCGGCCTCGCCGCCGACCTGTTCCTGCTGCGGGGCGATGTCTCCAAGCCGTTCGATGCGCTGGTGTCGGCCAAGCCGGAGGACGTGACACTGACGATCATCGGCGGCGTGCCCTTGTTCGGCCTTCCTGATCACATGAGCGCGGCGGGCGTCTCCGCGCAGGAGACCGTGAATTTGTGCGGCGAGGAACGGGGGCTAAATCCGCGCGCCATAGCCGATGGTTTCGCCGACATCACCGCGCGCCTGACCGGCGCCTTGAAGACCGAAGGCCTCACCCTCGCCGGACTGGCGGAGTGCAATTAGGCCCGTGCAAACCCTGACGTCGGACGAGATCGACTATATCGCCGCCAGTTTTCGCGCCTGGTGCGCCGCCAACGGCAAGGCGGCGCCCCTCGCCGACGATGCGCTGGCCTATTTCTCCTATGTTCAGTCCCACGAGCCCTTTGTCGCCGAGCGGATCGACGGCGATTGGGACGATTTCCTCGCCTTCTTGCGGGAACGCCGGCTGGTGCCGGATTAGCCGGTCTTACGGGCAAGGTTGGTCCATTGGCGGACCATGTCGCACAGATGCGCCATCATATAGCGCAGGAATGGATCGGACGCCGCCAGGCGCTTGTCGACCACGGCCTTGCTGATTTCGATCAGTTCACAGCCGCCGTGCGACAGCACCGTCGCGGTGCAGCGCCGGTCATTGCCGAGCATCTCCAGCTCCCCAAAGGTTTCGCCGACATGCATCCGGTTGATCACAACCTGTTTGCCGCTGGAATCGGTCAAGGTGATCTGCATCTCGCCATTGAGGATGACGTAGACCGCGTGAGCTTCCTGCCCCTCAAGAAAGATTACCTCGCCGGGTTCCACCACCCGGCGATGGGACAGGAGATCGGCGAATTCGGCGCGGTCCAGGATGCTCATATGTCTCTCATTTTGTGGGAAGCAAGGCGTCGAGCAGCGGACGCACGGCGGCATCCTGCAGCGGAGCGACGTCGGGGAAATAGCCTTTGGCGTCCGCGCCCATGTTCTGGCGGTTGGTCAGAAGCACGAAGGCGAGTTTGGCCTCCGGCACGCCCAGAACATAGGTGCCGGTGAAACCGGTATGGGCGAAAGCACCGGCGGGCATGCTTTCCGGTTGGCGCCAGCCGAGATGCGCATCGGGTTTCAGGAACAGATCGACGGTGTCTGCGCCGACAAAACGCCTACCGCCGGAAACCCCCTGCGCGAGCAGCAGTTGCAGGAGCGTATTCAGCTCGGCGCCGGTGGAAAACAGTCCGGCATGCCCCGCGACCCCGCCGTTGGCATACCAGGCGTTGCCGTCGTCGACTTCGCCGTCCAGCACATATTTGCGCCAGCCGTCCCAGGAGGTCGGATCGCCCGGATAGCCGTAACCGAAGTCGGGCCCGTAGACCATGTGACGCTCGTAGCCGTTCCCGGACTCGGTCACGGCGAAATCGCTGAAGCCATGCTTGCGCGGCAGGAAGGTGGTGGCGCGCAAACCCAGCGGGCGATAGAGCGCGTCGACCAGGAACTGGTCGAGCGGCCGACCCGTGACCTGCTCGGCGATATAGCCGAGCAACATGAACCCGAGATCGCTGTAGTGGTAGGCCTCGCCCACCGGCCACTTCAGCGCCATCTTGCGGATGACCTGGTAGGTCTCCGCCTTGGTGGCTGCGGCGTAATACAGCGGCTGCCACTGCACCAACCCGGCGGTATGGGTGAGCAGATGGCGCACGGTGATCTTGTCGAGGTCCGGGCCACGAAAATCGCCGAGATAAGTGTAGACCGGCGCGTCGACTTTCACCGTGCCCTGGTCCACCAGCAACATCATGGCCATGGTGGTAGCCATGACCTTGGTGACCGAGGCGAGATCGAACAGCGTGCCGACCTTCAGCGCGCGCGGGTTCGCCAGCCGGCGGCCCTCGAAATCGTTTAGCGCCGCGAGACCGAAAGCGCGATCCTGAATGACCTTGCCATCCACGGCGATCACCATTTCAGCGCCCGGAACCAGGCCGTCCCTGATCGCCTTCTCGACCACGCCGTTGGCCGCGGCCACGGCCGCGTCCAGTTTCGATGTTTGCCCGAAAACCGGCGAAGTGGCGAGGCCCAAAAGAAGCACGGGCGCGGCGAAGGACCAGGCGGCGCTCATGAGAATGACTCCGCGGGCCGCGGCGCCGGGCGGCTTCGCAGCAACGGCAGCAGCGGCAGTGCCGCGAGGCTTAAAACCCCCGACAGAATGAAGAATCCGTCGTAACCGATCTCGCGCTGGATCGCGGCCGATGCGCCCGCGAGCAAACGCGGCAGCAGGAACGCGAAGCCGGACAGGAACGCATACTGGCACGCCGGGTAGCGCGGGTTGGCGAGCAGCGACAGGTAAACCACGAACACCGCCGCGGCGAGGCCGTTGCCGAAATGGTCGGCGAAGGTGGTGACGTAAAGCACCGCACCTGTCACCGGCGCATGCGCCAGCCAGACATAGGCAAAATTGCCGATGGCGGCAAACACCGCGCCCACGCCCAGGGACCAGTTCCGGTCGAACCGCGCCGCGGCCCAGCCACCGACTCCGACGCCCATGATGTTCGCGGCCAACGCCGGAATTCCGTCGGCCAGGCCGATCTGCGTCAGGCTGTAGCCGGTGGTGGAGACCAGCGGCTTGGAGAGCGTGAGCGTGAGCACGTCCCCCATCCGGTACAGCGACACGAACACCAGAATGCCCACCGTCGCGAAACCATAGGTGCGGAAGAAATCGAGATAAGGGCCGAGCAGTGCCGAGCGCAACATCGGCGCATCGGCGGGAAGCGCCCGGATATGCGGAATGGCGAGCGCCATGATCACGAACGGCAGCGCGCACAGCAGCAGCACGCCGGGCGTCACGTTGCTGTCGGGTGTGAGACCGAGGCTGCCGGCCGCGCCCAGGACCACCCCACCCATGCCCGCGACCAGGATCGCAGCGGCCGTCAGCAGCCCGGCGCTGACGCCCAGGCCCAACAATAGCGCGGCAGCGCGGCTGGACGTTGTGTGGGCGTCGGCGCGGGTCGCCGCGAGCACCGGGAAGGCCACCGCCGCCGCGGCGGCAACCGCGAAGTAGGCAACGCCCCATCCCGCTTGTCCCGCCAACATCACGGCGAGACTGCCGGCGGCCACCATGGCCGAGCGATAACCCCACAACGCGGCGGAAGCGAGCGGCGCCTGGGCCTCGGCGGTCGGCGCCAGTTCCACCCGCCAGCCGTCGGCAGCGGCCTCCAGCGTTGTGCACCAGAAGGCGAGCAGCACCGCCCATAACGCGGTGAACCCAAGATCATCGTCGGGCGCGGCCCAGCCGAGCCCCGCCAGCGAGGTCACTGTTCCCAACTGACACAGGAGGATCCAGCTGCGCCAGCGGCCCCAATAGCCACCAAAACCGGGAATGGTCACGCGATCGAGCAGCGGCGCCCAGGCGAATTTGAACGTCGGCAGCAGGGATACCCAGGCGAAGAATGCGACCACGCCCAAACCGGCGTTGTTTTGCGAGAGGCGCAGGAACAAGACGGCGGAAAACAAAAGGAAAGGAAGGCCGGACGAAAAGCCGAGCAGGCCGAACAGCGCGATCAGCGATGCTTGGGGCCTGCCCCCGATGGCGGCCGCGCTCACCGGCATGGTTCTGGCCGCACGATCGGCGACAGCGTCAAGGTGGTCTCCCCCGGGCTCCTGCGTTAGAGTGTGCGTGATTTATCGAGCCGATACAATCTCATACCAGGCATGAGCGATCAGACTCTGATGGCGGCGGAAGCCGCCGAGGCGCCCGATGTGGTGCGCCGCGCACTGGCCGCCAACCAAGATCTGTTGGGGGCGCTGGGTGAGGAATTGCGCCGTCAACCGCCCTCGCTCGTGCTCACCTGCGCGCGCGGCAGTTCGGATCACGCCGCATTGTTCGGGAAATACCTCATCGAACAACGCCTGCGTGTGCCGGTGGCCTCCATGGCGCCATCGGTGGTTTCGGTCGCGGGTGCGCCGCCGCGCGATTTGCGGACCGCCCTGGTGATCGCGGTCTCCCAATCCGGCCGCAGTCCCGACGTCATCGCGGCCGTGCGCGCCTGCGCCGAGGCCGGCGCGCGGGTGGTGGCGATCGTCAACGATGCCGCGTCGCCGTTGGCCGAAGCGGCATCGCTGGTGGTGCCGCTGGGCGCGGGCACGGAACGCAGTGTCGCCGCCACCAAGACCTGTATCGCCAGCCTCGCGGTTCTGGCCGACCTGGTGCGCCATTGGTCGGACGACCCCGAATTGTCGGCGGCGCTCGATGGCCTTCCCGGGCGCCTGTCCGCCGCCGGCGCGCTCGATTGGGCGGCGATGGTCGAGGCCTTCGCGGGCGCGCAGAACCTGTTCGTGATCAGCCGCGGCGCCGGATTCGGCGTCGCCCATGAGATCGCGCTCAAATTCAAGGAGACCTGCGCCATCCATGCCGAAGCCTTCAGCGCGGCGGAAGTGGAACATGGACCCATGGCGATCGTGCGCAATGGCCTGCCGGTGCTGATGCTGGCCGCGCCCGATCAATCCAAGCCCGAGGTCATCGCCTTGGCCGCGCGTTTCGCCGCACGCGGCGCGCGCGTGCTGTGCGCGGGGCTCGATCACGCGGCCGGTGGCGTCACGCCGCTGCCCGTGGCGCCCGGCGCCGAACCGTTGCTCGCACCCCTCGCCTGGCTGCCGAGCTTCTATCCGGCGGCGGCACGCCTCGCCCGCGCCCGCGGCCTCGACCCCGACCGCCCGCCGTTCCTCAACAAGATCACGCAAACCGTATGACCCGCCTTGCCCTCACCGGCGCGCGCATCCTCACTGGCGATGGCTTCGTCGAGGGCCACGCATTGGTGATCGCCGACGGCATTATCGAGGCGGTCGTTCCCACGGCACCGGCGGATTGCGCGCAGGTTGCGCTGAACGGCGGCGACTTGCTGCCGGGCTTCATCGACGTGCAAGTGAACGGCGGCGGCGGCGTGCTGTTCAACGACCAGCCGACGGTCGCCGGCATCAAGGCCATCGGCGCGGCTCACCGGCGCTTCGGCACCACCGGGTTCCTGCCGACCTTGATCAGTGACGACGTCGCGGTCATGGACCAGGCGATCGACGCGGTGGAACAGGCCATCGCGGAAAAGGTGCCCGGCGTGCTGGGCATCCACCTGGAAGGCCCCTTCCTCAACCCTGCCCGCGCCGGGATTCATGACAAGGCGCGCTTCCGCGTTATCGATGACGCACTGATCGAGCGCCTCGCGCGCCTCAGGAGCGGCCGCACGGTGATGACCTTGGCGCCGGAATGCGCCCCACCCGGCGCGATCCGGAGGCTCGCGGCAAAGGGGGTCGTGGTCTGCGCCGGACACAGTGCCGCCGACTATGCCGGCACGGTCGCCGCGCTGGCGGAAGGCGTGCGCGGCTTCACACACCTGTTCAACGCCATGACGCCGTTCACCAGCCGTGAGCCCGGCATGGTGGGCGCCGCGCTCAACGACGCCGCCAGCTGGTGCGGCGTTATCGCCGACCTGCACCACATTCATCCGGCATCCCTGGCGGTGGCGTTGCGCGCCAAGCCGTCGGACCGCTTCTTTCTGGTGACCGACGCCATGTCGACCGTGGGGTCGGATCAAAAATCCTTCATGCTTGGCGCCACCAGGATCACCGCCAGCAGCGGACGATTGACCGGGCCCGATGGAACCTTGGCAGGCTCGGACCTCGACATGGCCACGGCCGTGCGCAACATGATCGCGGCGGTGAAAGTCGCGCCCGACATCGCCGTCGCCATGGCGAGCGGCGGGCCTGCCGCGTTCCTGAGCCTCGAAAACATCCGCGGACGCATCGCCCCCGGCCTGGCCGCTGATCTTGTGCACGTAAGCCGGGCCTCGGCGGACGGCATGGCGGTGCTTGCGACGTGGATCGGCGGCGTGCGAGCCTAGGCCCTGCCTCCTGGGGATTCTTGTGTCCAAGACCGAAACCATCAGCGCCCGCTACAGCACCCTCGACCTTTGGCCGACAGGCGAAGCCGTGGACGCCATGCTGGAAGCCCAGATGGCCGCCGCTGCCGCCGTGCGGCCGGCGTCCGCCGCCATCGCCGCCGCCGCAGAAGCGGCAGCCGAGCGCCTGGCCGGGCATCACGGCCGGTTGATCTATGTCGGCGCGGGCACATCGGGCCGCATCGCCGTGCAGGACGGCGTGGAATTGCGCCCGACGTTCGATTGGCCGGAATCGCGGCTGCTTTACCTCCTGGCCGGCGGCGACCAGGCCATCACCGCCAGCGTCGAGGATGCCGAAGACGACGCCGCCGGCGCGCGCCAGTTGGTCGCGGATCACAAGATCGGCATCGACGATGTGCTGATCGGCGTCGCGGCCTCGGGCCGCACCCCGTTCACCCTCGCGGCCGTCGAACAGGCACGCGCGGCGGGCGCGTTGACCATCGGCATCGCGGGCAATCCCGAGGCGCCGCTACTGACCGCCGCGCACCACGCCATCCTGCTCGCCACCGGCGAGGAAGTGATCGCCGGCTCGACCCGCATGAAAGCGGGCACGGCGCAGAAAATCGCGCTCAACCTGTTCTCCACCGCCTGCATGCTGCGGCTCGGCCTGGTCCACGGCAATATGATGGTGGCGATGCGCCTATCCAATGCCAAGCTGCGCGGGCGTGCGGTCGAGATCGTGCAGACCATCGCGGGCGGCTCCACGGAAGCCGCCAAGGCTGCCCTGGTGCGCGCCGGCGGCGATATCCGCACGGCGGTGCTGGTGGCACGCGGCGCGAACCCCGACGAAGCACGGCGCCGCCTGGCCGCGGCCGGCGGCGTGCTGCGCAAGGCGCTCGAGTCCCAAACATGACCCGCTATTTCCTCGGCATCGATGCCGGCGGCAGCCACTGCCGGTCGCGGCTCACCGACGCCACGGGCAAAGTGCTGGGCACCGGCGAAACCGGCCCCGCCAATGCCCGCATCGGCATCGAGAAACTGCGCGCTGTGCTGATGGAAGCCTGCGACATGGCCTTGAGCCGTGCCGGGCTCGAGGCCGACGCCGGAATCAACGCCGGGTTTGGTATCGCCGGCATCTCGCGCCCGGGCGTGCGCGAGGCGCTCAACGCCCTCGACTTGCCGTTCGCCACGGTGAAGTGGGAAACCGACGCCGCCATCGCCAATCTGGGCGCCCATGCCGGCGGTGACGGTGCGACGCTCATTCTCGGCACTGGCAGCATCGCCTATGTCAAAGCGGGCGGAGCGACCTTTGCGATTGGGGGCTACGGCTTTCCGATCTCGGACGAAGGCAGCGGCGCGGCGCTGGGCCTGTCCGCGGTGCGGCACGCGCTGCGCGCTCTTGATGGACGCACCAAGCCCACACCGTTGTCCGCCGCCATCACCAGCCGATTCAGCCACGAGATCCCACGCGTCATCGCCTGGATGGATACCGCGACGCCGAAAGACTACGGCGCCTTCGCGCCGGTGGTGATCGACTTCGCCGAAGCCGACGACGAAATCGCGCGCTCGATCGTCGAGGGCGCCGCGCTGCATATCGAGCGCTTCATCGAAACCATTTTCCTGCGCGGCGCACCGCGTTGCGCGCTCGCGGGCGGCCTGGCCCCGCGCATGAAGCCCTGGCTGCGCGCCCGCACGGTCGCGCGCCTAAGCGATCCTCTGGGCGACCCGCTCGACGGCGCGCTCCTCCTCGCCGGACTCAGGCACGATGGCGTGGCTGATCGTGCTTGAGAATCATATTTGGCCGCATTTTCTTCGATGAACCGGCGTCCCTTTCACCGGGAAATGCTCGGGAGAAAAAGATAAACCCTCGCGGTCGCCCGCCGGGGTTGGTGTTTGGGCGCGACGGCCGCGTCCCCCTATTGACGGCGGAGAGCCGGACCTTTGAGATGGGCGTGGGGGAGTTTGGCGGGCACCAGGGGATAAACGTGGGGATTCACATGAAACTGTTTCGCGCGCCGGTCGCATTGGCTTGCCTCGCCTTGACCACCCTTCCCGCCGCCGCCGCGCCGGCCTTCCGCCTCGAGGAAGCCACCATCGCCGATGTCCACGACGCCATGCGGGCGGGCACCCTCACCTGCCATGACCTAGTAGCGGCCTACCTTGCGCGCATCGCGGCCTACGACAAACAAGGGCCCGCGCTCAACGCCATCGTCCTCACCAATCCCAATGCACTCGCCGAAGCCGACGCGCTGGATCGCGCTTTCCAGCAGCGCGGCCTCTCAGGACCGCTGCACTGCGTGCCGGCCATCGTGAAGGACAATTTCGAGACCATCGGCTTGCAAAGCGCCGGCGGATCGTTGTCGCTGCAGGGCTTCGTCTCGAACAAGGATGCGTTCCAGGTCAAGCGCATCAAGGACGCGGGCGCCATCGTGTTGGCGAAATCCAACATGGCGGAGTTCGCCTTCAGCCCGGTCGAGACCGTGAACTCGCTTCTGCCGGGCTATACCCGCAACCCCTATGACACCAGCCGCGTCACGGCCGGATCGAGCGGCGGCACCGCAGCGGCGCTGGCGGCGAACTTCGGCCTGATCGGGCTCGGCTCCGATACCGGCGATTCTATCCGGGGTCCGTCATCGCACCAGGCCCTGGCGGGAATTCGCTCGACCATGGGGCTCACCAGCCGCGCGGGTGTAATCCCCCTCAACCTGCTGGCCGATATCGCGGGGCCCATGACGCGCACGCTCACCGACGCGGTCAAAGTGCTCCAGGTGATCGCCGGCGAAGACCCCGCCGACCCGGTCACCGCCGCCGCCCGCGCACGGCGAATCCCCAACTATCGTGGCGCCCTGGTCCCGGGCGGACTCAAGGGCGCCCGCATCGGCATCTTGCACCAGGCCTATGAGCGCGAACCGGACGGCGTCGACCCGGACGTGAAGGCCGTATTCGCGGCGGCGGTCGAAGCCTTGACGGCAGCCGGCGCCGTGATCGTCGATCCGGCGGTGGTGAACCTCGACCAGGTCAAGCGCAACCCCGACGCGGGCCCCTGCATGGGCTTCAAATACGATATCAACAACTGGCTCGCATCTCACGGCGACCGGATTCCCATGAAGTCGCTGGATGACATCGTCGCTTCGCGCAAATGGCATCCTTCGATCCAGGTACGCCTGCAAACCGCCCAAGCCTCCAATCCGCAGGGGCCCGGCAGCGATGCCTGCAAGCAGGAAATGGCCTATCGCAAAGCCTTCGGCGACGCGGTCACCAAGGCCATGGCTGAGATGAAGCTCGACGCTTTCGTGTATCCGACCTGGAGCTTCCCGCCGCGCCTGATCGGCGACCTCAACACGCCGGGCGGCGACAACAGCCAGGTGTTCTCGCCGACCTCGGGCTTTCCGGCCATTAATGTGCCCATGGGCTACACCCGCGGCGGCAAACTGCCGGCGGGCATGACATTCTTTGGCCGCGCCTGGGACGAAATCACGTTGATCAAGTTGGCCTACGGTTTCGAGCAGGCGACCAATCACCGCCGCCCGCCGGCGTCCACCCCGCCCTTGCAATAATGGTGCGCATTTTCATCGACGCGGATGCCTGTCCGGTGAAGGACGAGGTGGTGCGGGTGGCCGCGCGCCACGAACTGCCGATGTCGTTTGTCGCCAACACCTGGATGCGCGACCCGGATCACTATCTCGCCGAGAAAATCGCGGTCGGCAACGACCTCGACGCCGCCGACAAGTGGATCGCCGAGCGCGTGGCCGCGGCCGACATCGTGGTCACGAACGACATTCCCCTCGCGCGGCTATGCGTGGCCAAGGGCGCTCTGGTGCTGCGGCCAAACGGCACGCAGCTCGACGGCAATTCCATCGGCATGGCGGTGGCGGCGCGCGACCTCACCCAGCACCTGCGCGACACCGGCGCGATCACCGGTGGACCGGCGGCCTTCACCAAGGCCGACCGGTCGCGGTTCCTCGACAAGCTCGAAAGCGCCGTGCAGGCCTGCAAACGCCGCTAGACGTTACTTCTTCCCGGCGAAGGCCGCGAACTCCGCCATCGGCACGGCGCCACGGCCGTGGATACCCACGACAGTGGCGACATCGAGCTTCAGGCGTTGGATATTGTCGTAAAGCACCAGTGCGTCGGACGGCACGGGATCGCTCGCCGGAGTGCCGGGGCTATAGCTATCGGCCTCGATCAGGATTTTCGCGGCGGGGATATATACCACCGACAGCTCATTGCTGTGGCTGTCGCCGATGGTGTTATAGACCTCCACGCTGCGCTTACCGTCACTGATGACCCGCTTGTCGTTCACGGTCTCGAACACCGGCGTCTTGTGCGCTTTGGACTGGGCGTCGGGCACGATGGTCGCGGGCGCCGCGAAGGTCTTTTCAAAATAGGGCTCGTTGGAAATGTGAGTCACCACCGTGGCGCCTTCCGCCACGTAGGTGCGCAAGCCGCCAGAATGGTCGAAGTGGTGATGGGTGCTGATGACATATTTGATCGACTTGCCGGGCACGAGTTTCCTGGCCTCGGCGATTACGGCCAGCGACCGGTCCTCGGTTTGCGGCGCCTCGACCACCGCGAGGTATTTGTCGAAATCCACCACCACGCTGTGGTGCGAGCCGCCCGCCAGCAGCCACACGCCGTCTGCGAGCTTGGTGGTCGCGACCTGCACCGCCGGTGCGGTGGCCGATCGGATATTGGGGGGCACGGCAAGATCGGCGGTTACGGTGGTCTGCACGCCAGTAACCGTGAAATCGTTCACCGCGAAACCGCCGCCCGATTGCACGATATGCGCCGGGAACCTCACGCCGCCAAAATCCTTGTAGTCGGAATATTTGTAGGCATAGGCCATGTCGCCCATCACCGGGTTGGGGAACTGGGTCTCGACCCCGGTCACCATGCCCGCGGCATCGATGGTGCCGGTGAGCTTGAACTTGTTCATCGCGATGAACGACACCACATCGACTTTGGCGCCCCCCTCCGTGCGCGAGGTTGCCGTTGCGTTAGATGCCGCCGCGGCGCGTAGGAAGCCGTGCGGCGTCATCCAGATTTGGAGCTGGCGTTCCTCGGCAGCGGCGAGTTGCGGGCTGGGGCCGTTGGGGCCGATGTTCCAGGCCCGGTCGCCGTTGACGAAGGTGTTCTGGCGCTGGCCGCCGAACACCGGGTTCTTGAACACCAAGCCCAAGGTCGCCGCCTTCTGGTCGTAGTTCACGGCCGCGGTCATGCTCTCGAGCGGGCGGCGCGGCCATTCCTGGCCCGCGGTCAGCGCCTGGCCGAAGAAGGCGTTCATCCCGGTGCCGGCATATTGCAGCGTCGCCGGATTGCCCATGGCAGCTTGGGCTTTGGCGATCACCGCCTTGGCGTCTTGGGCCATGGCCGGTGCGGTGAACAGTACGGCGCTCATGGCAACGGATGTGAATAGGCCTTTCAATTTCCCCTCCCCCTAAAACAGTGATCGCGGATGGAATCGTTACGCCCCAACCCCCGGCCCTGCAATACGCCAACCCGCCCGTTGGCTGTCGGATATGCGTAAGCCCGCTAATGATTTAGCCCTTCGGCGTCATCACGTTTCCGTGTTGCGGAAACTTCCGGTCATTGTCCGCGCGCCCTGAGCTTGGGTATTCTTTGGCCGATGAACGGAGCCGCGTTTAGCGGAGAAGGGAACCACCGACATGGCGCTTGCCACCTACGCCGTCGTTCGCGCGGGCGACAAATGGACCATCAAATACGACAAGCAGAACTACGGTACCTTCAAGACCCAGCAGGAGGCGGTGAATCACGCCATCAAGACGGCGCACCGCGTTGGCGAGAAAGGCCACAATGCCCAGGTCATGATCCAGGGCATCGACAACCGCCTGCATGTGGAATGGGTCTACGGCAAGAGCCCCGACCCACCCTTGGACTAAAACCTAGCCCACGGCGTCCTGGTAGATGAGACGGTTGGCGTATGTGGCGGCGGGGTCGGATCCAACCGCGCAGGGACGGGGAACCGGCGCGTAGGTGTAATTGTACTTCGGCGTCAGCGCATAGCAGATCTCGAACGCCAAGCGCGGCTCGCTCACCGGCGGCAGCCCGCGATGGAGACCACGCGTATCCTCGAAGAAGCTCGATCCTCGCTTGCCGGTGATGGTGCGGATGTTTTCCTTCGGGAAGATGCGGGCGACGTCGCCATCGTCCTTGCGGTGCACCTCCATCCATTCCAGGAATTTTTTCTGCTCCGCGGCGCTGGACCACTGCCGGCGGCTCATGAAGCCGAGCAAGGCCTCGAAGCTGTGGGTTTCATCGATGAATTCGTGCGGGCCGGAGGTAACCGTGGTGTCGGTGAGATAGCAGAACACCTTGAGCATGCGAAAATCGTCGCGATCGTGATGGTAGTTCTGCATGCCGCCGCGCGGGGCATCGGCCGGGAACGACCACCACGCGGTGAGGATCGAAACCGTCGGCGGCGCCCCCAGGTAGGCCTCGGCGACGCGCAGCAGGCCCGGATCGAACGCCGCGCGGCAGAATGCCGGGCACGCGGATATGACATTCTGGTCCCACAGGCCGAAACGCAGGCCCGGAGGCCGCGCGTTCAGCAATGCCCGGCTGCCGTCGTCCGGGGTTAGATCCTGGTTGGTGAAGCAGATCGGCTTGTCGGCGAAATAGGCGTGGATTTCGTCGAGTTCCGCAGACGAGAACATGGGTGGGATTTCGGCGAAGCCCTTCTGCTCGAGGCGGCGCACGGTGGCGTCTTCTTCCGGGGTGGGCGTCGTGCGCGGCAGGGGCCATGATCGGTTAAGGGTGGCCGCGATCGACGCGCCCATCATGTCCCGGGTGCGCTTATCGACACCGCCCTTGAGCATCTGAAAGAAGAAAACTTCGGCGTTGCTCATGAATATCCTTGGCCTAGAGCAGATCACTTCATCTTTAAACAAAACTGGCGGCGGTTTCTTGCGCACGATCAATGCGCACATCAAAAAAACGCCGCACACGGCCTAAAATGACGGCCAATTCCCCGGAAAAATGCCCGAGTTCCGCCCCGCTTGTTACACCATCTTTAGCCCCGCGCCCCGTTTCATTTCGGCAACTTCCCCTCTAATTCCATGTAGACGCGCGCCAGCGCCCGGGGCGCCTGGGACGCCGACAGGGTCATTTCGGCATATGGGCCCAGGTTCGCCTGGGCGAAGGCTGGACAATTCTTCTCGCTCTCGCAGGGCTGGCCGGCCGCCTTCAGGCGCTTGGCTTCGGCGATCACCTGTTCGGTGGCCTTGAGGGACTCGTTGAGGTCGGCTTTCATCGTGGCCATGTCGTCGATGAAGCCATGGCCCGCCACATACCAGGATACATCCATGGCCTGCGCCTTCTTGATGGTCGCCACCCATTCCGACGGATAGGCGGTGATCATCGCGGGGAAGACGTGGTGCAGGTAAAGCTCGCTCATGAACAGCACCTTGCTCTCGGGCAGGTAAACCACCAAGTCGCCGCCGGTGTGGCCGCGGCCGATGTTCAAGATCTGGAGTTCGGTGGCGCCCACCTTGAGCGAGCGCTTGTCGGCCACGGTCTCCGTGGGCAGCACGTCGCGCTTCTGGTCGGTCATGGTCTTGAGCGATGCCGGCGACGAGATGAACACGGCGCCCGGGTAGGCCTGCTTCAACACGCCGTTGGCGCCGACATGGTCGACATGGTCCGACGCCACCACGACGTACTTGAGCGGCTGGGGCGATATCTTCTTGAGGCTTTCCACCAGCACCTTGCCGCGCTCGGGATCGTCCTGGCCGTCCACCAGCACCAGGCCGTCGGTGGTGGCCACGATCAGACTGTTGGTGGTGAAGGTGACGCCCGCCGAACTCAGCAGATCCTCATAGGCGTAGACATTGGGAACCAGCTGCTTCCAGCGCGGAAAGTCCGCCGGCTTGAGCCCGCGCTTGGCGATATCGGCGGTGCGCGCCGGCTCCGCGGCGTGGGCAAAAGCGGCCCCGAACAAAGCGCAAGACAGAACGGCAGCGATGCACCCAAGGTTTTTCATACGATCCTCCCCATATCCTGACCGGTGCCCGCCCGGTCTCGTGCCGGCGGGCGATGACAGGTTCAGACAATGCCTTAAATCGCCGCTGGATGGCGGTTTTTTTTGAAGGCCCCCGCGTTGACAGGCGTGGGGTTTGGCCTTCCTATTGGCTGCATATCAGCGCCATGAAAAGGCGCATGTTGGGGGTCGCACATGCCGTTTCTGCCGCGCCATCTTCCGCTCCTGGCCGGAGCCCTTCTTCTCACGCTGGCGGCGCCGGCCGAAGCGCATCCCGGGCATGCCTTCGGCGGCTGGACCGCCGGCTTCAGCCATCCGTTGTTGGGCTGGGACCACTTCGTGGTGATGGTCGCGGTCGGGGCATGGGCCGCGCAGCACGCCGGCGCCGCGCGGTGGATCATTCCCGCCACCTTCGTCGCGGTCATGGGTAGCGGTGGCGTGGCAGGCGCGCTCGGCCTGCCGCTGCCCGGTGTCGAAGCCATGATCCTGCTGTCGGTGATCACCCTCGCCGGCCTGGTGCTCGCGCGCCGCAACCTGCCGCTCGGCTGGGGCATGGCGGTGACCGGCCTGTTCGCTTTTTTCCACGGCTTTGCGCATGGCCAGGAAATTTCCGACACGTCGCGGCTGATGTCGTTCGGCGCGGGTTTCATGGCCGCGACCGCGTTTTTGCATGGGCTGGGATACGCCGGCGCCGCGATCGCCACGCGCCGCAAGCTCAAACATATCTGAAGTCCATTTTTGGGGGAGGAAGTCATGAAAGTTCAGTGGAAGCTGGGCCTGGTCGCACTGGCGCTGGCGATGCCGGCCTATGCGCAGGAAGTCACCAAGGGCGGGATGGACGAAACCGGCCCATATGAGGTGGTGAGGGGCTGGTTCAAGCCCGGCATCGACCGCTGGGACCAGCGCGTGGTCTCGGTGGTGGCCGACACGCCCGACCGCATCATCATCGGCAGCAACGACCGCTCCCTCACCCTGGCCGGCTATCCGCTGCTCGCCGCGGACGGCACGGTGATGAAGGAAAAGACGACCGTCCCGACCGACATGTCGCCCGCCAAGATCCAGGTCAACCAGCTCATGATCCTGAACGGCGACGGCAAGATGATCGAGAACCTGAGCCAGTGGAACGAGTTGATCTCGATCCCGCACAGCCTGGCATTCGACCCGTATGACAAGGAGCGCCACCTGTGGGTGGTCGACCGCACGGGCCAGCAGATTCTGAAATTCACCAATGACGTGAAGAAACTGGTGATGAAGGTCGGCGAGAACGGTGTGGCCGGCACCGACCACACCCACTTCAACGAACCCGCCGGCATGGCGTTCATGCCCGACGGCTCGTTTTATATCGCCGACGGCTACAAGAACGGCCGCGTCATCAAATTCGACAAGAACGGCAAGTATCAGCTGGAATGGGGCACCAAGGGCTCTGGCCCCGGCCAGTTCAACCTGATCCACGCGGTGAGCGTGGACGCCAACCATCGCGTCTACACCGCCGACCGCGTCAACAACCGCATCCAGATCTTCGACGAAACCGGCAAGCTGCTCGACATCTGGCCGAACGTGCGCAGCGCGACGCGCGTGGTCGCCACCCAGGACGGCGCGGTCTGGCTGGCGGCTGCGGGCTACAACCGCTTCGCCAAGTTCGATACCAACGGCAAACTGCTCTATCACTGGGGCATGCTGGGCGCCGAACCGGGACAGATCGACAATCCCCACCAGTGGATGGTGGACCAGGCCGGCAATTTTTATGTCGCCGATTCCAACAACGACCGGGTGCAGAAGTTCGTGCCCCGCAAGACCGCCGACCAGTCGCACGTCATGGCGCAGGAACTCGTCCTGAAGAAGTGAGCATGGCGGCGAAATGAACAGCGGCGAAAGGCGGCCTGCGACGGCCGCCTTTCGTTTAAGGGGGAGGATGTCATGAAAAAGCTGATTCTAACGGTGGCGCTGCTCGGCGCGGCGCCCGCGCAGGCGGCGGTGGCCGATGTCGGGACGTCCGGCATGGAGATTCAGCACACGATCCACGTCGCGGCGGCGCCGCAGAAGGTGTGGGACGTGCTGATCCAGCCCGCCCGATACTGGAGCCCGGACCATACCTTCTCGGGCAAGGCCGCGAACATGACCCTGGAGCCGAAAGCCGGCGGTTGCTGGTGCGAGGCGCTGCCGAACGGCGGATCGGTGCAACATATGGCGGTCGGATTTTTCGCGCCGCCCAAGACCCTGGTGCTGCGCGGATCGCTCGGGCCGTTCTTCAACCTCGGTGCCGACGGAGCGCTGGCCTGGACGCTCGCCGCCAAGGATGCCGGGACCGATGTCACACTCACCTTTCGGGCCGGTGGTTATGTAAAGGATGGGTTCGGCAAATGGGCCGCGCCGGTGGACCAGGTGCTGGGCGAGCAGATCGCACACCTCAGGCAGGCGGCGGAAACGAAACCCTAGCGGCTTCGGCTACGCGGCGCCCGATCCGCAACTTTATTGCGGTGCGATAGTGCGTGTTTCGGGAACCAAAGCCGCGAACTGAGTTACACTGCCGCCCATGACGATCATCTATAAAATCCTGCCGCGCGGCGAATGGCTGGCCGCACAAAAATCCGGAACCTTCACCGGGTCTGGAATCGATCTGCGCGACGGCTATATCCATTTCTCGACCGCGATGCAGGCGCACGAGACCGCCCGCCTGCATTTCCGCGGCAAGGCCGATCTCGTCGTCCTGGCGGTAGACGCCACGGGTCTGGACATCGTGTGGGAGCCGTCACGCGGCGGCACACTGTTTCCGCATCTTTACGGGGCCCTGCCGGTGACGGCGGTGATCGCGGTCCATGAAGCGCCGCTCGATGCCGAAGGGGTTCCGTCCTTCGAATTGTAAGAACGACTTCCAGGGGATTCGCATGACGGCAAGATACTTGTGGATTCTTCTCGCGGCGTTGGCCATATCGCCGGCCCAGGCGCAAAACACCGCCGTCGAGGCGCTGCGCAAAGCGGGCACGCTGGAGCGCCTGCACGGGTATGAGGGCAAAGGCGCGCCCGGCTTCGTGCACGATCCCGCCTGGCCGCAGCCCCTGCCGCATCACTGGGTGATCGGCGATATCGGCGGCATCGCCGTGGATAAACACGACCATATCTGGGTGCTGCAGCGTCCGCGCTCGGTCAGTTCCACCGACGCCGGCATGCAGGGTGCGGCGGCCAAGGACGCAAAAGGCAATCCCATCAGCGCGCTTGGGCATCCGCGCCCTAACGGCGCACTCAACGGCTGCTGCAATCCCGCGCCGTCGGTGCTGGAGTTCGACCGGGCCGGAAAACTGGTGCACGCCTGGGGCGGCCCAGGCGATCCGGGATTCCTCGACACCAAATGCCGCGGCCAGGATGGCTGCGTGTGGCCGGCGCGCGAACACGGCATTTATGTCGACGAGAATGACTTCGTCTACCTCGCGGGCAACGGTCAGGAGGTCAATTTCCATGGCCAGTATCCATGGGCGCCCAACTTCGGCAACGATTCACAGATCCTCAAATTCAAAGCCGACGGCTCCTTCGTCCTGCAGATCGGAACCGCCGGCGCCAAAGGGCCCAACAGCAACGACACCAAAGGCGGCGTGAACGGCACGCCGGAACCGTTCTGGCCGGCGGACATGGCGGTCGACGCCAAGTCCGGCCTTCTGTACGTCGCGGATGGTTATGGCAATCGGCGCGTTCTGATCGTCGCGGCCGCCACGGGGAAATATGTCGGGCACTTCGGCGCTTATGGGCAGAATCCGGTGATCGGCGAAAACGAGGACGTGCGCGCCCGTGCGCCCGGCAGCGATCCCGGCGAAGGCGCCGGCACATGGCCGGACGACTACAAGGCCGGACGACTCAAACCCAGTTTCTTCCGCAGTCCGGTGCATTGCGCCAAGCTCGCGAACGACGGTCTGCTTTATGTCTGCGATCGCGGCAACAATCGCGTGCAGATCTTCAAGGCCTCCGAAGTCGGCAAACCCTGCGGCAATCCGCAGGGCGAAATTGGCAAATGCGGCTTCGTCGGCGAAATCCATGTCGCGCCGCAAACCTCGGGCGGAACCTCAGGGACGGTGAACTTCTCGAGCGACCCTAAGCAGACCTGTATGTACGTCGCCGACCTGGGCAACGACGTGATCTATGTGATCAACCGCCAGAACCTGACCGAATTGAACCGGGTCGGCGGCGGCGGACGCCAGGGCGGCATGTTCCATTGGCCGCACATGGTTGCGGTGGATTCCCAGGGCAACCTCTATGTCGGCGAGGTCGACGGCGCCGCGCGCGCGCAGAAATACCTGCGATACGGACAGGAAGGGTGCACCGGTACCGGCAACGCGAACATCGGCCAGTACACCGCCAACTAAGCCGCGTTACCCCCGCTTTATCCGAGCGTGGCATTGAGCGTATGGACCGCGATCAGCAGGGCCTTGGTGGCGTCGGCCAGCGGCTGAACCGCCGTTTCCCGTACGCGCCGCAGCTTGGGCGCCTGCGGCGCCTCTGCCAGCATGGCGGCGATACGCTGCGGATAGGACAACGTCGGCGACCACCTATCTTGCGCCTCCCGCATGTGCACCCCCGGAGGCGCAGAAGCGCGGCTCATGGTGCTGAGGTCATAGATCTGGGCCGAGTACTGGGTCGCCATGGGATGTCGTCCTGAAAAATGCACCGGCGGGCGCGGCAGGGTGTGTCGATAGGCGTCACATAGGCGCCGGCGCTCCACCGTGCAGGAGGTCACGCCCGCACAGTTCACACAGGTGGTCCGCCGCGAATGCATGCCGCTTCACGGGCGGATCGGACGGGAATTGGCGTGACTCCGCGCACCGCTGGGGGTTATAAAGTCAGAAAGAACAAAACAAGAACATCAAAAACCATACCGCCCCCCGCATAGGAAACGGCCATGGCCTTGAGCCGGCGACCCCCTGCTTCTTCTACGGTTATTGCCGCGACGGCCGCTCCCCCGCCGCCCCGACCGCCACAGCTGTCCCTTTTCGCGCTGCCGCCCATGCAGCCGCGCATGTGCAATGTGTTCTTCGCGCTCCGGCCAGACGCCGCGGCCAATCAGCAGGCCGACCAACTCTTGCAGCAAATGCGCAGAGAGCACGGTGCGCTGGGCCAGCCGGTGGAAGTCGAGCGCCGCCATGTGACCTTACGCGACATCGGCGGATTCTTCGACCAGATGCCGCGCGCGCATTTCGCCAACGCCAAAGCTGCCGCCGCGACGGTGCGCGTTGAACCGTTCCCGATCGCTTTCGATCAGCTCCACTGCGCCAAAGGCCATATGTTCTTGCGACCCTCTGACGGTGCGCCGGGTCTCGACCTGCTGCATCGCAAACTCAACGAAGCCCTGATCGGCGCCGGCCTGCGGCGGTGGCTGACCTGGAATTTCCGGCCTCACATGACGCTGTGCTACCAGGCCGGTGCGATACCCGAGCGTTGCATCGAGCCCGTGACCTGGACCGTGCGGACGTTCGTGCTGAT
>JAIBCD010000023.1 GCA_019694335.1 Rhodospirillaceae bacterium | reverse complement strand
TCCACAGGAACAGCGACAGGCGGGTCGCCAGAGAAAACGCGTCGAGGCGCTCGCGTCCAGGCGCGCGCGGGTCCGGTTCCGACCTTTCGGTGACGAACAGCACATCGGGGCCGACCAGCATCCCTTCGAGCGCCACGCCCAGGCCGGCATAGAAATCCTGGAGTTTGTCGGCGGCCTTGCCGGCCTCGGCAACGAAAGCGTCCAACTCCGCCGCGCTCAAAGCGCGGCGCGTGAGGAGCCGGCCCTTCTCGCCCAGAAACTGGGTGGCGCAGGCCGCATCAGCACCGGCATCATTGCGCGGCTTGCAGTTGACGAGGTAGCTGCGGTGAGCCTTGTCCACCGCCATCGTCGCCACAGTCGCGGCCGCCTTCTGGTAAAGTTCCAGTTGCTGGGTGGTGATCCCACCGCGCGACGTTCCGGCCGCCAGTAAACCCTCGGTGCGCTGCGAGGGCGGGAAAGTCGTCACGGGTTTGAAGTCCGGGCCGAACACGTAAGCGATGGTGTTGAGGTATTGGGCCTCGGTGAGGATACGCAGCCGCTTCGGGGCGCCATCACCCGCGGGTTCCGCGGCCGCGACGGATGCCTTGGGCGCGGATGAACCGGGGCCGGAACAGGCGCCGAGGACCAGCGCAGCGGATAAAACCGCGGCCACCCCCAGAACCGAATCCTTGCCAGCAATAGTCCCCATGCGCTCCCCCCTCTCCCGCCCAGGGAGTATAGCAGCCCCTTCTCCGGCGCGCATGCACCTCAAGTCCCCAAAAGCCCGGCTCCATCAGGCCTTTTTCAAGGATTCGGCGATAGTGCGGCGGCTAGGGCGGAGGCGGCTCGGTCTCCGGGTAAATCCAGAAGAAACTCATGACGTATTTGGCGCCGGCGGCCGGCGTCACGCCGCGATGGATGTGGGTCCAGAACGGCGGGAACAACACTATTTTCCCCGCTTCGGGCTTCACGTCGGTGTTCTGGTGCAGGAACTGGGTGTGGCCGCCGCTCGCCACGGTTTTCAGATAAAGCAGTCCCGCGAGGATGCGCCGGTCCTTGGTGTCGGCGGTCTGGTCGTAGTGCCAGTTGAACCCTTGGCCCGGATCGACGCGTTCGATCAACGGCAAGGTGCAATCGAGCCCCTCCCACTCCACCAGGGCCGCGAGGCCGGGGTACTTCTGCTGATAGGCATCGACCGCCCGGCGCAGCGCCGGCGCCACCGCCAGAAACAGGCGGTCCCATTCGGGATTGGCGCGATCGATGGCGAGTTGGGTTCCCGTGCGCACCTCATGCGCCGACGGTCCGCCGGGCGCCACCACCGCGCTCGGGCGCCGCGCGGGGTCGCGCTCGAAGCAGGCGACGATCTCGTCGCACAAACTTGCCGGAACCGCCTGGGGGTACTCTTCGATCAGCATGCCCGGCGATATTGCACAAAAACAAAGGGCCCGCCAATCGGGCGGGCCCTTGCCTATCCGGCTTACGCCGAAAATCACATCTTGAAGCGCACGCCCGCCATGAACTGGCGGCCGAGACGGTCGTAACGCTCGTTGGCCTGACCGGCGTAGTAGGTGCTGCCCACCGTGCCGCCGATGAACGGCGGAGCGGTATTGAACAGGTTCTGGATGGTCAGGAACGCTTCCGTGTCCTTGTTGTCCGGCAGGAACTTGTAGCGGATCGACAGATCCCACAGGTCGTTGCTGGCAACGAAGTTCTTGTCGATGGTCGGCGCCGCGGAGGTCGACACCGGGCAACCGGAGGTGCAGACGATCAGGGCGTTGTTGTAGACGCCGCTGGAGACATGACGCTCGATGACGCTGACCGACACCGGATCGAAGGCGTAGGTCACGGTCACGTTCGACTGGAACTTCGGCGCTGTCAGGCCGGCGAAGCCGCCAACCCCGAACTGTCCGATGACGCCGCGGCCGTCGACCGTGCCGTACTGCACATCGACCGACTTCAGGTCGAGCACGTAGGTGCCCAAGGCGCGGATCGACAGCGTGCCGTCCCAACCGCTGGAGATGGTGTCCAGCGGCAGGCTGTAGCTGGCTTCGATGTCGAGGCCCTTCTGCACCTGCTCGGCGATGTTCTGCGGGCTGGTGATGACGGTGTTGATGGCGCCCGCGACGCGGATGATGTTCGCGCACAGCGACTGGATGCCCTGAACCTGGCAACCGTCGATGATGCTCTGCGCGTTCGGCACTTCGGTCGCGTTGCCGATATCGATGTTGTAGTAGTCGACCGAGGCCTGGAAGCCCGGGAACATCGAGGGCTGAACCACGACGCCGAGACCCGTGGTGTCGGCCTTTTCAGGTCCGAGGGTCGCGTTGCCCTTGCTGAGCGCGAAGCCGCCGGTGGTGGTGGTCGGCGGATTGGTGCTGCGGTCGATGAAGGTGTTGCCCGACGCCGCCGTGCCGCCGGCGAACAGTTCGCCGAGGTAGGGCGCGCGGATGTCGCGCGACCGGGTGGCGCGGAGGCGGATGTCGTCGATCACCTGCCAGGTCGCGCCGATCTTCCAGGTCGAGACATAGCCGGAGGTGGTGTAGTCGGTGCCGCGGAAGGCCCCGTTCAACTCGAACGACTTGGCCCACGCCACGTCCTTGGCCAGCGGCACGACGGTTTCCACATAACCTTCGGTCACGCTGTAGTTGCCGAGGTTGAGGTGGTAGTTGCCGGTGAGCCAGAGGTTGTTCTCGTCGTCGGGAGTCTCGATCGAGGTGACGCGCTCGTAGCGGTGTTCGACGCCGAGCGCCACCGACACCGGGCCGGCCCAGGTCGAGAACGGCTCGCCGCTGACGTTGACGGCGGTGGCATCCTGGCGGAGCGAGTCATGCCGGAAGCTGGTGCCGAAAGCGTACTTGATGGCGGCCGCGCTGTTCACGCCGATGCCCATCGGGTTGTAAGGCACGCAACCGTTGGTCGGGTTGGTGAGGCTCGAACGGCACACGATCTGCCCATTGGGGGCGAGCACCGCGTCCTCGGCGAGGTTGAGGCGTCCCAGCGACGTACCGCTCACGAAGTGACCGACGTTGTCGGCGCGCGAGGAAATGCCCTCGGCGCTGATCTGATAGTAGGCGTCCCACTTCCAGGCGGTATCGAACGCGTCGAACCGGCCTTCGGCGCCCGCCGCGCCGCGGCGCAGGGTACGGGTGTTGTTGGAATGGAAGCGCGGAACGTCGCCATTGGTCGAGCCGATGGTGATGCTGGTCAGCTTGAGCGCGGTCATCTGCGCCTGCACAGAGGCCGGGATGAACGGATTGCCCGAGAGGATCGGCACGTTGCCGAGCGTGCGGTTCGGGTTGGAGTTGGCGTTGGAGTGCGCGTTCGCCCACTGGAACTCGGCCCAGAGCGTGACGCCATCGGTAACCTCGAAGCTCGCGCGGCCGAAGACGTTCTGGCGCGTGAGTTCAGGATCGATGTCCAGGCCGTTGTCGATGCGCGACATCTGCCAGTCGCCGCCGACCATGGTGTTGCTGCCGGTGCTCAGGCCGTAGTTGAACTGCAGCGGCTGGCCGCCCGGGCCGAAGTAGATGCCCTTGAGCGGACCCGCGGTGATGATGCCACCGGGCGTGCCGTTGATCACGCCGACCTGCTTAGCGACCAGGAAAGCCGGAACCGATGTGCTCTGGCCCGCGCCGGTGCCGTAGGCGGGGTTGTTGACCACCGAACCGCCCTGGGCGTTCCAGGGGCGGGTGTTGCCGCGGATGCCCTGGTTGTAGGCGTTTTCGCCGAACACCATGATGTGACCGCGGCCATTGGCGAAGTTGCCGCCCGCCGCGATGTTGATCAGGTAGTTGCGGTCGTCGCCGTAGGTGGTCACGCCGCCCTCGACCGTGCCCTTCACGCCGGAGAAGGTCTTGTCGGTGACGAAGTTGACCACGCCCGAGAGCGCGTCGGAGCCGTACTGCGCCGAAGCGCCGCCGGTGACCACGTCAACGCGGCTGACGAGGCCGTTGGGCATCGAGTTGACGTCCACGCCGGTGAAGCCGCTCGAGAGCGAGGCGTTGATGACGCGGTGGCCATCGAGCAGCACCAGGGTGCGCTGCGCGCCCATGCCGCGCAGGTTCAGAAGGTTCACGCCCGCGGCGCCGGAGGTCAGGTTGGCGGTGGCGGTGCGGCCCGATACGCCGTTGCTGAACACCGGCATCTGGCGCACGGCGTCGGCGATATTGGTGGCGGCGACGTTGTTGAGCTGTTCGGCGCCCAGCACGGACACCGGGGTCGGCGCTTCGTAGCCGTCGCGGATCACGCGGCTGCCGGTCACGACGATTTCTTCCACCGGGGCGGTCTGCGCGGCGTCGGCGGCGAAGGCGTGCGGCGAAGCGACAATGGCGCCGGCGACGAGGGCCAGCGCGGACGTGGAGGCCAGAATGCGCGGCTTGGTCAGGCGGATTCCAGGCGTAAAGGTTTTCATGAGTTCCCCTTCGGTAAAGGCGCGCTCAGAAGCTCACAGAGCGCGCGCTCGCGGTATCGCGAGGCTGTGGTGGCGTGTCATAGAGGAGGAGGACTCGGCGAAGCAATCCGGTTGCTGCGTGAGGGACAGTGGTAGAACAGCTTTCTTCCGGCACCTGTGCCTGTAACGACACAGTTGGCGCGGTACCGCGCCGGCGGAGCGCCGGCTAGGTTTCTGGAACACTACGCTAAGCTTTCTCAAACCTTTCTGAATACGCCACGCCCGGACTCGGCCACGCACAGTTCGCGTGTGCGCGTTGGGCGCAGAAAAACAAAGAGCCCGCCGGCATGGCCAGCGGGCTCCAGGTATCCGCGAGGTTCGCGCTTCTACATCTTGAAGCGGACACCGGCGAGGAAGTTGCGGCCGAGCACATCGTAGCGGCTGTTGTTCTGACCCGAATAGTAAGTGCTGCCGGTATTGCCGCCGACGAACGGCGGATCCGTGTTGAAAATGTTCTGGATGGTCAAGAACACTTCGGTGTCCTTGTTCTCCGCGAACGGCTTGTAGGTGACGTTGATGTCGTAAACCGTATCGGCGGCGATACGGTTGTTGTCGATGGTACGGCCGCCGTTGTTCGGGCAGCCCGACGTGCACTGCACGAAGGCGTTGTTGTAGACGCCGCCGGCGGTGTGACGCATGCCGAGCATGAACGACATCGGATCGAGCGTATAGGTCACCGAGGCACTCAGCTTCATCTTCGGCGCGGTCTGGCCGCTGTAGCCCGTGGTCGCGAAGCCGCCGAGCACGCCGGAGCCCTCGACATACTGATTGGCCGACAGCGTCGGGTCGAAGGACGACATTTTCAGCACATAGCTGGCCAGGGCCCTGATCGACAGGCCGCCGCTCCAGCTGCTGACGACTTCGTCCAGGTTGACGCGATAGCTGGTCTCGATGTCGATGCCGCGCGCGACCTGCGAGGCGATGTTCTGCGGCGAGACCACGACCGTCTGAATCGGATAGAGGCCAGTGTTCCCGATCGGCCCGACACCCGGAAGGTTCGACGGCCGGATGATGTTGGGGCAGAACAGCGCGTTGCCCGCATAGCAGCCGTCGATGATCGACTGACCGCTCGGCACCGCCACCGAACCCGAGATGTCGATGTTCCAGTAGTCGACCGAGGCCTGGAAGCCCGGGAAGAACGTGGGCGAAAGCACCACGCCGATGCCGGTGGTGTCGGCCTCTTCCGGCTTCAGCAGCGGGTTACCGCGGCTGAGCTGGAAGCCGCCGGTGATCGAGGTGCCCGTGAACGGGTCCGCGAACGGATTGCCCGAGGCGGCGGTGCCGCCGGCGAACAATTCGCCCAGGTTCGGCGCGCGAATGTCGCGCGACCGCGTGAAGCGGAAACGCATGTCGTCGATCGGCTGGTAGGTGGCGCCGGCTTTCCAGGTGGTGACGTAGCCCGAGGTCGTGTAGCTGGTGGCGCGCATCGCCAGGTTGACGTCGAACGACTGCGCCCACGCCGTGTCCTTGGCCAGCGGAACGACGGTTTCGACGAAACCCTCGGTCACGCTGTAGTTGCCGTAGTTGCCGCGGTAGTTGCCGGTGAGCCAGAGGCCCTGCTCGTCGTCCGTGGTTTGGATGCTGGTGATGCGCTCGTAGCGATGCTCGATACCGAACGCGAGGGACACCGGACCGGCCCAGGACGAGAACGGCTCGCCGCTGACGCTGATGGAGCTGGCGTCCTGGCGCAGGGCGTCGTACCGGAAGCTGGTGCCGGCGTAGTAGTCGATCGCCGCCTTCGAGTTCACACCGATGCCGAACGGATTGTACGGCACGCATTTAGAATCGTCGTTGGTGGTGATGGCGTCGGCGTTGATGCGGCAAACGATGGCGCCGTTGGCCACGCGCACGGCGTCGCGGCCGTTCGCGATATGGAGCGTGTGGCCGACGGAGTCAGCACGCTGGGACAGGCCGTTGGTGCTGATCTGATAGTAGGCGTCCCACTTCCAGTTGGTGTCGAGGGCATCGAAGTTGCCGGTGAGGCCGAATTCGCCGCGGCGCGTGGTGCGCTTGTTGTTGGAGTGGAAGCGCGGCACGTCGGCATTCCACGAACCCATGACGAACGACGTGAGCTTCAGGGCGGTCATCTGGGCAGCCACCGACGCCGGAATGAACGGGTTATCCGCCTTGATCGTCATATTGGCGAGGGTGCGGTTCGGGTTCGAGTTGGCGTTGGAATGGGCATAGGCCCACTGGAACTCGGCATGCACCTGGATGTTATCGGTGACGTCGTAGCTGACGCGGGTGAACATGTTCAGACGCTCGACTTCGGGATCGAGGTCGAGGTTGTTGTCGATGCGCGACGTCGCCCAGTCGCCGCCGACCATGGCGTTGTTGGCGCAGCAGATCGAGCCATACTGGAACTGATAGGGGACACCGCCCGGTCCGAAGGCGATGCCCTTGAGGGGACCGCTGGTAATCAGGCCGCCGCCGGTGCCGCTGCTGACACCGACTTTGCGCGCCACGAGGAACGCCGGCAGGCCGTTGGTCGGAGTGTACGCGGAGTTGGCGACCACCGAGCCGCCTTCCGAGTTCCACGGCCGCGGCACGCCACGAATGCCGTCATTGAACCCGTCTTCGCCGAAGATCAGGAAATGACCCTTGCCGCCGGCGAACGTGGTGCCGCCCGAGAGCGAGACCGTCCAGTTGCGGTCATCGCCGTAGGTGGTCACGCCGCCTTCGACCTTGCCCTTGAGCCCGACGAATTCCTTGTCGAGCACGAAGTTGACCACGCCCGAAAGCGCGTCCGAGCCGTAGGCGGCGCTGGCGCCGCCAGTCACCACGTCGACGCGGCTGATCAGGCCATTGGGCATCGAGTTGACGTCGGCACCGGTGAAGCCGTTGCTGACCGAGGCGTTGATGACGCGCTTGCCGTCGAGCAGAACCAGCACGCGGTTGCCACCGATGCCGCGCAGGTTGAGCACGTTCACGCCAGCGGCGCCGGAGGTCAGGTTGGCGGTGGCGGAGCGCGGCGTCGTCGAACCGGAGAACGCCGGCAGCTTGTTCACCGTGTCGGCGATGTTGGTGTCGGCGAAAGCGTTGAGCATTTCGGCGCTCATCACCGAGACCGGCGTCGGCTGTTCGTAGCCGTCGCGGATCACGCGGCTGCCGGTAACGACGATCTCTTCGACCGCCGGCGCCTGGGCGCTCTGCGCCGGCGCGGTCTGGGCCTGCGCTTGCGCGGCGACCACGGCACTCGTGATCATCGCCAGCGCTGAAGTGGTGGCCAAGGCGCGCGCCTTCACCAGACGGATTCCCGGCGTAAATTTGGTCATGGTTCCTCCTATGAAAAATCCGCGCGCTCAAACGTCTCCCCGAGCGCGTGCCCCGCTTTTGCGGAACGCAACGCAGTGTTACTGCATGCATGGACAGCTTGCCGCAAGCTTCGTGCGAGTTTCGCGATTGTTATGCGGTGGTGTGCCCGCTACGACACAGTAAACACAGCAAATTGAGGAAAATTGCTGCATTGCAAAACGAATATTGCATCGCACTGCACCTTTAAATGGTGGGCGCACGCGTCCTTAGCCGGACGGAGACATGAAGGCCGGTATCGAAACCGGGATCGCCGTCACACGGACCGACACGGGTCCGCGGCTCCATCACAGCCACCGCGCGCGCCTCGCCGCAGGTAGCCCGGCATACATTTATAGGGATCCCCGTGTATAGGGCGGTTTGCGCCAAGGGGCTGGGATCGAGGCTGTGGCGCATGCCCCACATCAACAGCGGGGCGGCGCGGGAAAAGGTTGCGGCTATCCGCCCACAGGTGGGTCTTGGCCATCGAGAGATAACGGAGCGGCCGGCCCTCCTTCGCCGCCGGCCAGCAAAACCTAGGGAACGGCGATGCTCCAATACAGCGCCTGGGAGCCGTCCATCTGGGTGCCCACGTTGACCAGCACATTGGGGTCTTCGCTGAGGGCGATATCGTAGGAGTCATGGCCGTTGATATCGCCGGGCTTCTTGTCGCCGGCGAACGTCCACAAGGCATAGCCCGAGTAAGCCCACTGCTTCTTGCCGTCGGCGCGCGTATAGACGTCGAAGAAGCCCGAGGGCTGCGCGTCGTCAGCCGCCAGCAACGGCTGCCAGATCACGTTGCAGTCGCCGAGCTTCGCCATGCTGTCGAACTGCTCGCCGCAATGGCGTTCGGTGCCAAGGTCGCGGCCCACCGCCGGGCGCTGCGCCTGGCCGCGCGGGAAGCTGTGGCCGCCGCCGGATTGATAAAGCCAGCCATCGCGGCGATAGAGCGTCATGCCCGCGGCGGTGGTGAGCACCTTGCCCTGGCTCGCGGTCTTGCCGATCTTGACCTCGGCGGGCATGAAGTACTTCGCCACGTAAGCCACCCGCCACAAGGGGTCGACGCCGTCGCCGCCGGCCAGGTTGGCGCTGTAGTCGCCGGCGAAGCGGTAGACCGGTTGTCCCTTATAGGTCCACTGCTGCACGCCGTCGGCGCGCGCGACTGTGGCGAAGTCACCCATCGAGAGGCCAACCGATGGCGCGGCATAGGGAATCCATTGCTTGGCGCAGGGACCGCCGTTGCAGGCCTTCGGTTCCCTGGCGGCGTCGGCCGCCATCACATAGAGCGTCCGGCCGGTTTCGTCGGTGAGCGCGATGCCGGCCGCGTCCTGCACCTCATGCACCTGGAACCCGGCGGGCAGCTTCATATCCTCGACCGGATACAGCATGGCGACACGCCAGCCTTCGGGCATCGGCGGCGCCTTGAGGCGCGGGCCGTAGTAGGCGCCGCGGTGGCCGGCGAGCGGCCCGCGGTTCTTGATGTATTCGAAGTTGAAGCCGATCACCGAGCCCTGGGTGGTGTCCTCGAAATAGCGATAGAGCGGCTTGCCCTTGAGCGCCCACTGCTTGCTGCCGTCGGCGCGCGTGATCACCGACCATTCGCCGTACGGTTTGGCGCCCGCGACCGCGGGCATCGGCAGCCAGGTCTTGGCGCAGTCATCGACGCAGACCGACTTGCCGGCCGGATCCTTGTCATAGGTATAGAGCGTCATACCCTTGAGATCGGTGTAGGCGATCTGGTCGCGCGGCAGTTCCGCGGCCACGTCCTTGCCGAGGCCCCACCCTTGCGCGACCCCCAGCGGCTGGGTGGTGATGCCGAGCGGCGTGGCGATCACCGGCGTCACCGCCTTGCCGCGCTCCGCGCTCATCGCCGTGAGAGCCGACGCCACCGCAATCGTCGCGACACCGGCAACGAGAATTTTACGTACAGCCATCCGTCTCTCTCCTTACGCGACGATCTCGCTCATGGTCTTGGAGGTCTGGTTCGACTGCACACCCCACGTGCTCACCGGTACGCCCATGATCTGTTGCATGGTCAGGCCGACGCGCGTGGCCGGATCGCCGACCGCCGAGATGTGCTGACCGGTCCGCAAACGGCCGCCCGCGGAGCCGAAGGTCATCACCGGGATATTGTCCATGGTGTGCGTGCGGGCGTAGCCATGGTCGGTCATCCACATGAGGCCGCAACGGTCGAGCAAGGTGCCGGCGCCTTCCTGGTACGCGTCGAGCACGCCCACGAAATCCGCGCACATCTTGGTGGCGGTGGTGATGAAGAATGTGACTTCCTTCTGGTAGCCGAGTTTTTCATCGATGGCTTCCTCGTGCGTGAAGCCATGCCAGGTCTGGGCCGAGCCCTCGGTGCGCAGGCCCTGCGAACCGATGTTGATATTGAACACCCGGGTCTGGCCGCAGGCGACGGCGTGGGCCAGCAGCTCCGAGAACAGCTTGCCGTTCGCGACCACCGCCGGAATCAGCGAACTCGGCTTCACCTCGTCGCGTTTCTCAGCCACCGTGCATTGCGGCAGCGGCTCGGGGCGCTGCAGTTCCAGCGCCAACTGCTGTTCGATCTCGCGGATGGCGGTGAAGTACTGGTCGAGGCGCACACGGTCGGCCGCGCCGACCTCGCTCATGGCCTTTTTACGCTGCTCGGTGACGTAGGACAGCACGCTCTTGCGCGTCATCACCACCGGGTCCGGTTTGAAGTCTGCGGCGTTGGGATCCTTGAAATCCGGCCCGAAGATGCGGGTGTAGAGCGCGACCGGCGACGGCTCCGACGGGTTGTTGGCGGCATTGGCGCGCTTGCTGCGGCTCTGCCGGCCACCGTTGAAAGCCACTTCCAGCGACCGGAAGCGGGTGCGGGTGCCGATGGTGTCGGCGATCAGGCTGTCGGCACTGGCCATGGCCTCGGCCTGCGAGGCGATGCCGCCGGTGGTGACGATCTCGACGCCGGTGGCATGGGTTTCGAGCGGCTTGCCGTCCAGGTAGTACTGAAGGCCGCTCACCAGGTTCATCTTCTTCTTGTACGGATCGAACACCTTGAGTTCGACGTTGTTCTCGAAATCGAAACCGGTCTTGGCGGGAACCCAGCGGCCGGGATTGAAACCCAGATCCTGGAACCAGGTGCCGAACACGACCGGCAACGGGGTACCGGTGGCGGCGAGCGCCGTACCGCTGTCGTTCAGATAACAGTCGAGGAACGGGATCCCGACCGTCACGGCGCCAGCGCCCATGGCGCCGCGAAGAACGGTCCGTCTGGTGATTTTAACGCCCATGTTCTGCCCTTCCGTCTAGAACCGCATCTCAATTCGCGGCCTGGCTTTTCTCCGGTTTTGCTTCCGCCGGGACCGACGGCCCCGAGGCCTTGTAGAAAGCGGGATCGGTAGCGATGGCCCGCACCAGATCGCGCACACGATATCCGTCGTCGGCGAACCCCTTGCCGAGCGCCTTGACCCATTCGGTTTCGCCCTTGGCCGGCAGGCGGCCCAGCCCATAGGACACCAGGCGGTTCAGGACGCAATCGGCGGTGGCCGGGCTGTCGTGCATGGCCTTGCCCAGGCCGGCGGCATTGTTGAACGATACGCCGTTGAGCGCGCCGCTGGTGTCGATGGGCACGCCGTTCTCGGTGAGGCGATAGGCGCCCGTGCCGTCGAAGTTCTCGAGCGCGAGGCCGAGCGGATCGATGATCTTGTGGCAGCCGGCGCACACAGGATTGGTGGCGTGCACGGTCAGGCGCGCGCGCGCGGTCTTGTAATCGGGATTGCTGGTGTCCTGCACGATCTTGAATTCGACCGCGGCCGGCGGCGCAGGCACCTTCTGGCACATCATCACTTCGCGCAGGGCCTTGCCACGCAGGGTCGGCGAGCTGCGGCCCGGCGGCGAATGCAACGCCAGGAAGCTCATGTGCGAGACGATACCGACGCGCGGGTCGTCCTTGGCGAATTCATAGGCTTGCCACTGTTCGGGGGCGCCATTGGCGGCGTCATTGACGATCGGCACGCCGTAGATCGCCCCCAGGCGGCGGGTCAGATAGGTCTTGGGCGTGACGAAGATGTCGCGATAGTCGCCGTTCTGCTCCAACACCACGTTCATCACGGTGCGCAAGGTCTGTTCCTTGGCGTCGGCGGCGATGCGGCTGTCGAACTTGGGATAGATCACGGCGTCCTTGGTCATGGTGTCGAGTTCGTCGAGACCGTACATGTCGGTGAAGAAGGCGCGCAGGCCTTCCTCGAAGCGCGGGGAGGCCATCAGACGGTCGACCTGCTTCTTCAGGCCGCGGGCGTTGTCGAGCTCGCCCTTCTCGGTGGCCGTGAGCAACTGAGCGTCCGGGCGCGCGTTCCACAGGAAGAACGACAGCTTCGAAGCCTTGGCGTAGGGCTCGAGATCATACCAACCGTTCTTGTCGGCCTTCGCCTTCAGTTTCTCTTCGCGAAACAGGAACTCGGGCGAGGCCAGCATGCTGGCCAGGCTGAGCCACATGCCCTGGTAGAAGTCCTTGAGTTCCTTGGCGGCCATGTTGGAAGCCACGACCTGGGTGCCGAGCTCGTCCTTGGTCAGCGGCCGGCCATAGAGCGCGCGGCCAACCTTGCCCAGGAACATCGCCGCGCAGGCGTCGTCCGCGGTCTTGGCGTCGGCGGGCTTGCAGGGAATGACGATGTCGCGGTGCCTTTCGTCGATCACCTGCGCGGCGATGGCGCGCGACATGGCCTCGTACTGCTGCATGCCGGTGGAGGTGACGCTGACATAGCCCTGGCCGATGGCGAGCAGGCCGTCGCGGCGCACTTCCGGCTCGAAGCGGCCGCCGAGGGTCACGGTCGGGCCGAACACATCGCGGATAGTGGCTTCGTACTGGCTGGGCGAGAGGCGGCGCGTCACCGCCGCACCCGGAATGTGAACGGCGGCATCCTTGGACACGGCCGCGGCCCTGGCCACGTCCACCCCGGCGCCGGACATCAATAGGCCGGCGGCCATCGCAACCAGCGCCGCATCCCCCATCATCCTACGTTTCATATGTGATCTCATCTTCGACGATTAGCGCTGGCCGCCGGCGGGTGAACGCCCCGGGGCCGGCGCGCCCGCGACGCTGGAGGGTTCGGTGGCGATGAACGCCGGGACCGCCTTGATGTGATAGGCCGCCGAGATCGCGCTGTTGCTGCCGGTCTTGGGATTCGGCTCCGCATCGGCCTGCTGCTTCAGCAGGTAATAGATCCCCGGAATACTGCCCGAGGAGATCTCGCGCGACAGGCCACCATGGGCGAACGCAAAATACAGGTGATGCCACGGCTGGTATCCGCCGATGATCGCCTCCATCGAGCGGTCCGGATTCACCGTCATGCGCAGATGGAAATTGTGAAGGTTCAACTCCGGCACGCCCCAGGAATTCTGGAGCATCTGGAAATTCTTGTGTTCGGTGACGGTGGCAACACCATTCTTGATCTCGCCCTGGAACACATTGTGCGAGCGCGGATCGGGATCGACGCGGTAAGTCACGTCGGCGCGGGCTTCGCCGCCATTGTTGGAAATCATGTACTCGAGCGCGCGGTCGAAAGTGATGGTGACCGGGCCGTCCTTCTTGAGGTCTTCGCCGCTCACCGTCACCAGCCACGCCGGCTGGGAGTCACGGATGGTCTGCCAGATCCAATACCAATACGTGGGATGGTTCACGAGCGAGCCACGGAAGCCTTCCAGGCAGCCCATCGCGCGGAACAACTGGTTGTCGATCCCCTTCTCCTGGGTCTGCGGATCGACGAACGCCTTGGGATCGTCCTGGCCCTTGCCGTCGAGGTTGAAGCCGTAGCCGTACTTGCCGGTGACGTACTTGAGCTTCGGATCGGGCACGGTCTGCGGGTTGTTGAAGGCGTTGACCGGCTTGCCCTGATAGCGGCCACGGAAACGGATCGCGGTGTCGACTTCGAATTGGTGAGTGTTGGAGAGGTACCAACCGATGAGCTTTTCGACCTCTTTGGCATCCATGCCCACGGACTTCAGCTCGCGCGCGAACTGGATGTCGAGGCCGGGATTGATGCCGCCGGGGCAATTGTCGTCCTGGGTGTAGGCCGCGCCAGCGAACCAGTTGACCACGTAGCTTTGTGTCTGCGCCGCCATCGCCGGCGCCGCCGCGAGGCCCGCTCCGAGACCCAGACCCGCAACCGTCAGCCTGTTGCACCAACCAGCCATCAGCAGCCCCCCAAAGACACGACGATGCCACGCCGCGTGCCGTTCTCCGCGCGCAAGCGCACGCCACTACCGGAAGCGCAGCTAAATTCGCCTCCGAGCGAGCGGAAGTACCGCATTCTAGCATCTTTCCGTCGTTGGGAGACGTCCTAAAGGCCAACCGGACTGACTTTGAGGTTGGCTCAATACATATTGAGTTTCAATAATTTACCCCTGGCCGGTCACATGCCGACGCCTAGCGCGGCTTGCCCTTGTGCAGCTATAACGAGCATCGTGGCGCGCGCCCGAACACTGCAACTCGTTCGCAATGTCCGCGCGAAAAAGCTTCTTTCAAAACCTCGGATAGGTCTCCGATAATGAGCCGTCCCGCGCGCATCGGGCGCGCGATGATTGGGGGAGAATCCAAATGTATTTTGTGCGTTCTGTCGGCGTATTGCTCGCCGGCGCACTGCTCTACTGCGGCGGCGGCGCCGCGCTTGCTCAGAAAAGTCCTGCCGACACCATCAAGGCACGCCAGGACGCCATGAAGTCCATGGGCAGCAACCTCAAGGCCATCAACGAGCAGCTCAAGGGCGCGACACCCGATGCCGCGGCGATCAAGACCGCGGTGGCCGGCATCTCGACCACCGGCAAGGACATCGCCGCGTGGTTCCCGGCCGGCACCGGTCCTGATTCGGGCGTGAAGACCCGCGCCAAGGC
Organism: Rhodospirillaceae bacterium; assembly: GCA_019694335.1. Taxonomy (GTDB): domain Bacteria; phylum Pseudomonadota; class Alphaproteobacteria; order Rhodospirillales; family Rhodospirillaceae; genus SHVO01. The sequence goes on along the minus strand of JAIBCD010000023.1, from coordinate 30,439 downwards.
CGAAATCTGGAGCGACGCAGCGGGCTTCAAGGCGGCCGCGGACAGCTTCGTCGCCGGCAACGCCAAGTTCATGCCGATCGCGGCGGCCGGCAACATCGACACCATCAAGGCCGACCTCAAGGCCTTCACCGACGGCTGCGGCGGTTGCCACATGAAGTTCCGCGCACCGGAAGAAAAGAAGTAAGTTTCCCGGAGTCGAAAACGGGGTGGCGTTTTCACGCCACCCCGTTTTTCTTTTATTTTCGCCGCTCCAAAAGAAGCTAGCGCCGCGCGTCGGTGCGTTCTTCGTCCTTGGCCGACGCTACTTTCGGCGGCTTCTCGGCGTGCAGGATGAAGGTCTGGGCGAATTTCATTTCCGCCGCCGATGAGATCGCCGTCATCTTGCCATTCGCATCGGGATAGGCGTCCGCCAACTTGCGCAAGATCCGGTTGAGCGACGGCGTGGAAATCTGCCCGTAGCTGGCGTGGTGGGTTGACCAGTTGATCTGGAGACGGTGGATCCAGTCGTTCACATCCACATAGGCACCGATCAGCCCTTCGGCCGACTTCTCGGTCAGACGCAACTGAAACCGCGCCTGTTTGAAGCCCTGATCGACATTGACGTCGAAGGTCATCGCCCAGGGCAGTTTGATGTCGGCGGGCTCGGTGGTCAGGATGCCGTCGACGATCTTGCCCTTGAGCTTGTGGATATAGCGCTTGCCCCAACGCTCATCGATGCGCTGGGTGCCGCCGGCGATGAAGTCCTTGCCGTTGGCGCTGGTCAAAAGGCCATCAAGGCCGCGGTAAGTGGTGACGGTGACATCCGGATCGTTGGTCAGGTCGTCGACGTCGGTGATCTCCAGCAGGACGCGGTTGAAGTTGTACCGCTGCATGTAGTCGTTTTCGAAGAAGTAGTTCGACCCGTCGGGACCGCGGAAACCCATGGTGCAGCCGACCGCGCGGAACAACTGGTTGTCGATCCCGGGCTCGCCGCGCGGGCCCGTGAAGTCGTTCGGGCCGACCTTGCCGTCGAGATTGAGGCCGACGCCGGTCTTGCCGTTGACCAAGCGGTAGGGCAACGGCCCCTGATCGGTGCTCGGCTCGTTCTCCGCAGGAAACCAGACATCGGCTTCGCGCGCGAACTGGGTTTCCATCCAGGTGTATTGCTTGCCGTCCTTTTCCGGGAACAACAGCTTGAACTGCTCGCGCGGTCCGTCGTTGAACCCGTTCGGGCATTCGGCCTTGCCATCCGGCGTCTGGTACACGGCCCAGGCCTTGTTGGTCAGCACGTAGCCGATGGTGCGGTTTGTGATCTCGGCCGAGGCTTGCGCGGGCGCCAACGCCAACGCGGCAATCAGGAACTTGTGCATGTGTCTCATCTGCGTGGGCCCTCAACCCGAATTCGCGAAGAAGTCGTCCCGGAGCCAAAACGCCTTGAAGCCGTTCCGGAAGCCGAAGAATTCGCCCCAGGCATCGCCTTCCACGTCGCCCACGCCATCGCGCGCGAAGGTGTAGACCGGACGGCCGCGGAAGGCCCAGACGTGCATTGAGCCTTTCTCGCCTGGCAGGGCGTATTTGCCGCTCAGGGGATCGATATCGATGGTGGTCCAGGAACGGCTCGGCGCCTTGGCGTCCTTTGCCGCCGCCACGGGTTTCCACGTGGCGAGGCAACGCTGCGCCTCACCGCCGCAGACCGATAGCCGGTACTCCTGCGGCGCGCCGGGATAATCGCAAGCCAACTGGTCCATGGCGTCGTCGCCGCAGGTGTAGACGTAGATCGTCTTGCCCGCCGCATCGGCGAGAACGATGCCCGCGTGGGTCTCCTGCTGGGTGAACTCCCTGGGCCAAGCCGGCGCTGGCAAGGTGTAGACGTTGTGCCAGCCGGCCTCGTCGGTGCCGAGCATGCTCTTGGGCCGAGTGTCGGCGATATAAGTGTACAGCGGCTTTTTGCGGAACACCCATTGGCGTACGCCGGGCGAGCGCTGGATGATGGCCCACTCGCCCTGCGGCTGCGAGGTCTCGGCCGCGAGCACCGGGGCCCATTTCTTCAGGCAGGCCTCGGTGCAGTTGGACTTGTTGGGACCGTCGCCATCCCAGGCGTAAACCGAGAAGCCGGCATAGTTGACCAGCATCCGGCCGGTGCCCATCTGGCGCACATCGAACGCCGGCGGGATGTTGGGGCGTGGCGCGATCGGATTGCGGATGCCCGGACCGTCGGGCCCGCGCACACCGCGGCTGGTGCCGTCGAGCACATCGCCGGGCACCTTATCCAACGCCGTGCCGGTATACAGCGGATACCCTTCATAGGCCCACTGCTTGCGGCCGTCCTTGCGCGGGATGATGCTCCACTTGCCGACCGGAACGGCATTGTCCGCGGCCAGCACCGGCGGCCACACGTCCTGACAGCTTTTGCGGGTCGCGGCGTCCGGCAACAGCAGGCCGGCCGGATACGGGCTCATCAGGCCGGAGGTGACTTTGAACACTTCGGATGTGCAGTTGGAAGCCGCGCTCCTGCGGTCGCCCACATCCCCATTGCGCAGCCCCTTGAGCGGCCAGCGATACAGGGTCTTGCCGTTGGCGTCTGCGAACACCGGCCCTTCGATTTCGCTGAAGGTCACCTGGAAGCCTGGCGGCATCGGTTCGGCCAGATAGTCCTCGTGGACGCCGGCAGGCTTGGCCTGCTCGGCGCCGGTGGAGACACCCGCCGAAAGCAGAGCGAGCGCCGCAATGGCGCCCGCCCCGAGAGCATGGGGAATACGCATGGTTAAGCCAGGATCTCGCTGACTTCCTTCGAGGTATTATTGCTCTTGGTGCCCCATTCCTTGTTGGTAAGCCCCATGAGACGCATGGCGGTGAAGCCGACACGGGTGGCAGGGCTGCCGCCGCCATCGATATGCAGGCCGCTCTTGAGCTTGCCGCCGGCGCGGCCGGCCGTGAAGATCGGCATCCCGTCCAGCGAATGCACGCGGGCATAGCCATGATCGGTGAAGGCGTGGATGAAGACGTTGTCCAGCACCGTGCCGTCGCCTTCCTTGACCTTCGAGAAAGCCTGCACGTAGTAGGCCCATTCTTCCATGGCGCGGCGGGTGAACCACGAGGCGTTCGGCTGATAGCCGAGGGTATCGTCCACCGGCTCTTCGTGGGTGCAGGTGTGGTGCGGCTTCTCATAACCCGGCTTGATGGTCGAACTGGAGGCCGCCGAATAGGCCATGTTGAACACGCGGGTCTGATCGCAGGCGACCGCCATGACCATCAGATCGGTCATCAGACGGTGGCGCGCGGACACCATATCCGCCGCACCGCCCATGGCGCCGTCTTCTTTCGGCGCTTTGACCGGGACGCAGGCCGCGCGCGGCTCGGGCTTGGTGAGCTGCTGGTCGAGCTGCTTTTCGATGTGGCGCAGGCCGCTCAGATACTGATCGACACGGGCCTTGTCCTCGGCGCTGACGCGGGATTCGACGCGCTTCACGTCGTCCATCACCGCCGACAGCACGCTCTTCCTGGTCATCGCGCGCGGGTTCGGCTTGAACTCGGCGGCGTTCGGGTCTTGGAAATCCGGCCCAAACAAGCGGGTGTAGAACTGGGTCGGCGACCATTCCGGCGTCGTCGGCGTGGTCTGGTTTTCGTAGGAATAGGTGGTGCGCACATCCCCGGTCGCGGTCGCGGTCAGGTTCTTGAAGCGCGTGCGCCGGCCGATTTCATTGCCGATGGTGATGTCAATGGACTCGCCCGGCTTGTCGTTCTGGGTCGCGGGCGTCGAGCCGCTCATCTGGATCACCCAGCCGGTGTAGTGGCACAGGTTCTGGTAGGTATCGCGGAAGGCGGTGAAATTGGTCAGCACGTTGATCTGCTTCTGGACGCCGCGGAGCGCTTCCATTTCCTCGGTGATTTCCCAGTTGGCGCCGTATTTCTTGGGCACGAAGATCTTCGAGGCCATTCCCAGGCCCCAGAACCATGTGCCGTAACGCACCGGCAGAGGCGACCCATCGGCCATGGCGGTGCCGTTGCCGTTCAGGAAAACGTCGAGCAGCGGCAGCGCGACCGTGACGGCGGAGCCGTTCAGCATGCCCTTGAGCACGCGGCGGCGGTTCAACTGGGTCAAGAAAGAGTCCATAGGCTCCTCCGTTATTTCGTCTGTGAGGACTGGGTTGGGACAGAAGCGGTGCGCGTTTCGGGCGGTTTCACTTCCGAGAACGCGTTGCTCATGGCGATCGTGCGCAAGAGGCTCGGCAGGCGGTAGCCGTGCGCGGCGAATTCCTGGTTGAGGTAGGTCAGCATGGGCTTGGACTGTTCGTTGGCGGTGCCGCCCGACCCATAGCTGTAAACCCGTTCCACCAGGCAGGTCGGCAGCGACGGATGATCGTGCAACGCCCGGCCGAGGCCAACGACGTCCGTGAAACTCTTGCCGTCGAGGTTGCCGCTGGCGTCGATCGGCGCACCGCGTTCGGTGGTGCGATAGGCGCCGGAGCCGTCGAAATTCTCGAGCGCCAGGCCCATCGGATCGGTGATCTTATGGCAGCCGGCGCAGACCGGATTGGCGAGGTGCAGGTTGACGCGCTCGCGCTGGGTCTTGATGGTCGATTTCGGGTTCTCGACCGCCGAAAAGTCCACGTTCGCGGGCGGACGCGGCACCTGCTGGCACAGCAGCAATTCGCGCAAAGCCTTGCCGCGCAAGGTGGGCGAGCTGCGGCCCGGGTGTGAATGCACCGCGAGGAAGCTGATGTGGGTGAGGATTCCGGTGCGCGGGCTGCCTTCCGGGAACTCATAGGGCACCCACCCGCGGCCCGCCGGCACGCCATAGATGGGCGCCAGCGCGGTGGACACGAACGTCTTGCGGGTGGTGAACAGGTCACGATAGTCGCCGTTATTGGCGACCAGATGATCGACCAGGGTGCGCAGCGTCTGCTCGCGGGCGTCGGCGGCGGTGGCGCCGGTGAACGACGGATAAGTCTCGGCATCCTTGGCCAACGTGGCGAAGTCGTCGAAGCCGAACATATCGTCGAAGAAAGCACGCACGCCGCTTTCCAGACGCGGGCTGGCGAGCATCATGTCCACGATCTTGGCGCGGCCTTTCGGCGTGTACAGTTCGCCGCTGGCCGCGGCGTCAAGCAACGTGCTGTCCGGGCCGGCATTCCACAGGAACAAGGACAGGCGCGTCGCGAACGAATAGGCGTCGAGGCGCTGGTGGCCCGGGCGCTTGGGATCGGGCTCGGAGGTCTCCGCGATCAGCAGCATCTCGGGGCTGATCAGCATGCCTTCCAGCGCATAGGCGAGGCCGGCGTAGAAATCCTTGAAGCGCGTCGCGGCTTCACCGGCTTCCTTGACCAGCGCCTCGGTCTGTTCGGGCACCAGCGGATGACGGTAGAGCAAGCGGCCGATGGCGGGCAGGAACTTGGCGGCGCAGGCGGCATCGGCGGACTTCTCGTCCACCGGCTTGCAGGGAATCAGGAACGTGCGGTGGGTGGGGTTGGTAACCTCGGCCGCCACCAGTGCCGCCGTGCGCTGATACTGCTCGAGCTGGCTGTCGCTAACCCCGGCGATCGCGCCGCCGTTGCCGAGCAGACCGCCGGTGCGCACCAGGGGCGGAAAGCGGGTGTCGAACTTCAGATCGGGTCCGAAAATGTTGAAGAGCGTGTTGGTGTATTGCTGCGAGCTCATGACACGCAGGCGCTGCGGCGAGGTCACGTCCATCGGGCCGGGCCCCACGGCATCCTTGGCGGACGCTTGCGGCGCGGGCGCGCGTCCGGCGGGCGGCGCCGAACAGGCTACCAATGCCAAAGACACAACGGCGGGCAAAAAATTCAAATAAACGCGCACGACAGCTCCCTCTCCTCGGCGGCGGCGGTCCACCCCTCCCAGGGCCTCCCGCAGCGTCATACTATAAGACAGGCCGGTATCCTACGGTAGCCGCAGGACACCCCCCGTTTTCCCGTCAACTGGTCGGAAATCCTAGGATTTCCCGCTAAAAATCACCGTTCGGCCGGCGCCGTAGCGGCCGGGACGGCGGCGACCGGGCCCTTTTTCGCGTCACGCAGGATGTAGGCCTGCACGAATTTCACGTCCAGCGCCGCGGAAATCGCCGTCATCTTGCCGGTAACCGGGTCCGGATAGGCGTCCGCGAGGCGGCGCATCGCCCGGATAATCGATGGAATGGACTGCTGGCCATAGCTGGCGTGATGCGTGGTCCAGTTGATCGCCAGGTGATGGTGCCACTCCTTGAGGTCGAGATATGTGCCGATCAAACCTTCGGCGGTGGTCGGCGTCAGCTTGAGGTTGAAGCGCGCGGCCTTGAGCGTCAGGTCGACATTGGTGTCGAAGGTGTCCGCGAAGGGGATCTTGGTGTCGGCGGGGTCGGTGGTCAGCGTGCCGTTGACGATGCGCCCTTTGAAGCTGTGGATATAGCGCTTGCCCCAGCGCTCGTCGATCTTCTGGGTGCCGCCGGGAATGAAGTCCTTGCCGTTGGCGCTGTTGAGGAGCGGACTGAACCCGCGGTAGGTGGTGACGGTCACATCCGGATCGTTATTGAGATCGTCGACGTCGGTGATCTCGATCAGCACGCGGTTGAAGATCTGCCGCTGCATGTAGTCGTTCTGGAAAAACGTATAGGCTCCATCGGGCCCGCGGAAGCCCGCGACGCAGCCGACGGCGCGGTAAAGCTGGTTGTCGATGCCGGTCTCACCGGCGGGACTCGTGAAATCGTTGGGCCCCACTTTGCCGTCGAGGTTCAGGCCGACGCCGGTCTTGCCCTGAGGCTCGTAATACGGCAGCGGCTTGCCGTTGGGGGCGATCGGCTCGTTTTCCGCCGGAAACCAGTTCTCGCCTTCGCGCACGAACTGGGTGTCCATCATCGTCCGCTTGGTGCCGTCTTCCGGAAACAGGATCTTAAATTGTTCGCGCGGCCCGTCGTTCATGCCGTTGGGGCATTCGGCCTTGCCGTTCGGCGTCTGGTAGACCGCCCAATGCTTGTCGGTCAGCACATAGCCGATGGCGCGGTTGGTCACGCCGTCGGCCAGCGCAACATGAGGCAACAGCGCGAGCCCGAGCGCGGTTGCGATAAGACGGGTGCTTGAAGTCGTCATCCGGGTGAACTCCATAGGGGTCAACCTGCGTTCGAGTAGAAGTCGTCGCGAAGCCAGAAAGCCTTGTAGCCGTTGCGAGCGCCGTAGAATTCGCCCCAGGCGTCGCCATCGACGTCACCGGGCTTCTCGTCGGCGAAGGTGTAGACCGGCCGGCCGCGATAGGCCCACACATGCAACGCCCCGGCCTGTCCGGCTTGCGCGAACAGCCCGGTCATTGGATCGATATCGATCGTCGTCCAGGACCGGCTGGGCGACTTCGCGTCCCGGGCCGCGACCACATAAGGGAAGGTCTTCAGACACCGCGCGGCGTCATTGCCGCCGCATACGGAGTAGCGATACCCCTGCGGCGACGCCGGATGGTCGCATGCCTGCTGGTCGAGGGCGTCGTCGCCGCAGGCGTAGAGGTAGATGGTCTTGCCCTTGGCGTCCGCCAGCACGATTCCGGCATGGGTTTCCTGCTGGGTGAACTCCGCCGGCCAGGCCGGCGCGTGCTGGGTATAGACGTTGTGCCAGCCGGGTTCGTCGCTACCCATCATGCTGCGCGGCTTGGCGTCCGCGATATAGGTGTAGAGCGGCTTCTTGCGGAACGCCCATTGCCGGATACCGGGCTGGCGCTGGACGATGGTCCACTCGCCTTGCGGCTGGGAGCTTTCCGCCGCCAGCACCGGCGCCCAGCTCGCGAGACAGGCGGCGGCACAATTGGACTTGTCGGGCCCGTCGCCGTCCCAGGAGTAAACCGAAAAGCCGGAGTAGTTGACGAGCATCCGGCCGCTGCCGACCATGACCACGCTGAACGCCGGCGGCACATTGGCATGAGGTCCGAGCGGCTCGCGTACCCCGGGGGCGTCGCCGCGTGCACGGCGGTTGCTGCCGCCCAGCACGTCGCCGGGCTGTTTGTCCAAATTGGACGTATAGATCGGGTACCCGTCGTAGGCCCATTGTTTGGCGCCGTCCTTGCGGGCGATGATGCTCCACTTGCCGACCGGCTTGGCATCGGCCGTGGCGATCACGGCCGGCCACAGATCCTGGCAGCTCCTGCGGACGCCAGCGTCGGGCAACGCCAGCCCTGGCGGCCATGGGCTCTGCAGCCCCGAATTCACGTTGTAGATTTCAGCGCCGCAGTTCGACGCGGCGTTCTTGCGGTCGCCCACGTCGCCATTGCGCAGGCCCCGGAGCGGCCAGCGATAGAGCGTGCGCCCGTTGGCATCCGCGAACACCGGTCCTTCGATCTCGTTGCCGATGACCTGGAAGCCTGGCGGCATCGGCTCGGGCAGGAAATCCTCGCGCTCGGCGGTGGGCTTCCCCCGCGCCTGCTGGGCGCTGGCGGGATCGCCCGCCAGCAGCAGGACCAACACCGACAACGCCATTGGCATCACGACCTTGAACGCGCGCATGCTCTCTTCCTTTGTCGCCGGCTTCTCCGCAACCCGTCTTGGTCCCTATTTTACAATGCAAACGGCGGCTCCCGGAAGAGCCGCCGTTTATCCGATCGCTGTTACGCGACGCCGCGGACCTACATCTTGAAGCGTACCCCTGCCGTGAAATAGCGGCCGACGGTGTCGTAATCGCGGACGTTCTGGCCCGAGTAGTAGCCCGAACCGTTGCCGCCGGCGATGAATGGCGGCGCCTGGTTGAACAGGTTGGTGATCGAGAGGAACAACTCCCCTTCCCCGCCGGCGTCGGTCTTGATCGCCTTGTAACTGAGGCCCAGGTCGTAGACGGTGTTGGAAGCGATGTGGTTATTGTCGATGGTCCGGGTGTTGTTGGCCGGGCATCCCGACGCGCACTCGGTGAAGGCGTTGTTATAGACGCCGCCCGCGATGTAGCGCATGCCCAAGGTCACCGACATCGTGTCGTTGTTGTAGCGGACCGAGTTGTTCATGCGGAACTTGGGCGCGGTCAGGCCCGAGTAGCCCGACACCGCGAAGCCGCCGAGCACGCCCAGGCCATTGACGACCTGGTTGGCCGACAGCGTGGTGTTCACGCTTTCGACCTTCAGCACGCGCGTGCTGAGAGAGCGCAGCGTCAGATTGCCGTTCCAGGAGTTGTTGATGTCGGCGAGCGCGAGGCGGTAGCTGGCCTCGATGTCGATGCCACGCATCACCTGCGACGCGATATTCTGCGGCGAGGTCACCACGGTGTTGATCGGCGAAAGGCCGGTATTGCCGATCACCGGCCCCAGGCGAATGATGTTGGGGCACAGCGCCGCGATGCCCGCATAACAGCCGTCGATAACCGATTGGCCATTGGGACTTACCACCGCGCCGGTCACGTCGATATTGTAATAGTCCACCGAAGCGCCGAAGCCCGGGAAGAACTGCGGCGTCAGGACCATGCCGACGCCGGTTGTATCCGCCTTTTCCGGCTGCAGCGTGGGATTGCCGCGGCCCAGCGAAAACCCGGAAGGAACCTGCGTGCCGGTAAACGGATCGGAGAAGGCGTTTGCCCCCGCCGCGGTGCCGCCAGCGTAGAGTTCGCCAAGATAGGCGGCGCGGATGTCACGCGACCGCGTGAAGCGCACGCGGATATCGTCGATGAATTGCCAGTTCGCCCCCACCTTCCAGGTGGTGACGTAACCGGACGAGGTATAGTCCGTGGCGCGGATGGCGGCCGACATGTCGAGCGACTTGGCCCACACCGCGTCCTTGGCCAAGGGGATGACGGTTTCGACGAAGCCTTCGTTCACGTCGAACCGGCCCGTGGTGGTCTTGAAATTGCCGGCCAGGTAGAGGGCCGCTTCGTCTTCCGGCGTATTGAGACCTTTGACGCTTTCGCGGCGGTGCTCGATCCCGGTCGCGAGCGACACCGGGCCCGCCCAGGTCGAGAACGGTTCGCCGTTCACGGTGAACGAGGCGATATCCTGGCGCAACGAGTCATAGCGGTAGGAAATGCCCACGAAGTAATCGATCGCCGCGCGGCTGTTGACGCCCTGGCCGAAGAAGTTGAACGGCACGCAGCCGTTGGTCGGGGCGGTAAGAGTCGAACGGCAGACAATCGCGCCGGTGACGGGATTGCTCACCGCGTCGGTTGCCAGGGCGATATGCGCGGTATTGCCGCTGTTCCGGATGCGCGACGACAGGCCTTCCTGGCTGGACTGCCAGTAGGCTTCCCACGTCCAATTGGTGTCGAAGGCGTCGAACTTGCCGTCGCCGCCCACCGACCAGCGCCGCAGCTGCCGGATGTTGTCGGCGAAGAACCGGCCGACGTCGCCGCTCGATGTGCCCAGCGTGATACTGGTTAGCTTGAGCGCGGTCATCTGCGCCTGCACAGAGGCCGGGATGAACGGATTGCCGGACAGGATCACGACCTGGTCGAACAGGCGATTGACGTTGTTGGTGTTGGCGGCATGCGAACGGCCATACTGCAATTCGGCATGCACGTTGACGTTATCGGCGATGTCGTAGGAGACGCGCGCATAGGCGTTCTCGCGCTGGAGCGAGGGATCCAGGTCGACGCCGTAGTCGATGCGCGAGATCTTCCAGTCGCCGCCCTGCATCAGGTTGCTGTTCCCGACCAGGCCGTAGTTGAACTGCAGTACGGTGCCGCCGGGGCCGAAGTACAGACCCTTCAGCGGCCCGCGCGTGATCAGGCCGCCGGGCATGGCGTTGTTGACGCCGATCTGCCGCGCCGCGATGAACGCCGGCAGGCCGTTGGTGGCGGTGCGGTTGGGATTGGACATGACCACGCCGCCTTGGTCGTTCCAGGGGCGGAACACGCCCTTGATGCCGTCGTCGGCGTAGAGTTCGCCGGAGAGGAGGATATGGCCGCGTCCGCCGCCAAACGCGGCGCCGCCCGCCATGCTGACGCCCCAGTTCCGGCCGTCGCCGTAACCGGTGACGCCGCCTTGGACGTTACCCTTCACGCCGACGAACTCTTTGTTGAGGATGAAGTTGACCACGCCCGAGAGCGCGTCCGAACCGTAGGCCGCGGAAGCGCCCCCCGTGACCACGTCGACGCGGCTGATCAGGCCTTGCGGCATGGTATTGGTATCGGCGCCGGTATAACCCGAGGACATGCCGGCGTTGATCACGCGCTTGCCGTCGAGCAGCACCAGCACGCGCTGACTGCCCATGCCGCGCAGGTTCAGCAGGTTCACGCCGGCGGCGCCGGACGACAGGTTGACCGCGCCGGTACGCTGCGTCTGCGAACCCGAGAACGCCGGCAGTTTGTTGACCGAGTCAGCGATATTGGCGTCGTTCATCGCCTGGAGCTCTTCGGTCCCCAGCACCGAGACCGGGGTTGGCGCTTCGTAGCCGTCGCGCACGATGCGCGATCCGGTGACGACGATTTCCTCCACCGAAGGCGCCTGAGCGGTCTGGGCCTGGGCGGTTTGTGCCTGCGCCTGCGCGGGCATGACCGCGCTCGCCAGTAGTGCGGCGATCGATGTGGACGCCAGCGCGAACGCGCGCGCGCGACGGATTTTGGACGATGTCATGGTCGTAACCCCCTCTAATGTAACGCCTGGTGTTTCGGTGTTGCTCTCAATCCCTTAGTTCGCCGACGCCATGGCCGGGCCACGCTCGGATGCGCTCAACGCCAGGACGGACGCGAATTTCATCAAACCGCGCTTCGTCGGATAAGGCTTGGTCATGATGCAGCCTCCGTTCGGCGCCTAAACGGCCCGGTATGACGTGCTTTCCCGGAATCAACTGAAAGCCGCCGCGGCCAACAGGCGCACGGCTTCAACAGGCGGATTCCGACCGTAGAAACGACCCCGAGCCCACCCCTCGGGGGAAAAATCCCTGCCCGCCCAATGCCCCTCGGCGGTGATGCTCCAACAACTATCGGGACCGCGTGCACGACGAGAAACTGATTTATGGTAATGATGTGATTATTTAGTTAGATCATGCCCCAAATTACGGCCCCGCCCCGCGTTAACGGATTGCCTGGGGGAACATGAAGAGCGGCCGCAATGCACACAAACGCATTCCCGCAGAGCGGCAGAACGCGTTTTGATCAAAGGCCGAAGCGAACGCGGGGCCACAAAGAACGCAGGCCCATGCCGGGCACGAAAAGGGGCGCCACGAGGCGCCCTTTCGCCTTTATGCCTCGGATACTAACGGCGGTCGCCGGCGCGTTCGGTCTTGGATGCAACGGGTACGTCGCCCGCGACTTCCTGCGGCTTCTTCTGCAGGAACACCTGGGTCAGGTCGGTGCCCCAGGCCATGGAGATCGCGGTGTTCTTGCCGGAAGCGTCCGGATAGGCATCGGCCAATTCATGGATCGCCTTGTAGACGCCGGGCGCCGACACCGAACCATAAGCCAGGTGGTGAGTCGAACGGCCGCGCGCCAGGCCGTAGTACCATTCCTCGATGTTTTCATAGCCGGCGATGAAGCCGTTGGCCTGCTCCTGGGTCAGTTTCAGGCGCAGGCGCATGTCGAGGATGTGCTGGGCGCCGGGATTGCCGCCGAACCAGGCGAACGGCCAATACATTTCCTTCACCGGCTCGGTGGTCAGCACCCCGGCGACGATCTTGCCTTTCAGGTGGGTGATGAACTTCTGGCCGAACTTGTAATCGATGCGCTGGGTGCCACCGGGCATGATCTTGGCGCCGGTAGCATCGGCCATCAGGTCGTCGCGCCCGCGGTAGATGGTGACATCCACGTCCGGATCGTCGGCCAGGCTGTCGACATTGGTGAGTTCGATCAGGCCGCGATTGTAGTTGAACTCGCGCATATAGATGTCGCTGAAGTGATAGCCGATCCCATCCGGACCGCGCAGCCAGCGCAGGCAGCCGAGGGCGCGGAACAGCTGGTTGTCGATCCCCTTCTCGCCGTCCGGTGTCGTGAAATCGTTGGGTCCGACTTTGCCGTCGAGGTTAAGGCCGAGACCAACTTTACCGCCGGCATAGTGATAGGGGAAATCGTACGTGCGCTCCTCGGGCGACCAGATCGCCGCTTCGCGCGCGAGCTGGGTATCGACCACCGAACGCTTGGTACCGTCGTCGGGAAACAGCGCCTTGAAGGTCTCGCGCGGACCGACGTCGTTGATGCCGTCCGGGCATTCCGCTTTCCCATCGGCGGTCTGGTAGAAGCCCCAATGCCCGCCGCTCACGGCATAGGCGATGCTGCGGTCGCGGATATTGTTGACGATGGCGTCATCCGCGGAGGCCGCGGCGCTGAGGCCAAGAACGGCGCCCGCCGCACAGGCTGCGATACCGGCTTTGATCCCTGAAGTGTGCTTCATGGTCTGCTCCCTTGCCTAGTTTGCGGCGCCGAAGAAATCGTCGCGGACGAAAAACACCCTGAACCCGTTGCGCTTGCCGTTGAACTCGCCCCAGGTGTTGCCGTACATGTCGGTCGGCTTCTTATCGCCGTAGAAGTTGAACAGCGGCCGGTCGCGGTAAGCCCAAACCCTGATCGCGCCCGCCTGCCCCGGTTCCGCGTAATGCCCGGTCTTGGGGTCGATCGTCAGGATGGTCCATGACCGGCTGGTGCTCTTGGCGTCCGCGGACGCTTGGAGATACGGGAAGCGCTGATTGCACTTCTCGACACTGCCACCGCCGCAAACCGCGATGCGGTAAGCCTGGGGCGCGCCGGGATGATCGCAGGCGAGCTGGTCCTTGGAGTCATCCCCGCATGTGTAAGTGTAGACCGCCCGGCCGTTGGGGCCGATCACGGCCTCGCCGGCTTCATTGTTGACGGTGCTGAAGCCCTTCGGCAACGGGGGGGCTTCCTGGGTGAAGACATTGTGCCACCCCGGCTCGTCGCTGCCTTCGAAGCTCCACGTCCGGGTGTCCTGGGTGGAAACATAGAGGGGTTTTTTACGGAACGCCCATTGGCGCACGCCCGGCGCGCGGTTCACGACCGACCATTCGCCACCCGCCTGGGCCGCGGCCGGCGCAAGCACCGGCAGCCAGGTACGGGCACAGGCGTCGATGCAGTTGGACTTGTCGGGCTGGTCCTTGTCGTAGCTATAGACCGAGTACTTCTTGTCCGTGAGCAGCAGCCGGCCCTTGGCGGTGGTGATCACATCGAAGCCCGGCGGCACATTGGGCGCGGGACCGATCGGATCGCGCTCCGCCGGGCCGTCGCCGCGCTCCCTGCGGCCCGACGCGCCCATCACGTCGCCCGGCATCTTATCGAGGATCGAGGTGTAGATGGGCCGCTTATTGAACGCCCACTGCTTCTTGCCGTCGGACCGCGTGATGATGGTGAATCCCCCGACCGGCTTGGCGTCGTCGGCTGCATAGACCGGCGGCCACACCTGCGCGCAGGACAGGCGCTTGTCCAGCTCGGGGAGCACCAAGCCCGGCGGATACGGGCTCATCATGCCCGCGGTTTCGGTGGTCGGCTTGGTCTCGCAGGCCGACATGTTCTCGTTGTCGCCGGTCGCCCCGACCCGCATGGTCCTGAACGGCCAGATATAGAGCGTCTTGCCTTGCGCATCCGCGTACACCGGGCCTTCCAGCTCGGTGGGCACCACCTGGAAACCGGGCGGCATCGGGGCGCGGATGTAGTCCTCGCGCAGGGCGGCGTTTTTCGCCGCGTCCGCCGCGAATACCGCGGACGACGGCGCCGCGGACGCCAGGAGCAGGGCCGCGAGGACTGTGAGGTTTCGCATGCTTACACCCTGACTTCTCAAACGAGGATCTCGCCGATCTCTTTCGACGTGTTATTGGACTGGGTGCCCCACGAGGCGTTTTCCAGACCGAACACCTTCATCGCGGTGTAGCCGAGGCGCGTGCCCTGATCGCCGTTGCCGGCGATGTGCAGGCCGGTCTTGAGCTTGCCGCCGGCGCGGCCGGCCGTGAACATCGGCAGGCCGTCGATCTGATGGAGACGCGCCAAGGACTGGTCGGTCGAGGCGTAGATCAACACGTTGTCGAGCAGCGTGCCGTCGCCTTCCTTCATCTTGGCGAAGGCGCCGACGTACTGCGCCCACAGTTCCATCTCGCGGCGGATGAACCAGGACACTTCCTTCTGGTAGCCGAGCTGCGCGTCCACCGGCTCCTCGTGGGTCGCAGTGTGGTGCGGCTTGTCGTAGCCGGGCTTGGTGGTCGCCGCCTGCTGGGCTGCGATCGCCATGTTGAACACACGGGTCTGGTCGCAGGCGACCGCCATGACCATCAGGTCGGTCATCATCTTATGGCGCAGACCGACGAGTTCGTAGTCGAGGCCGGGCTTGGCGTCTTCCGCCGGCGCCTTGGCCGGGTGGCAGGCGGCGCGCGGCTCGGGCTTCTTGAGCTGCTGGTCGAACTGGCGCTCGAGATCGCGCAGCCCGCTGAAGTACTGGTCGAGGCGCGCCTTGTCCTCGGCGCCGACGGTCTTACCCAGTTCCTGGGTGCGCTCAAGCACGCCCGACAGCACGCTCTTACGCACCATGGTGCGGGCGCTGGGCTTGAAGTCCGGCAGATTGGGATCCTGGAAGTCCTCACCGAACAGCTTCGAGTAGAACTGCAGCGGCGACCAGTCGGCGATGTTCACCGACTTGGCGTTTTCGTACGAGTAGCTGTCGCGCACATTGCCGGTGGCGGTGGCGGTGAGGGTCTGGAAACGGGTGGCGGTGCTGATCTTCTTGGCGATGGTGACGTCGATGGTCTCGCCCGGCAAGTCGGTCTGGTTCGCGGGCGCGATGCCGGCGCGCATGATCACCCAGCCGGTCTTGTGGCACAGGTTCGGCGCCGCGTCGCGGAAGCAGTCGAAGCCGGTGAACAGGTTGATGTGCTTCTGGATTGGCGCGAGGGATTCGATTTCCTCGGGCAGGTCGAAGTTGGCTCCGGTCTTCTTCGGCACGAAGATCGCCTTGTTGAGGCCGAGACCCCAACCCCATGTGCCGAAGCGCACCGGCAAGGGCGAACCATCGGCCAGCGCCGTGCCGTTCCCGTTCAGGAAACAATTGAGCAGCGGCAGCGCCACGCACACCGCGGTGCCGTCGAGCAGGCCGCGCAGGACGCAGCGGCGATTGATCCCGTTCATGACACTCTCCCTCATGTTCACTTTGCGACCTGTTCAAGTCCGGCGGCGGCGGTTTTCACCGGCGCGGGCGGCATTTCAACGACTTCGGCGAAGGCGTCACTCAACGCGATCATGCGCAGCAGGTCCGGCACCCGATAGCCGGACTTCGCGAAGGCCGCGCTCAAGGCCTCGACCGCGGGGGTGTCGCTGTTGGACAGCGGGCCACCGGTGCCGAAGCTGTAAAGGCGCCTCACCAGGCACGAGCCAAGCTGCGGATGGTCGTGCAGCGCCTGGCCCAGGCCCTCGGATGAAGCGAAGGTTTTGCCGTCGAGCGACCCCGAGGTGTCGAGCTTGGCGCCCTTTTCGGTTTCGCGGTAGCGGCCGGCGCCGTCGAAGGTCTCAAGCGCGAGGCCGATGGGGTCCGTGATCTTGTGGCAGCCGGCGCACACCGGGTTGACGCTGTGGCGCGTCAGGCGTTCGCGCGCGGTGCGCAAAGTGGGATCGGGGTTTTCCACCGCCGAGAAGTCCACGTTGGGCGGCGGCGGCGGCACCTTCTGGCACAGCAGCAGTTCGCGCAGGGCCTTGCCGCGCTTGGTGGCCGAGCTGCGCGCCGGGTGGGAATGCAACGCGAGGAAGCTGATCTGCGACAGGATGCCGGCACGATGCGCGTCGGCCGGGAACTCATAGGCCGACCAGCCGGTGGTCGACGGCACGCCGTAGACTGGCGCGAGCGTCGGCGAAATGAAGGTGTTACGGGTCAGGAACAGGTCGCGGTAGTCGCCGTGGCGCGTGATCAGGTGATCCACCACGGTGCGCAGGGTCTGTTCGCGCGAGTCCAGCAGGGTCTGGCCGGTGATCATCGGATAGGTCTTGGGATCCTTGGCGGTGACCGCGAACTCCTCGAAGCCGAACATATCGTCGAAGAACGCGCGCACCCCGGCCTCGAGGCGCGGGCTCGCGAGCATTCTGTCGACCGCGGCGGTGCGGCCCTTCTTGGTGTAGAGCGCACCGCTCTCGGCGGCCTTGAGCAATTCATCGTCGGGCGCCGCGTCCCACAGGAAAAACGAGAGGCGCGACGCCAGCGCGTATGAGGTCAGGCGCAGATGACCGGGCCGGGCCGGATCCGCCTCGGTGGTGTCGGTGATCAGCAGCACGCCGGGATCGAGCAGCATGCCTTCGATCACGGTGGCGAGGCCGGCGTAGAAATCCTTCAGGTCGGCGGCGCCCTTGTGGGCGTTGTTCGTAAGCTCGGTCACCATGGCGTCCGGCAGGGCGTGGCGGAACAGCAGCCGGCCGGTCTGCCTGATGAACTTGGCGGCGCAGGCGTCATCCGGTCCTTCGACCGCCTGCGGTTTGCACGGCACCAGGAAATCCCGGCGCGGCGAAGTGCGATCGCCGAGGTTGCCCTTGTCGACGACTTGGCTCGCGATCGCCGAGGCGCTGCGCTGCAACTGCTGGAATTCGCCGGCGGTCATGCCGGCCGAGGACGCGCCGGAGGCCAGCAGGCCGTCGGTACGCGGCAGCGGCGCGAACGGTTCGCCGATCGTGAGATCGGACCCGAACACATAGGAGATTGTGTTGGTGTATTCGCTCTGGGTCATGCGGCGCACGCGCGCCGGCGTACCGCTGTAGGACGCGACGGCCGCCACACCGGGCGATTTCGCCACGTGGTGCGAAGAGGTGTCCGTGCACCCCGCCAAACCGAAGCCGGCCGCGAGACCGACGACGCTCACATACAAAGAACGGGCACACAAAGAACGCGAACGCACCTGACGTAGTCCTCCTCACGGGCGTGGAGTACGTCGCGTCCGGCGGCGACACGTCGCCCCGGACCGGCCACTCCCACGGCCTCCTTCCCGCCCTCCCACTGGGCGTGGGTATGAGGATAACTCATAGTCTGTGGACTGGGGTCACGAATCTCAGGAATGACCCCATGATTAAACATGGACCAAGAGCCATTTAATTCATATTTACCAATATCTTGTGTGATTGTCCGGCAGGCTTGGGGACCGTCGTCGCGATACTTGGAAAGTGGCCGCGCCCAGCCACCGGCGGGCAACTCCGGCGGAATCCGTCGTTTCTGGTCCGGTTTGAGGCTCAAGCGGAACCGGCGGCCGCCCCTCGGAACACCCGCAAACCTGCCGGGAGGCGCGGCTCGAACCGCGCCCGGAAATCCCGCGGGGCCGCCCTCGATCAGCAGCACCTTCCGGCGGAGACGAAATCGATTTGGCGTACATACGCCGCCGGGTGACGGCGCCCTATGCCTTGGGGATTTGGGTGGGAGCGCCCCATCAAGCAAAAGCCCCACTAACTTGTCGCGTTAGTGGGGCTTTGTTAAGCGAGAGGCTTTCTTAGGCGAGAGGCTTGGCGACAGCGTTAAGGGTGCGCCGCGATCCAATAGAGCGCGGTCGGTCCGTCGTAGGGGGTGCCGATGTCGACGCGGGTCTTGTCGTCGTGGCTCATGAACAGCTGATAGTCGTCGTTGCCAGTGATGTCGCCCGGCTTCTTATCGCCATCGAATGTCCACAGCGCATAGCCCTGATACGCCCACTGCTTCGCGCCGTCGGCGCGGGTGTAGACGCCCCAGTTGCCGTTGGCCTCGGCGTCCTTGGGCGCCAGGAACGGGTGCCAGGACTTCAGGCAGTCGTCGGCGCAATGGGGATCGGTGGCCAGATCGCGGCCCACCGCCGGACGGATCGGGCTGCCGTGACGCAGGGAATGACCGGCGCCCGACTGGAAGATGAACGCATCGCGCATGTAGAGGGTCTTGCCGCTCCTGTCGGCGAAGACCTTGCCGAGCTTCGCGCTGGTGGTCAGCATCACGCTGTCGGGCGCGAAGTGTTTGATGACATACGCGGGCTTCCAGGCCTTGTCGACGCCGGCACCGTTGGCGTCTCCGGCGATCAGGTCGCCCGAGAAGGTGTAGAGCGCCTTACCTTTGTAGGTCCACTGCCGGATGCCATCATCGCGCCAGACCGGCTTGAAGTCGTCGATGCCCTCGGCGACGGCCGGCGCGGGCACCGGAGTCCACGAACATCCCTCGGCGCAGGTCTTGGCGCGAGCGGCGTCCTCGAGCGTGTAAAGGGTGTGCTCGCGCGCATCCACCAGCACCATCCCGAGGGCGTCCTCGACTTCCTTGATGGCGAAGCCCGCCGGCATGGCGCGGCGTTCCATCGGAAAGAAATAAGCGACGTTCCATCCCTTGGCGAGCGGCTTGTCCTTGGGCACTTCGCTGCTCACCGCGCCGCGGGAGCCCGCGAACTCGCCGCGTGAATAGCGCTTGGGGCTGTTGCCGGCGACGGAACCGGGATCCACGTCCTCGACAAAGCTGTAAAGAGGCCGGTCCTTATAAGCCCACTGCTTGGTTCCATCCGCGCGGGCGACAACCGTCCAACCTTCGACCGGAACCGCGCCGGGGGCGACCTTGGCGGGAATCCAGGTCTTGGCGCAGGCGTCGGCGCACAAGGACTTACCGGCCTGATCGGCGTCGCTGGTGTAAAGCGTCATACCGGCTTCGGTCGCGAACACCAGTTTGTCGCGCGGCACCACCGCGGCCGTGGTCTTGTCGAGACCGTAGCCCTGAGTCTTGCCCAGCGGCTGCAAGGTGATGCCTTTGGGTGTGGACAACGGCGCCTCAGCCGGGGCCTTGGATGCCGCCAGCGCCGCGCCGGAAACCAGCGCGGCCGCCGCCACACATAACGCGATCTTTCCAAACGACATGAGTTGCTCTCCGTCAGGCCAGGATTTCGGTGACAGTCTTGGTCGTCTTGTTGGAGCGGTCGCCCCAGGTATTGATCGGCACGCCGAAGGCCTGCTGCACGGTCAGGCCGACGCGGGTGTAGGGGTCGCCGGACACGGCGATATGCTGCCCGCCCTTGATGCGGCCGCCGGCGGTGCCCACGGTCATGAGCGGCACGTTTTCCAGCGAATGGGTGCGCGCATCCCCGTGGTCGGTCTGCCACAGCACCATGGTGCGGTCGAACACCGTGCCGTCGCCTTCCTTCATGCTGTTCAGGATCTTCAGGAAGTCGACGAAAGTCGCGTTGGCCCAGGTCAGGAACGAGAACACTTCCTTCTGATAGCCCAGTTTCTCGTCGACGGACTCTTCGTGCGTGGCGGTATGCCAGGTGAAGGTGCTGCCCGCCTTGCGGATGCCGACACTACCGAGATTGATGTTGAACACACGGGTCTGGTCACAGGCCATGGCGCTGGCCAGGAGGCCGGCGAACAGTTTGGAGTTCTTGGTGATGTCTTCCACCACCGAGCCCGGCTTGGCTTCTTCCTCGGCGCCGGGCACCTTGCACGCCGGCAACGGCGCAGGCCGCTCGAGCTCGTGCGCCAGGGTCTGCTCGATCTCGCGCAAGCCCGTGAAGTACTCGTCGAGGCGCACGCGGTCGGCGGCGCCCAATTGCCTGGTGAGCGCCTCGCGCCGCTCGGAGACCGACGACAGCACGCTCTGGCGTGCCATGATCAAGGGATCGGGCTTGAAGTCGGCGGCATTGGGATCGCGGAAATCCGGCCCGAAGATGCGCTGATACAGCGCGACCGGAGAGGCTTCGGCCGGATTGATCACCGTGGCGCTGCGGCGCGACAGGCTCAGGCTGCGCCCGGCGAAGGCGATTTCCAGCGAACGGAACCGGGTGCCCTTGCCGATGGCGTCGGCGATGTTGGAGTCGAAGCTGGGGCCGCCGGCGCCGTAGATGCCGGTGGTGGCGATCTGGACGCTCGAGGTGTGGGTTTCGTGCGGCCGCCCGTCGAGGAAGTAGCGCAAACCGCTGAAGATATTGGTGCGGTCGCGGAACGGGTCCAGCACCTTCAGCTGGATGTTGTTGGTGTAGCCGGCGCCGGTCTTCTCCGGAACCCACATGCCCGGGTTCAGCCCGAGCGCCTGGAACCAGTGGCCGAAGCGCACCGGCAGCTGGGCGCCGGTGGCGGCGAGCGCCGTGCCGTTATTGTTGAGAAAACAATTGAGCAGGGGCAGCCCAACCGTAACCGCCGCGCCTTGGAAGGCGCCGCGCAGGACCGTTCGACGGGTGGCATTTCGCGTCATGGCTCAACTCCGACTGCAGGGTGTCTCAGGCATCAGGGTGTATTGAAGGCCGCTTTGATTTCGTTTGGAACCGCGCGGTAGAACTCCGGCGACAGCGCGAGGCTGCGCATCAAGCCAGGCACGCTGTAGTTGTTCTTGATGAACGCCGCCTTCTGCGTCTCGACCCAGGTTTCGTCCTTCTTCGGCGTGCGGCCGAGGCCGTACGCGGTCAGGCGCTGCACCAGGCACGACGCCGCGGCGGGGTTGTCGTGGATCGCCTGGCCGAGGCCGGCCGCGTCGGCGAACTTGACGCCGTCGATCTCGCCCGAGGTGTCGATCTTGACGCCGTTCTCGGTGGTGCGAAACGCACCGCCGCCGTCGAAATTCTCCAGCGCGAGGCCCATCGGATCGATCAGCTTGTGGCAGCCGCCGCACACCGGGTTGGTGCGGTGGGCGATCAGCCGGTCGCGCGCGGTCCGGTAGACGGGGTTGGACGTATCCTGGACGATGGTGAAGTTCACGTCCGCTGGCGGCGCGGGCACTTTCTGGCACAGCAGCACTTCGCGCAGCGCTTTGCCGCGCAAGGTCGGTGAACTGCGGCCGGGGTGGGAATTCATCGTGACAAAGCTGGTCTGCACCAGAATCCCAGCGCGCGGGTCTTCTGCCTTGAATTCATAGGCCTTCCAGTAATCGGGCGCGCCGATCGGCGCATCGAACGCGAGCGGCACCTTGTAGATCGACGCCAATCCGGGCGTCAGGAACGTCTTTTTGGTGGTGAAAATGTCGCGATAGTCGCCCTTGGGCGCGGTGACCACGCCGACGATGGTACGCAGGGTCTGCTCGCGCGCCTCGCCGGCAATCTGCGAACTGAATTTGGGGAACAGGGCCCCGTCCTTCATCACGTCGTCCATGCCGGCAAGCTGCAGCATGTCGTCGAAGAAGGCGCGGATGCCGTCCTTCAGGCGCCCGCTGGCCATCATGCGGTTGACCTGCTTTTCGAGCCCCTTGGGCGTATCAAGTTCACTCTTCTGCGCCGCGCGCAGCAATTCCTCGTCGGGTGCGCCGTTCCACAGGAAGAACGCCAGGCGCGTGGCCTTGCCGGCGGAATCGAGCCGGTAGCCGCCGCGATTGGCGGGATCGGCCTCGACGGACTCGACGCGAAACAGGAACTCGGGCGCGGTCAGCATCGACGCCAACGTCAACGACAGCCCTTGATAAAAATCCTTCACGGTCTCGGTGGCGTTGGCCGCCGTCCTGACCTGGTGTTCGATCTCGGCGGGGGTCAGGGGCCGGCGAAACAGGGAGCCGCCGACCTTGGCCAGGAATTTGCCGGCGCAGGCGTCGTCGGGCGCGGTGGCGGAGGCCGGCTTGCACGGCAACATGGTGAGCCGGTTATCCTCGTTGACCACCTGCGCGGCGATCGAGCGCGCCATCGCGTCATACTGGGAAAGGCTGGTGGACGACACGCTCACCTGCGCCGCGCCGACCTCGATCAGCCCATCGACGCGCACATCGGGGTCGAAACGCCCGCCGATCTTGACGGTGGGGCCGAAGGTGTCGGCGATCACACGAGTATACTGCTCCACCGTCAGGCGCCGCGCGACCCCGGGGACCATGGTGTCGGCGGCCTGCGCGGACCCGAACCCCAGGAGGCTGACCGCTGCGATCCGGAAAACATTCTTCATCGGCGTCATAACAGTGTCTCTGCTTTACATTCCGCAGTTGAGCATTCAGCGGTTGGCGGCGGCTTCAGCGCCGGCGACCGTGACCACGAACGCGGGTACCGCCTTGAGGTGGTAGGCGGTCGAGATCGACCAGATCTTGCCGTCCTTGTCCGGGGGGCCGTCGGCCAGCTTGCGCATCAGGTGGTACATCCCGGGCAATTCAGGCGAGTAGTTGTTCTCGGCGGCGAGACCGCCCTGGCCGAGCGCGAAATAGATCTGCTCGATCGGCTGGTAACCGCCGATCAGTCCTTCCAGGCGCCCCTCGTTGTCGGGGGTCAGGCGCATATGGAAGTTGGCGAGGTCGAAATTAGGGAACGTGAGTTGGTCCTGCATCATGTGCAGAGGCGCGGTGCTGGCGATCGAGAGCGTACCGCTCTTGATTTCACCCTTGAACACATTGGCGCGGGTGCGCGGATCGGCGTCCTCGCGGTAGGTCATGTCGGCGCGTGCTTCGCCGTTGGCGTTGAACTTGGTGATCTCGATCGCCCGCGACATCCGCACGGTCACCGGCCCATCCTTCGAGAGGTCGTCGCCCTCGACGGTGATGAGCCAGGCGGGCATGGAATCCTTCTCCGCCATCCACATGAACAGCCAGAAAGCGGTGCCGGTCGCGAGCGTGCCGCGGAACGGATCGACGCAGCCCAGCGCGCGAAACATCTGGTTGTCGATCCCCTTCTCATGGGTTTGCGGATCCTCGAACGCGCCCGCGTCACCCGCGCCCTTGCCGTCGAGGTTGAAGCCGTACGCGACCGTGCCGGTGACGTGTTTGAGATTGGCGTCGGCCACCGCGGCGGGATGCGCATAGGCGTTTTCGGCCTGGCCGTTGACCCGCGCCCGGGTATTCATGACCTGGCCGATCTTGTTCTTGTCCCAGGTCTGGCCTTCTTCGCCGAAGCTCTTCATCAGCTCCTCGACCTCGGCGCCCTTGTAGCCGAGGGCCTGGAGGTTCTTGGCGTACTGGGCCTCGAGCGTGGCGTTGAGGCCGCCCGGGCAGTCGCCCTCCTTCGAGGATACCGCCTGACCGAAGTAGGCCAGGACGTAGGACTTGCTTTCCACGGCGGCCGCGGGCGTGGCGGCGGAAGCGAGCACCAGACCGGCGACAACCATGGTTCCGCGGCGCACGCCGGCCGCCAAAGTCCTGGTCCTCGGTTTCATCGGACACTCCCCCTGCTAAGAACGCCTAAAGCCTGAACCTCACGCCACCGCGGAATTGCCGGCAGATACCATGATGTAGATTCTCGTTGACCGCCGGGGCCGTCTACCAATGACCGGCCTAGCCGGGATCGACGATAGGCGAATCCAGATTGGTCAAATCCCTAACGTTTAAGAAGGCCTCCGCTTGCCCCCTGTCTCCCATGGGTAGCTTACAGGAAACCGCGGCATCGAAATACATCGCTCCATCGCCGTGGTTGGTATTGATGGCGCGGTGATTCGCCATGGCAGCCGGGCAGCCAGAGGCGCACGGAGTCCCGGAATGGCCTTGGGTACCAGCGAAAAGTCCATTTGCGGACAAGGCGATACTGGCCGGATCTCGAGATTCCCGCGCCAGCCGGCATTCACCTCCGCGGGTGGCAGTTGGTGGCAGGCCCCACCGCCAGGGCGCCGAGGGGCGCGGACGCGCTAGACGCCGAACTGCTGGCGCTGCCGGCGCAGGCGCCAGTCCGGCGTGCTGAAGATGTCCTCCATCATGGCGGACCGCTCGGGTCTTTTCCCCGACTGCATGGTGCCGATCGCTTCCGCTTCGCGCACGACCGTTCTCACGTCCTTTTCCAACCCGGCTTCCAGCGCCGCGTGAGCGGCGTCGGACCATTGACCAAGGACGATGAGATGCTGCTTGAGACGCAGGATCGGATCGCCCAATGGCCAATGGAGCGCTTCGTCCTCGGGGCGGTAGCGGGACGGATCGTCGCTGGTGGAATGGGCCGACTGCCGGTAGGTAAAGAACTCAATCAAGGTAGCGCCAAGGTTGGACCGCGCGCGTTCCACCGCCCATGAGGTGGCGGCATGGACCGCCAGGAAGTCATTGCCGTCGACGCGCAAACTCGGCAAGCCATAGCCGATGCCGCGCGCCGCGAATGGCGCTTCATTTCCGCCGGCGATGCCTTGAAAACTCGAGATCGCCCACTGATTGTTGACGATATTGAGGATTACCGGCGCCTTGTACACGGCCGCGAAGGTGAGCGCGTGGTGGAAGTCACCCTCGGCGGTCGCACCGTCGCCGATCCAGGCCGAGCAAATCCGGGTATCGTTGGATAGGGCGGAGGCCATGGCCCACCCGACCGCCTGACTGAACTGTGTGGCAAGATTGGCCGAGATCGAGAAGAAGTTTACCGCCTTGGCCGAGTAGCACACAGGCAACTGCCGGCCTTTGCAGATATCTCCCGCGTTGGAGAATATCTGGTTGGCCATGTTGATCAGCGGCCATCCGCGCGCGATCAGCATGCCTTGCTGCCGGTAACTGGTGAACAGCATGTCGTCGGGGTCCAGCGCGAACGCCGCGGCCACGCCGACCGCCTCTTCCCCGGTGCATTTGCCGTAGAAGGTCGTCTTGCCCTGGCGCTGCGCGCGATACATGCAGTCGTCATAGATGCGGGTGGTCAGCATCACCCTCAACCCGCGTTTCAGCACCTCGGGATCCAGTTTGGGATCCCACGGGCCGCGCGCTTGCCCCGCTTCATCGAGAACCCGCACCAGACCATAAGCCAGATCCGTCATATCGCCCGGACGCGCAGTCACTTCCGGGCGGCGCGCAATGCCCGCCGCCGGAATCTCAAGCCTGCTGAAATCCGCGGGCTGGCCGGGCCGCGCCGGCGGTTCCGGGACATGCAGCGTTAGCGGATGACTATTGCGTCGCATTCAGGCCGCACCATCGACATTGTGGGTCGTTACTTTAGACGCATTCGGCGCGGGTTTCCCCTAGCGCGCTGAAAAATTGGCGGCGAGAGACCCTCCCGGCAAAGGAAAAACGCGGGAGCGCGGCGAGTCGGCCCCCTGCCGCCGCGGCACCGGCGGGCCAAGAAAAAAGAAGCGGCGATGCGAACTCCGGCGCGGCCGGAGCTCAGTGCGCGGGCTTCATAGCGGACGCCCCGAACCTCACGACTCCCTACACGGCGCCGATCGCCACGCAGTCAAGGAACGCCAAGGCCGCGGCCGGCACATTGCCCGATGGAGGAGAACCTTACGCCATGGCCTCACCCCGATTGGCTCCCCCATCGCGGCGACATCACCCTTGATCGCTGCATTCGGCTACTGTGTATTTCCCCGGCCAACTTCAGACAGGAGATCTTCATGCGTAAGCTGCCCCTTGCCGCCGCGATGGCTATCGGCCTCGCCTTCGCGCCGGCCGCCTTCGCCGCCGAGCCTTTGGTCGAATTCGACATGATGACCTGGCCGGAGGTGAAGCAAGCCCTGGCCGACGGCAAGACCACCGCGCTCATCTACACCGGTGGCATCGAACAGCGCGGCCCTCAAGTGGTCAACGGCCTGCACAATTTCATCGTGAAGAAGCTGGTGAAGGAAATCGCCCTCAAGCTCGGCAACGCCATCGCCATGCCGGTGCTCGGCTTCACGCCCAATAACGCGAGCCCCGACCTGCCCGGCACCATCGGCCTCACCAATGACATCCTTGGCGTGGTACTTGAGCGCATCGCCGAGCAGACCATCGCCAATGGCTTCAAGAACGTGGTCCTGGCGGGGGACCACGGCGGAGGCCAGGGCGCCGGAGCGGACAACGTTTACGCCGCCGTCGCCAAGAAGCTCGACGACAAGTACGCCGCCAAGGGCGTACACGTCTATTACTGCGACGCCTGCTATAAGGGCGCGCACGATGCTTACGACCAGTACCTCATCAAGCAGGGCTTGCCCGCCAGCAGCCACGCCGGCCTCGCCGATACCTCCGAGGCGCTGTACTGGCAGGGCAATGAAAACTGGGTACGCAAGGACAAGCTCGCGACCGCGGTCGGCGACCCGGTGGTGGACGGCAAGGTCGTGGTCGGCCCCAACAGCCCGAAGAACGGCATCGCCGGTGACGCCCGTGGCTCAAAGCCGGAATACGGCAAGGTCCGCGAGGATATGAAAATCGATATCGCCGTGAAACAGATCCAGTCCTGGATACCGCCGAAGAAGTAACCCGGCGCCGATTGCAAAAACGGCCCTCCCTTGGAGGGCCGTTTTTCATGGACGGCGGCGGGAGCCGGCACTGCCCCGTACCGAAGGCCTGCTATTTCCGGTAGCTGAACCGCCGGGCCAGCGTTGGCAGAACAATCAGATTGAGCGCGGTCGAGGTAACGAGGCCCCCCAGCACGCTCACCGCCATGGGCCCCTGCACTTCCTGGCCAGGAGCGTTCAGCCCGAACGCCAGCGGCGCCAGGCCCAGGGCGGTTACGGCGGCGGTCATCAGGATCGGCACCAGCCGCTCGGCCGCGCCGCGCAGGACGGTTTCGTCGTTCCACGGCATGCCTTCGCTCTCCACAAGGTGCTCATAGTGCGCCAACAGCAGGATGGCGTTGCGCGCGCCGATGCCGAATACGGTCGCAAGCCCCACCAGAGTCCCGAGCGATAGGCCCACGCCAGTCACCGCGATGATGAAGATACTGCCGATCAAGCTGAATGGCAGGTTCACCAGCACCAGCCAAGGATGGCTCGCACGCGTAAACGCCAGAAACAGCAGCATAACGATCAGCACAAGAGCGACACCGGTATAGAGCACCAGTTCGGCGGCGCCCGCCGCGCCGGCCTCGGCCTGGCCGGTGAATTGCCAGGTCACGCCCGGCTCGGGCTTCACCGCAGCGGCGACCTTGGCCTTGGCGTCGTCGACCACGGCGTTCAGGTTGCGGCCCTTGACGTTGAAGGTGACCGAAACGCGGCGGCGGCCTTCCTCGTGCTTGATGGTGAAGCGCCCTTGCGACGGCGCCACATGCGCCACTTCACCTAACGGCACCGGACCGAATGGGCCGCTCACCCGCAGCGCGGCGATCTGTTCGATGCGCCGGCGCTGGTATTCCGGGAGGATCAGAACCACGTCGACTTTGCGCGCGCCCGCATAGGTCTCGCCCACCACCGCCCCGGCATAGGCGGTGTGCAAGGTCTCGAGCGCATCTTGGGCCTTGAGGCCGTGCGCCGCCAGGGCTTCGGGGTCGAGTTCCACCATCATCGCGGGCGTCTCGGCGTCGTGCTGGACCTGCAGGTCAGCGACCCCTTCCACTTTTTCCAAGGTGTCGCCGATGGCCGTGGCGGCGCGGTCGATGGCCTCAAGATCGTCGCCATAGATATTCACCACTTCGGCGGCGGTCTCGCCGGTCAGGCTCTCGCTCACCCGGTCGCCCAGGAAGGTCACCACCTCGGCGTTGATGCCCGGATAGCCCTGCATCAGCTTGCGCAGGCGATCCTGCACGGCTGCCTGGTTGCCGCTGGCGTCGCGCTTCAACTCAACATGGAACTCGCTGCGCTCGGTGCCGAACACATCCTCGCCGCCCTGGGAGCGGCCGAGTTGCTGCTCCGCCGTGGCGACTTCGGGCATCGCCAGCAGTTCCCTGGAAATCCGGCGGCCGACGGCTTCCATGTCGGCCAGCGAAGTTCCCGGCACGGCGCTGTTGACCTGGATCACGAAGCTGCCTTCCCGGAAATCCGGCATGAACTGCCCGCTCAGAAAGCGCGTGCCCGCGGCGGCAAGGAGAAACAGCGCCAGCAACACACCCCCGACCAGCGGTAGCCGCCGGTCCACCGCCCCGATCAATGCCGCCTGACGCGCCTTCAGCGCCGCGATCCAGCCCGCTTCGCCACCCGCCGCATGGGCGTCGAGCAGGAGCGCCGACAGAGCGGGCGTCACGGTCAACGCCACCGCCAGCGATGCCACGACCGACACCATGAAGGCGATCGCGAGCGGTCCCACGAACTTGCCCTGAACGCCGGAGGTCACCAGCACAGGCACGAAAGCCACCAGCACGACGAGTGTGGCGTACAGCACTGGGCCGCGAATCTCGAGGGTGGCGTCGCGCACGACCTCGAGGCGCGGGCGCGGGGTGGGACTTTCGGCATTGAGGCGCAAGCGCCGCAGCACGTTTTCGATACCGATGATGGCATCGTCCACCAGCACGCCCAACGCCACGGCGAACCCGCCGAGGGTCATGGTGTTCAGGGTCTCGCCCATACGCCCCAACACAACGGCGGCCGCCACCAGGGACAGCGGGATGGCAAGGAACGAAATCAGCGCCGAACGCCAATTCCGCAGGAACAGGAACAGCACCGCGAGAATCAAGCCGGCGGCAATGGCGAGCGAAACCTGGATGTCGCCCAGCGCCCGCTCGATGAAATTGGCGGGCCGGTGCATGGCGGGATAGACCTCGATGCCGTCAGCCTTGAGCCCCGGCGTCAGGGCTGCGAGCGCCGCCTCCACCGCACGGGTGGTTGCCAGGGTGTTGGCGCCGAACTGGCTGGAAAGCGACAACAATACGCCGGGTTTACCCTGGATCAGGGCGTCGCCCACTTTCAGCGCCGCCGCTTCGCTCACCCGCGCCACGGCGCCCATAGTCACCGGTAGATTGTTGCGCACCCCGATCACCGCGTCGGCGAGCACCTTGGGATCCGGCGCCGGCGTCGGGGTTTGGATCAACACCCGCTGCTCCCGGGCCTCGACATAACCCGCACCACGCAGGGCCAACGCCGCACGCGCCGCGTCCGCGAGGTCGCTCAGCGTGAAGCCATAGGCCGCGAGTTTTTCCGTATCCGGCTGGATCTGGATTTCGCGCTCCTCGCCGCCGTAGACCGTGATGCGCGCGACACCCGGCACCGCCAACAGTGCCGGGCGCAACACCCACTGCGCCCGTTCGCGCAAGGCAAACGGGTCGAGCTTTTCGGACACCAGCCCGATCTTGAGCAGGTCCATGGTACTGGACACCAGGGGCGACAAGGTCGGCGTGCCGACACCCGCCGGCAGGCTGGCGGTGATCTCGCCGATGCGTTCGGCGATGCCTTGGCGTGCCTTATAGGGATCGGCGTCGTCGGCGAAACTCAGGGACACCACCGAGATTCCCGGGCTGGACTCCGAGCGCATGGAAGCAAGGCCGGGCGCGCCGCCCACCGCCGCCTCCACCGGCCGCGTCACCAGCTGTTCGACCTGCTCCGGCGCAAGGCCCGGCGCTTCGGTCTGGATCTCCACCTGCACCGGCACGAACTCAGGAAACACGTCGAGCGGCACCCGCGCCGCCAGCCAACCACCGGCGATCAGGCCCAGGAAGGCCAGCACCGCGACCGCGGCGCTGCGATGGATGCACCAGGCAACGAGACGCTGCATCAGAGCGCGCCCAGGAAAAGTGGTGTCCCGTTTTCCGCACGGACACGCGACAAAACAATAAGCCGGAGCGGGATGATTCTAAAAAAACTCATCCCGCTCTAGTCCTCTTTCCCGGTCTCGCGCGCGAGCAGGTGCGCGGCCCCGGCGGTCACCACCTTCTCGCCAGGCGACACACCATGCAGCAGCACATAGCCCTCGCCCTTGGGCTGCGAGATATCCACGGCCTGGCGTACAAAGTAGTTTGTTTGCGTCTCGACATAGAGCCAGGTGGAGCCCTCGGCGATGATGATCGCGCCCGCCGGCACATAAGCGCCGCTCTGGGCTTCACCGGCGGCGGCGGTCACGCGCAGACGTTCGCCGTCGCTCAGGTCGGTGCCTTCCACCAGCAGATGGTGGACATACCCGGGCGCAGTCGGATCCGCAGGCCCGCTCCAATGCA
>JAIBCD010000114.1 GCA_019694335.1 Rhodospirillaceae bacterium | reverse complement strand
CGTTGTGGCGCAACACATCCGGCGCAGCCGCGGCGTCGCGCTCGAGCAGCGCGCCCGACCCGATGGCGGCGGCGCGCGCGAGGTGCTCGGCCACGTCCGCCGGCACGCCGGCCGCGACACCGGCATCACGCAGGGCTTCGACCATCAGGAACACATAGGCCGGGCCGCTGCCCGATACGGCGGTGACCGCGTCCATGTGGGCTTCGTCGGCCAGCCACGCAACCTCGCCCACGGCCTGCAACAGCATTTCGCACACCCGGCGCTGTACCGCGCTGGCGGCGGGCGCCGCGTACATGGCGGTGACCGCCTTGCCGACCGCGGCCGGCGTGTTGGGCATGCAGCGCACGACCGCGGCCGCTTCGCCCAGGTGCTTCTGGAAATAGCCGGTGGTCTTGCCGGCGACCACCGACAGGAACACCGGTGCCTTGTCGACGAAACGGCTATAGTTGCCGACCACTGTATCGATCACCTGCGGCTTGACCGCGAACAGCACCACGTCGGGCACGAAATCGCGCGGCACGTCGGTGACGCTGGCGAGGCAGGTGAGTGCGCGGTGTTTGGAACAAGGCGCGATGCTGTCGCGGCCGGCAGGCTCGACGATGATGACGTCGACCGGGCTGATGCCGGACTTGAACCAGCCCTCAAGCAGCGCACCGCCCATGCGGCCGCAACCAACGAGGAGAATGGCGCCTTCGATCATGGCTGTAACGATAACACCGCCAGCCAGTCGGGCAGAAGCGAAGTGTTAGGCTTCGCCGACGGTGTCCAGAAGCGAGCTTTGGATCGCCTCTTCGGCGGTGCGGCCGCCCCAGATTACAAACTGGAAGGAGGGGTAGTAGCGTTCACACTCGTTCATGGCGAGTTCCATGAGCTCGCCGACCTGTTCCATGTCCGCCCGGTCGGGCAAGCGCATGGTGTGGCGGTACATCGGGATGCCTTCTTCCACCCAAATGGCGAAATGGCCCATCCACAGGCGCTCGTTCAGCTTGGCGATCAGCTCGTAAATCTGGCCCATGAGGCGGGGCTGCACGCGCATGTCGAGGGCGCAGGAGAAGTGCAGCGCGGCGAGATCCTCGGACCAGGCGAAGAACATGCCGTAATCGCACCAGCTGCCGGGCGCTTCGACCGCGAGCTCGGTGTCGCAGCGGCGGTCGTAGACCCACTCCTTGCCGGCGATGATTTCTTCGATGAGATCGATGGGGTTGCTGACCGCTGTCGACGCCTGACGAAGCGCGTGTGACGACTGCATCTAGAGACCCCCCACACCCCGGAACTCGGGTCTAAATCCGGGCTGCTGAACGCTAAACCCTGATTCAAGATATAGTAGGGTCTGAGTCACGGCAATACAAAATAGTGAATAAATCCACGGAGTCGCATACTGAATCTATCCACAGGCCATTTGTGCCCGTGTTGATTCGTTTTTTGGAGAATCAGGGCTTCTGTGTGAGCGCGGCTTCGCCTTCCGGACTCTTTTGAAGCGCGGCCTCCAGGGCCGCGACGCGCGCGGCCAGGCGTTCCTGCTCGGCGCGCGCTTCGGCGGCCATGGCGCGGACCACATCGAACTCCTCGCGCCGGACGAAGTTGCCGTCGGCCATGAAGCGCTCCATGCGGTCGCGGATCATGGCCTCGATCTCGTCCTTGAGGCTCGTGAGCGCGCCGAGTGCGCCGCCGGCCACCCGGGCGATGTCGTCGAAGATGCGGTTCTGGCTTTGCATGACCGTCATCCTAAGTCCGGGACGCGTGAAAACAAGCCGTGTAGAGTGCGCAACGACACGAATTCTGTGGAAAACTCTTAGCGATGTACGTCGTTACCGGCGGCGCCGGGTTCATCGGATCGAATCTCCTGGCCGTGATGGAGACACGCGGCCTCGGGCCGTTGGCGGTGATCGACCGCTGCGACAGCCCGCACAAGCAGCGCAACCTCGCCAAGCGCGACATCGCCGCGATCGTCGCACCGGAGCAGTGCCTCGCCTTCCTGAACGAGAACGCGGGAAAGATCCGCGGGCTTTTCCACCTGGGCGCCATCACCTCGACCACCGAACGCGACCTCGAGCTGCTGGAGGAAGTGAACGTCCGGCTCAGCCGCGCGTTATGGACCTGGTGCGCGCGCGCAGGCGTGCCGTTCGTCTACGCTTCGTCCGCCGCGACCTACGGCAACGGTGAGGATGGTTTTGATGACAACTGCACCCTCGAGGCGCTCGCGCGCCTCAAGCCGCTCAACCCCTACGGCGCCAGCAAACACGCCTTCGACCTATGGGTAGCGCAGCAGCCGCGCGATTCGCATCCGCCGCGCTGGGCGGGCCTCAAGTTCTTCAATGTCTACGGACCCAACGAGTTCCACAAAGGCAGCCAGGCCAGTCTGGTGCCGCAGGTCTATCCGGTCGCCGCGCGGGGCGAGGCCTACACCTTGTTCCGGTCCCACAATCCGCATTACGGCGACGGCGAACAGAAGCGGGATTTCATTTTTGTGGAGGACTGCTGCGACGCGATGCTGTGGCTGATGTTCGAAAGCCGGACGTCCGCCATCTTCAACCTCGGCACCGGCCTCGCCCGCACCTTCCTCGACCTCGCCGGCGCCGTGTATCACGCGGCGGGACAGCCGCTGAATGTCACCTTTCGCGATACACCCCAAGACATCCGCCAGCAGTACCAGTATTTTACCGAAGCGCGGATGACCCGCCTGCGCACCGCGGGTTACCTCAAACCGTTCACCGCGCTCGAGGACGGCGTCGCCATCACCGTCGCGCGTTATCTCTCGCAGCCTGACCCTTACCGCTGAGGCTCCTCCGACCATGTCGGCCCTGCTCTTTCCCCAGATCGATCCCATCATCTTCTCCGTCGGGCCATTTGCGGTCAGATGGTATGCGCTCGCCTATATCGCCGGCTTGTTCGGCGGCCTGTGGTACATGCGCTGGCTGGTGAAGCGGCCGCCGGCCCTGATGACGCCGGAGCAGATCGACGACTTCATGCTGTGGGCCTTGGGCGGCGTCGTGCTGGGCGGGCGGCTGGGTTACGTGCTGTTCTACAAGGCCGCCTACTACGCCGAGCACCCGGTGGAGATCTTCAAGACCTGGGAGGGCGGCATGTCCTTCCACGGCGGGCTGCTCGGCGTCACCGCGGCGATCCTGCTCTATGCCCGTCACGCAGAGATCAACAAATGGTACCTGGCCGACTGTATCGGCTGCGCGGCGCCGCTCGGCCTCGGTCTTGGACGGATCGCGAATTTCATTAACGGCGAGCTGTGGGGCCGGGTTGCACCGGATGTGCCGTGGGCGATGATTTTTCCCGGCGCCGGCGACGTTCCGCGCCATCCCAGCCAGCTCTATCAGGCCGGACTCGAAGGCCTCGCGCTATTCCTGATCCTGTTCGCCTGCTGGCGCGTTGAGTCCTTGCGCCGCCGTCCCGGCACCCTCACCGGCATCTTCTGGATCGGTTACGGCGTGTTCCGCTGTTTTGGCGAATTCTTCCGCGAGCCCGACGCCTTCCTCGGCTTCCTGGTCGGCGGCTTCACCATGGGGCAGCTCCTGTCCCTGCCGATGATCGCCTTCGGCGCCTTCTGCATCTGGCGGGCGCGGCGCGCGCCCGCGGTGTGATGGTCAACGCAGTCGAAGCGGCGTTGCGGGAGCGGATTGCGGCGGAAGGGCCCATCGGGCTCGACGTTTTCATGGAAGCCGCCAACAACGCCTATTACGCCACGGGTGACGTCATAGGCGCGGCCGGGGATTTCATCACCGCGCCCGAGATTTCCCAGTGCTTTGGCGAACTTATCGGGCTGTGGGCGGCGATCACATGGCAGAGCCTCGGCGCGCCGGCGTCCTTCAATCTCGTGGAACTGGGCCCCGGGCGCGGAACGCTGATGGCCGACGCCTTGCGCGCCGCCGTGCTGATGCCCGGTTTCGGCGCGGCGGCCGGGCTGCATCTGGTCGAACGTTCGCCCGGCCTCAGGCACCGCCAGCGGCGCACCCTCACCGGCCGCGACATCCGCTGGCACGACAGCCTGGCGAGCGTGCCGGCGGGCCCGGCCATCTTCCTCGCCAATGAATTCCTGGATGCCCTGCCCATCCGCCAATGGGAATTCACCGGCCGCTGGAACGAGCGCCGGGTCGCGGAGGACGGCGATGCCTTTCGCATCGTCCTCGTGCCCACGGACCGCGCCATCCCCGCATCGGCGGCGGCCGGCGCCATCTATGAGGACTCCCCCGCTGTTGACGGCGTGGTGAAAGATATCGCCGCGCGCTTGCAGCGTGACGGCGGCGCCGCTCTGCTGATCGACTACGGCTATGCCGCGGGTCATGGCGATGCCGTGCAGGCCGTGCGCCGCCACGCCACCGCCGACGCGCTCAAGGCGCCCGGCACCCGCGACCTGACCGCCCATGTCAATTTCGCGGCGGTCGCGGCGACGGCCGGGCGGGCGGGCGCCAGGGTGTTCGGGCCCCTTGAGCAGGGAACCTGGCTGCGGCGCTTGGGGATCGAAGTCCGCGCCGAGAAACTCGCCCGCGGCAAGCCCGAGGCGACCCGCGACACCATCCTTACAGGCGTGCGGCGATTGACCGACGCCCGCGCCATGGGCAGTTTGTTCAAAGTCATGGCCCTCGCCCATCCGTCCCTGACGGCCCTCGAAGGTTTCGATCCATAAGGACGCCGCGTGAACCTCACCGACACCCTGCCCGCCGCCCTTGAGATTTCCGCGTTGCGCCTGTCCGGCGTGCGCCACGGCTTCTTCGGCCGCGCCGGCGGGCGCTCGCACGGCATCTACACCAGCAACAACTTCGGCTTCGGTTCCGGCGACGACCGCGAGACCGTGGCCGCCAACCGCGCCGCCTGCGCGGCGCGCTTGGGCTTGCCCGGGTTCGTCACCGTGCTTCAGCGCCACACGCCCAAGGTCGAACGGGTCACCGCGCCCTGGCCCGCCGAGGCCGCGCCGGTCGCCGACGCAATGGTCACCAACGTTCGCGGCGTCGGACTCGGCATCCTGACCGCCGATTGCGCGCCAATCCTGTTCGCCGACGCGCACGCCGGCGTGATCGGCGCGGCCCATGCCGGCTGGCGCGGCGCCTTCGACGGCGTGATCGAGGCCACCGTCGCCGCCATGACCGCGCTGGGCGCACAGCGGGCGGACATCGCCGCGGCGGTGGGCCCTTGCATCGGCCAGACGTCCTACGAAGTGGGACCGGAATTCGTCGCGCGCTTCGTCGAACGCGACCGGAACTTCACCCGCTATTTCGCCAACCCCAAGCCCAGCGGCCATCGCGATTTCGACCTCGCGGGCTTCGTGGGCGACGCCTTGCGCGCGGCGAATGTCGGCACGGTGGTGTTGTCGGGGCGTGACACCTGCGCCGAGGAAGACACCTACTTCAGCTACCGCCGCACCACCTTGCGCAAGGAACCCGACTACGGCCGGCAGATCTCGGTGATCGGGCTTGTTTAAATCCGCCGCCGTTGCGATTCTGGCGTTCGTGCTCGCCGCCTGCGGCATGGTGCCGCAGCCGTTCCGCGACGCGCCCCGCGCCACCACCGATAATCCCTTGCTGGACGTGCCGAGCGCCGTGGGCATCGCGATCCTGCCGGTCACCGGGGCGCCGGCGCCTTTGAACCGGGAAATCGCCAGGGCCCTCGCGACCCGTTTGCAGGCCCTCGACATCCCCGCCGAAGCGGTCGACACCAACGCCGGCCTGGGTTTCACGCTGTCGGGAGACACCCAGAACGTGGTCGCGTCGCCCGCCGGAGTCACCGCGACCGTGGTGTGGAGCTTGCGGTCGCGCCGCGGCCCGGCCGGCGAATACCGCCAGAACATCGCGGTCCCGGCGAGCGCCTGGCGCGAGGACGCGGCCGGCGTCGGGGACATCGCGACCCAACTGGCCGGCGCCGCCGGCGCGGCGATCGCCGGACTGGTGGGCGGCGACGGGCCGGCTCCGGTCGCCGCCGCGCGCGCGCGCCTGCCGCGAATCTCCATCGCGCCGGTCGAGGGCGCGCCCGGCGATGGGCGCGAGTCGCTGCGGCTCGCGCTCATTCAAGTGATGTTCGAGCGCGGCGTGGCCCGGGACGATTCCAATCCCGAGGTTACCTTGCGCGCGACCATGACCAGCGAAGCGGCGCCCGGCGACCAGCAGAAGGTCGCGATCGTATGGCATGCCATCGGCCGGGACGGCAAAGACCTGGGCACGGTCAGACTCGACAACACCATCCCCACCGGCGCGTTGGATGGCTCCTGGGGCCCCACGGCTTTCGCCATCGCCACCGCCGCGGCGCCCGATCTGGTGGCCTTGCTGGGAACCGCACCGGTTACGCCCTAGAATCCGCGCTCCGGATTTAGGCAACGTCTCCTGTTCGCAGGCGCTCGGAGGACCGGCGCCAAATAAAAAAAGAGGGGCTGTTTACAGCCCCCGGGCGGATTGATAGGTTCCGCGCGCCTGAGGAAGGGTGCGCTCGGGCGGCTCTGCTACATCTTGCGTGGCAGCGGCGCGGGGTCACTCAACTCAAACACTTTCGGTGCCATGAAAATCCTGGCGGGTAACAGCAACAAACCTGTGGCCGAGGCCATCGGCGCGTGCCTCCATCTGCCCCTCACCAACGCCAGCATCAAGCGCTTCTCCGACATGGAGATCTTCGTGGAGATCCACGAGAACGTGCGCGGCGAAGACGTGTTCGTGATCCAGTCGACCTCCTACCCCGCCAACGACAACCTGATGGAACTGCTGATCACCCTCGACGCCCTGCGCCGGGCCTCGGCGCGGCGCGTGACCGTGGTGATCCCCTATTACGGCTACGCCCGGCAGGACCGCAAAACCGGCGGCCGCACGCCGATCACCGCCAAGCTGGTGGCCAACCTGCTGACCAACGCCGGCGCGGGCCGCGTGCTGTCGCTCGACCTGCACTCCGGCCAGATCCAGGGCTTCTTCGATATCCCGCTCGACAACCTCTATTCGGCGCCGGTGTTCACCCAGGACATCTCGGCCAAGTTCAAGGGCGAGGAACTGGTGATCGTGTCGCCGGACGTGGGCGGCGTGGTGCGCGCCCGCGCGGTCGCCAAGCGTATCCACGCCGACCTCGCGATCATCGACAAGCGCCGCGAGAAGGCGGGCGTGTCGGAAGTCATGAACATCATCGGCGAAGTGGACGGCCGCACCTGCATCCTGGTGGACGACATCGTCGATTCGGCCGGCACCCTGTGTAATGCCGCCCGCGCCCTGGTGGATGCCGGCGCGAAATCGGTCTCGGCCTATGTCACCCACGGCGTGCTGTCGGGCGGCGCGGTGGGCCGGGTCAGTTCCTCGCCCCTCAAGGAACTGGTGATCACCGACAGCATCCAGGCCACCGAGGCGGTCCGCCTGGCAGATAACATCCGCCAGTTGTCGATCGCCCCCCTGATGGCCGAAGCCATCAAGCGCATCAGCCTGGAAGCCTCGGTTTCCAGCCTGTTCGAGTAAGCAGCGCCATTTAGCCATCGACCACCGCGCGATTTTGCGCTTTGATTCCCCGGAGCGTGTCCGGGAAAAGCGGGAATCGCCCGCCGGCCGGAGGCCGGCTGTTTGGACGATAGCGCGCTTCGCGCGCGGGCTGCCCAGGCACGCGACAGACCAATAAACGGG
The DNA here is from genome assembly GCA_019694335.1 of Rhodospirillaceae bacterium. Lineage (GTDB taxonomy): Bacteria > Pseudomonadota > Alphaproteobacteria > Rhodospirillales > Rhodospirillaceae > SHVO01. The sequence continues at coordinate 2,325 of JAIBCD010000114.1, read as the reverse complement.
TCAGGCAACAGCGGAGACCTCAATGGCGCGCGCGGTTCTGGCGGTGTTTCTTCTGGCGGTGACGATCTGTACCGGTGTTCTGGCGGCGGAACCGGAGAGCACCCGGCCGTTCTCGCCCAAGGAAAACCAGGCCGACATGAGCCGCCTGCGGGATTTCGTTTACCCGCCCGGCTATCCCGACGACTTCATCGTGGCGCTCGAGAACGGCAAGGTGCCGAGCGAAATGACGGTGGCGGAATTCTCGCGGCTGCATTGCGGCGAGACATCGCGCATCGTGCTCAACCCCTGCATGGTGCGCTACATCACGCCGATGGGCCCGGCGTACTACGTCGTCACCACGGGCGAACGCCGATCGTTCACCGATGCTGTGGACGCCACGAAGTATTTCAACGAGCGCATGGGCTCGGCCTTCATGGAACTCGACGTGGAAGTATCCGCGCTCAACAGTTTCATCGAGGATTTCTGCACCGATATCGAAAAGGGTCTTTCGGCGCGCGAAGCCTTGAGCACGCGTGGCGACCGGCCACGTCTCAATCACGCCATCGCCGCAGTCAATCCGGAGTCCAAGTTCCCGTTCTCCAACCTGTTCCAGTGGGAGAAGTGCAACGATTGCGTGGGGATCATCGCCGTGCGCCAGGAAACCCCGGCGCAGGAGCCGCGCTGCGGCAACGTGCGCAAGCAAACCGTGCCGCGCGTGGCGTACTTCGTCGTCGACCGCCTGACTTCGCGCGGGTTCGGCACGATCGACGAGGGCCTCAAGACTTTCGGCGACAAGGTCGGGCTGAAATAGGGATCAGTTCCAGTCTTCAACCCCGAGGCCGTGCGCACGCGACAGCGCACGCAAGCGGCCTGTGGGATTGACCGCGACCCCCTTATCCGCCCAGCGCAGCAATTCATAATCGGAGTGATGGTCGGAGTAGGCCGCCGCGACGCGCGCCTGGCCGGCGTAGGCACGCACGGCCGCCAGCTTGGCCGCGCCGTGGCAGTTGTCGCCGCCCAGGGCCGGCCGCAGCACGTCCCGCCCCTGGGCCTGGTCCCAGACCGAAGCCGTGGCGATCAGGTGATCGAATCCCAGGGCCTCGGCGAACGGCCGGGCGTGGAAATCGAAGGCCGCGGTGGCCATCACCAGCCTGTCGCCCGCCGCCCGGTGGCGGGCAATCGCCGCGCGGGCGCCGGGACGCACCCGGGCCGTCAGCCAGCCTCCGGCGAAGTCCCGGGCCCAGCGCGCGACCGCGGCCCGCTCCTGCCCGGCGATGGAGCACGCCAGCATCCCGGCCTTGGCCTCGCCCCGGGTCTTGAGGCCGAGCCCGTAGCCCGTCAGGACCGGCAGCGCGGCCAGGACCATGCCGGCCCGGGACCGTCCCAGGGCGCCCGCGCAATGGAACAGGAAGGGGGTAAAGGTCGCGGCCCGGGTAACGGTCCGGTCGAGGTCGAAAACCGCTATTCCGGGGGTCATTTCAGCCTGCTTTACCCTGCCAGACCCGTACCTTGAACATCAGGGTCGAACCGTGTACATGACCGCCTTCCGTGGGGGTACCCCCCCGGAAAAGCAGGCGCACCCCGCACCCCTGGAGGCGGGCGTCGCCCCATCGGCCAATGTATGGCCTATGGATTTGATCCTAAAGGAGAAAACCGATGCCTAAGACCAGCAGTTTGCAGGTACAGGGGCGCGATCGGGCAGGTAAGGGGGCAGCTCGGGCCACACGTCGCGGGGGACTCGTCCCGGGCGTGATCTATGGCGGCAACCAAGAAGCCACGCTGATCGCCCTCGAACCCAAGATCCTCGTCAGCCTGATGCACGATCCTGCGTTCAAGACCAACATTTTCGAAGTCGAGATCGGCGGCAAGAAGCAGCGCACCATGGCCATGGACGTGCAGCTCGACCCCGTCAGCGACCAGCCCCTCCATGCCGATTTCCGCCGCATCGAGAAGGACACCCTGGTCCGCGTGCCGATCCCGGTGCGCTTCCACAACGAAGGCGCCTCGCCCGGCATCAAGGTGGGCGGCGTGCTCAACATCGTGCGCCACGACGTGGAAGTGCGCGGCCTCGCCGACGACCTGCCCGACCACATCGACGTGGACCTGACGGGCCTGGAAATCGGTGACTCGGTGCACATCAACGCGATCACCCTGCCCAAGGGGATCAAGCCGACCATCGCGCGTAACTTCACCATCTGCACGATCGCGCCGCCGACGGTGATGACCGCGGAAGAAGAAGCCGCCACCACTGCCGCCGCCACCGCCGCGGAAGGCGATGCCGCGGCCGCGCCGGCCGCTGGCGCGGCCGCGCCCGCAGCGGGTGCCGCTCCGGCCGCCGACGCCAAG
>JAIBCD010000113.1 GCA_019694335.1 Rhodospirillaceae bacterium | reverse complement strand
TCGGCGCTGTAGCCCAGCTCGCGCATCGTATCGCGCTCGATATTCAGTTCAGCGTCGAGGCTGTGCTGCCAGGATCCCCGGGTCAGCGCCTTGGTGGCGGCGAGGCCGCGGGTCGGCCCTTTCGCGAACTTGGCCGCGAGCGCGTTCACTTCGTCCGGCAGCTTGTCGTCATCCACGCACTTCCAGATCAGGCCCCAGGCTTCCGCCTGCTCGGCCGGCAAGGGCTCGCCGGTGAGCGCGAGGCCCAGCGCGCGCGCCTGGCCGACGAGGCGCGGCAGCACCCAGGTGCCGCCCGAGTCCGGGATCAGGCCGATATTCGCGAACGACTGAATGAACTTGGCGCTCCGCGCGGCGATGACGATATCGCCGGCCAGCGCCACATTGGCGCCGGCGCCGGCGGCCACGCCGTTGACCGCGCTGATCACCGGCTTATGCAAACCGGTGATGCGCCGGACCAGCGGGGCCCAGTATTTGTCCACCGAGGCGCCGAGGTCGACCGCTTCGCCGCCGGGTTTCACCGCGCGGTCGGCGAGATCCTGCCCGGCGCAGAAGCCGCGCCCCGCGCCGGTGAGCACCAGAACGCGCACCGCGTCATTGGATTCCGCGTCCTTGAGCGCCGCCGCCACCTCTTCGTGCATGACGACGGTGAAACTGTTGAGGCGGTCGGGACGGTTCAGGGTCAGGCGCGCGACACCGTCAACGACTTCGTAAATAATCGTTTCAGCCACAAGAAAGCTCCGTAGCGCCGAAGGCGCGCAAATTTTGGGAGTGAAGAATTAACAGAATGACCGGTCAACGAATTCTTGGCAAGACCTACTTTATGCGCTAGTTACTGCGCCAAAATAGCGTGAAAATGCAGTCATGACCCCCAAAGAACGCGCCCGCCACATCGCCGAAACCATGCTGTCACGCGAGGGCACCGGCCCCGCCTGGGGCGTGGAGATCGAGGACATCGACGAGGGCTACGCCCGCATCGCCATGACCTTGCGCGCCGACATGCTCAACGGCCACGGCATCGCCCACGGCGGGATGCTGTTTTCCCTCGCCGACACCGCCTTCGCCTACGCCTGCAACGCGCGCAACGTGCCGACGGTGGCGCAGAGCGCGACCATCGTATTCCTCGACCCCGGGAAAAAGGGCGAGCGCGTGGTGGCCGAGGCGAAGGAATCCTCGCTGCGCGGCCGCAGCGGCGTCTATGCCGTGAAAGTGTTCGGCGAGGACGGCCGCACGATCGCTGAATTCCAGGGTTTATCGCGCGCCCTGCCCGGGACCGTTATCTAAATAAGGATCAGAAAATGACCGATGTTTTCCTCTGTGACGCCATTCGCACGCCCATCGGCCGTTACGCCGGAGCGCTGGCCCAGGTGCGCCCGGACGACCTTCTCGCGCACGCGATCAAGGCGTTGATGGGCCGGTCGCCCAAAGTGGATTGGGCGCTGGTGGATGACGTGATCATGGGCTGCGCCAACCAGGCCGGCGAGGACAATCGCAACGTCGCACGCATGTCCGCGCTGCTCGCCGGCATGAGCGAGCAGGTGCCCGGCACCACCATCAACCGCCTGTGCGGCTCGGGCCTCGATGCGGTGGCCATGGCGGCGCGCGCGATCAAGGCCGGCGACGCCGACATGATCGTCGCCGGCGGCGTGGAAAGCATGACCCGCGCCCCGTTCGTGCAGGGCAAGGCGGACTCGGCCTTCAGCCGCAACGCCGCGATCTTCGACACCACCATCGGCTGGCGCTTCGTCAACCCGCAGATGAAGGCCAAATACGGCATCGATTCCATGCCCGAGACCGCCGAGAACGTGGCCGACGACTACAAGGTCAGCCGCGAGGACCAGGACAAGTTCGCCCTGCGCAGCCAGACCAAGGCGCTGGCCGCGCAACAGAACGGCCGCCTCGCGAAGGAAATCACGCCGGTGGTGATTCCGCAGGCCAAGGGCGAAGCCATCACCGTCGACAAGGACGAGCACCCGCGCGCGACCACAATCGAATCCCTCGCCAAGCTGAAGCCGATCGTGCGCCCCAACGGCACCATCACCGCCGGCAACGCCAGCGGCGTGAACGACGGCGCCTGCGCCATCCTGGTGGCGAGCGGCGAAATGGTGAAGAAATTCGGCCTCACCCCGCTGGCGCGCATCAAGGGCGCCGCCGCGGCCGGCGTCGCGCCGCGCGTCATGGGCATCGGCCCGGTGCCCGCGGTGCGGAAGCTGCTCGCGCGCCAGAAACTGACCATCGACAAGATGGACGTGATCGAACTGAACGAGGCCTTCGCGGCCCAGGGCCTCGCGGTGCTGCGCCAACTGGGCGTGGCCGACGACGCCGGTCACGTGAACCCCAACGGCGGCGCCATCGCCCTGGGTCACCCGCTCGGCATGTCCGGCGCCCGCCTCGCCCAGACCGCGGCGGTGGAACTGCACGCCCGGGGCGGAAATTATGCTTTGTGCACAATGTGTATCGGCGTCGGCCAGGGCATCGCACTGCTGCTGGAAAAAGCGGCATAAATAGCCGTAAACTCTGGCGATTGACCTGTTGGCATATTAATTGACCGACTAGTCGATTTATTATTATAATCGGCGCGTGGCCAAACTTAAATTGAGAGCGGGGCCGGGAGCAGGGCATGTACACGACAGAGTTGCAGAAACAGCCGTCCAGACCGGTGGCCGAGTCCAAGGCGGAAAAAGAGCCGCAAGAGCTGGTCGACGCCTTCGAGGCGCGCGTCGCGGCCGATGAGTTCATCGAGCCCAAGGACTGGATGCCGGCGGCCTACCGCCGCACGCTGGTGCGCCAGATCTCGCAGCATGCGCACTCGGAAATCGTCGGCATGCTGCCGGAAGGCAACTGGATCTGCCGCGCGCCGTCCTTGCGCCGCAAGGCCGTGCTGCTGGCCAAGGTGCAGGACGAAGGCGGCCATGGCCTTTATCTCTACGCCGCGGCGGAAACGCTGGGCACCTCGCGCGAGGAAATGATCGAGGCCCTGCATGCCGGCAAGGCCAAGTATTCGACCATCTTCAACTACCCCACCCTGACCTGGGCGGACATCGGCGCCATCGGCTGGCTGGTCGACGGCGCCGCGATCATGAACCAGGTGCCGCTGCAGCGGACCTCCTACGGCCCCTACGCCCGCGCCATGGTGCGCGTGTGCAAGGAGGAGAGCTTCCACCAGCGCCAGGGCTTCGAGATCATGATGGCGATGGCGAACGGCACCCCTGAGCAGAAGGAAATGGCCCAGGACGCGCTGAACCGCTGGTGGTGGCCATCGCTGATGATGTTCGGCCCGCCCGATGACGAGAGCCCCAACACCGCCCAATCCATGCGCTGGCGTATCAAGCGCGACACCAACGACGAACTGCGCCAGCACTTCGTCGATGTGACCGTGCCGCAGGCCGAAGCGCTGGGCCTCTCGGTTCCCGACCCGAAGCTCAAGTTCAACGACAAGACCGGCCACTACGAGTTCGGCGAGATCGACTGGTCGGAATTCTGGAACGTGGTGAAGGGTGAAGGCCCGGTCGCCAAGGAACGCATGTCCGCGCGCGTGAAGGCCTGGGACGAAGGCGCCTGGGTGCGCGACGCCGCCGCCGCGCATGCCGCCAAACAGCACGCCGCCAAACAGGCCGCGGAATAGGAATTTTTAGAGGACTTTGGGCATGAGCAACGAATGGCCTTTGTGGGAAGTGTTCATCCGCACCAAGGGCGGGCTGTCCCACCGCCACGCCGGATCGGTGCGGGCACCCGACGCGGAACTCGCGTTGCGCCACGCGCGCGACACTTACACCCGCCGCTTGGAAGGCGTGAGCCTGTGGGTGGTGCCGTCAGCGCAGATCGTCGCGTCCGACCCCAGCCAGGGCGGGCCGCTGTTCGAACCGGCGGAGTCCAAGATCTACCGGCATCCGACGTTCTATCACGTCCCCGACAGCGTAAAGCACCTCTAGTCCATGGACATCAAGACAGCCCTTTTCGATTACCTGCTGCGGCTGGGTGACGACAGTTTGATCCTGGCGCAACGCCTGTCGGCGTGGTGCGGCCACGGCCCCATGCTGGAAGTGGACTTGTCGATGTCCAACATCGGCCTGGACCTTATCGGCCAGGCCGCCTTGTTCCTGGGCTATGCCGGCGAGGTGGAAGGCAAAGGCCGCGATGCGGACAAACTGGCTTTCCATCGCGATGCGCTGCGATTCCGCAACTGCCTGCTGGTCGAGCAGCCCAACGGCGATTTCGCCCAGACCATCGCCCGCCAGTACGTCTTCTCGACCTGGCAGCGGCTGCTGTTCCAGGGCCTCGTCAAGTCCGGCGACCCGCGCATCGCCGAAATCGCCGCCAAGGCGCTCAAGGAAATCGACTACCACGCCGACTGGTCGGCGGAATGGGTGGTGCGCCTGGGCGATGGCACCGCGGAAAGCCGCGACCGCATGATCGCGGGCTTCGCCTGGATGTGGCGGTTCGTGGACGAGCTGTTCCAGGTGGACGACGTCGACGCCGCCATCGCCAAGGCCGGCATAGGGCCATCGCGCGCGTCCCTGCGCGCGGGTTTCGACGCCGCGCTCAAGAAGACTTTCGACGCCGCGACCTTGCCGCTCATGCCCTACCCCGCCGCCGTCCTGGGCGGACGCCAGGGCCACCACTCCGAGCACCTCGGCCACCTCCTGGCCGAGATGCAGTTCCTGCCCCGCGCCTATCCGGGAGCCACTTGGTGAGCAACACGCTGGGTACAACATGGCGCGACCGCATCATGAGCGTGCTCGCGGACGTGCCCGACCCGGAAGTGCCCGTGGTCTCGATCGTCGAGCTCGGCATCGTGCGCGACGTGCGCGAAGCCCCGCCCGCCGTGGTACTGACCCCCACCTACACCGGCTGCCCGGCCACCGATGTGATCAAAAGCTCCGTGCGCCGGGCGCTGGACTCCTCGAATTTCACCGACGTGGCGGTGGAGACCACCCTCACCCCGCCCTGGACCACCGACTGGATCAGCGATGCCGGCCGCGAGAAATTGCGCGCCTATGGCATCGCCCCGCCGCCGCACAGCGGTTCCTTGCGCGCCAGACAGGCCCCCGCCTGCCCGCGCTGCGGCTCCCTCAACACCGAAGAAATCAGCCGCTTCGGCTCCACGCCCTGCAAAGCGTTGTGGCGCTGCCTGAGCTGCGCTGAGCCCTTCGATCATTTCAAGTGTCACTGATGAGCGGTTTTTACTCCCTCAAGATCACCAACATCCGCCGCGAGACCGCGGATTCGGTCTCCATCTGCTTCGACGTGCCGCAGGAGATGGCCGAGCGCTTCGTGTTCCGCCCCGGCCAGCACCTGACCGTGCGCCAGCAGATCAACAACGAGGAAGTGCGCCGCAATTACTCGGTGTGCGTGGCCCCGCACGAGAATGAACTGCGCATCGCGGTGAAGCAGGTCGCCGGCGGCGTGTTCTCGACCTGGGCCAACACCGCGCTCCAGGCCGGCGCGGTGATCGACGTCATGTCGCCGCACGGCAGCTTCACCTGGAAATTCGAAGCCGCGAAGAAGCGCCGTTATGTCTGTTTCGCGGGGGGCTCGGGCATCACGCCGATCCTCTCGATCATCAAGTCGGGCCTGCGCGAGGAGCCGAACAGTTCCTTCACGCTGTTCTACGGCAACCGCTCGACCGCGACGATCATGTTCCTGGAGGAACTGGCGGGCCTCAAGAACCGCTATCTCGACCGGCTCGAGGTCTATCACTTCCTGGAAGACGAATTCGAGGACGTGGAGCTGTTCAACGGCCGCCTCGACCGCGCCAAAGCCGATGACGTGCTGAAGACCCTGGTGACGCCCGCCGATGTGGACGCCTTCTTCATCTGCGGGCCCGGCCCGATGATGAGCGCGGTGGAAGAAGCCCTGCACGCCAACAACGTCGCCAAGGAAAAAATCCTGATCGAGCGCTTCACCACCGGCGCGCTGTCGACCGCCCAGGTCGAGGCCGCCAAGGCGCTCCAGAAGGAAGCCGCCGGACGCAAGGTACAGATCACCCTGGATGGCCGCCGCCGCCAGTTCACCTTCGACGCCGAGAAGGGCAGCATCCTCGAGAATGCCCGCGCCGCCGGCGCTCCCGCCCCCTTCGCCTGCAAAGCCGGCGTCTGCGCCACCTGCCGCGCGAAAGTGGTCAGCGGCGAAGTGAAGATGAACCAGAACTACGGCCTCAGCGCGGAAGAACTGGCCCAGGGCTACGTGCTCACCTGCCAGGCCGTCCCCATGACCGACGACGTCAAGCTGGACTACGACGCCTAGGGGCCGCGCCCCCAAATAAATGTACCAGGTACAATTTAACGGGTGCGCCGCAGCGGGCGACAACGCCGCCTTCGGCCGTTAAATTGTACCTGGTACATTTATTTTCGCAGTCGCGGAGCTCTCCATGCCCTCCTACGAAATCGACGGCTTCGTCCCGGTCGTTGACCCCACGGCCTATGTGCACCCGACCGCCGTCCTGATCGGCGACGTGATCGTCGGCGCGGGCTGCTATGTCGGGCCGGGCGCGTCGCTGCGCGGCGACTTCGGCGGGATCGTGCTGAGGCCCGGATCGAACCTGCAGGACAACTGCGTCATGCACTCCTTCCCCGGCGCCAGCGCGGTGGTGGAGGAAGACGGCCATATCGGCCACGGCGCCGTCCTGCACGGCTGCATCGTCAAACGCAACGCGCTGGTGGGCATGAATTCGGTGATCATGGACGGTGCGGTGGTGGGCGAGGAGTGCATCGTCGCCGCCCAGAGCTTCGTGAAGGCCAAGTTCGAGATTCCGCCCCGCTCCCTGGTGGCGGGCATTCCCGCCAAGATCATCCGGCCGGTGACCGACCAGGAGATCACCTGGAAGACCAGAGGCACCGCGGAATACCAGGAACTCGCGCGCCGCTCGCTGGCGACCTTGAAGCCCTGCACACCGTTGACCGAAGTCCCGGCAGTACGCGGCGAGAAGAAGAGCACCTATAAGACGCTCGCCGACACCAAAGGCCGCTAGGTTTTACTTAATCGGTCGCATTTTCCATGGCGAACCGGCGCCCACTTCGCCGGAAAATGCCCCTATTTCCAGGTCTCCATCACCTCGACCCATTTGGTCAGGAAAGCGTTGGTCTGGTGGCCGTCGAGCACGCGATGATCGATGGTCAGGGACACGAAGGCCATCGGCGCGATCACGATGGCGTCCGACCCGTTCAACTCGCGCACCACCACGCGCTTTTCCATCTTGCCGACGCCCAGGATCGCTGACTGGGGCTGGTTGATGATGATCGGGCTAGCCACCAGGCTGCCCGAGACGCCGTGATTGGAAATAGTGAAGGTACCGCCGGAGGTATCCGCCGCGGTGAGCTGATTGTTGCGCGCCTTGGCGGTCAGGTCTTCCAGCCGCTGGGCAATGCCGATAAGCGAAAGATCCTGGGCCTTGTGGATCACCGGCACGATCAGGCCGCCGTCGCCCAGGGAAACGCCGACACCGATGTTGATGTCGTCGAACACTTCGATGGCGTCGTCATGCCAACGGCTGTTGACCTTGGGCACCAACTGGATCGCCTGCACGCAGGCCGCGACGAAATACGCCGTGAAGGTCGGCACCAGGCCGCCTTTGGCCTTGTACTTCTTGCGGTCGGCGATCACCGCGCTGTAGTCGCATTCGAACACAGCGGTGACGTGCGGCGCGATGGTGACGCTGCGGGCCATGTGGTCGGCGATGGCGCGGCGCATGGACGTGTGCGGGATCATGGTCGAACCGCCCTGTGTCCGGCGCGGGGCCGGCGCGGGCGATGCCGCCGCAACCGGCGCGGTCGGCCTGCCGGTGCCATGCGCGAGCACGTCCGCCGGCGTGATGCGGCCGTCGCGGCCGGTGCCGCGCACGTCCTCGGCACGCACATTGTTCTGGGCCAGCAAGCGGCGTACCAGCGGCGAGAGCCGCAGATTGCGCGCCGATTGCATGTCGATTTTAGGTGCGGCGGCCTTCGCGGCCACGGGGGCCGGCGCCGGCGCGGCCTTGGGCGCAACGGCGGAATCACCCAGTTCCCCGATCTTCATACCGGGCTGAAGCTCCGCGCCCTTTTGCACCAGCTGGGCGCTGATCACGCCGTCGGTGGGGGCCACGATCTCCATGGTGACTTTGTCGGTTTCCACTTCGGCGATGGCTTCGTCGCGCGCAACGCGCGCGCCCACCGGCTTCAGCCAGCTGCGCAGGGAAAACTTGGTGCCTTCGGCCTGATCGACCGGAACGACGATGTCCATGGAATTGGGGGGGCTCACGACGTCACCAGGTCCGCGATCGCTTTGGAAATCGCATCCACGCTCGGCACGGCGGCGTCGAGCAGCTTCGGGTTATAGGGGCTGGGAATGTCCGGCATGGTCACGCGGTCGGGCGGGGCGTCCAGGTCGAAGAAGCATTCCTTGGACACGAACGCCACGATCTCGGCGCCAAAGCCGGCGGTGACGTTGTCCTCGTGCACCACCAAGCAACGGTGGGTCTTCTTGACCGAGCGCATCACCGCGTCCTTGTCCCAGGGCATCAGGGTGCGCAGGTCGATGACGTCGCCGGTGAACCCGGAGGCCTTCAGGGCGTCCTCGCAACGCGGCACCATGGCGCCCCAGGTGACGATGGAAATGTCGTTGCCTTCGGCGGTGAACTTGGCCTTGCCCAGCGGCACCACATAATCGTCGCCCGGATAAGGCCGGCGCGACCACGCCAGATCGAGCAGGCCGCGATGTTCGAAGAAGATCGCCGGATCATTGCCGCGCAAGGCGGCACGCAAAAGGCCCACCGCGTCCTCCGCGTTGGACGGCACCGCCACATGCCAGCCGATATTGTGCACCCACTGCACTTCGTTGGTCTGGCTGTGCCAGGGGTCGCCGCACTTGGAGAAGCCGCCGGCCATGCGCACCACCATCGGCGGGGCGAAACGGTTGCCGGTGCGCCAACGCATGGTGCCGGCGTCGTTGAGTTGCTCGGCCGCCGGGTCGGCATATTTGCGGAACTGGATCTCGGGCACCGGAAGGAGGCCGGCCAGCGCCATGCCGACGGCGCGACCGATGATGCCTTCCTCCGACAGCGAGGTGTCGGTGACGCGCGCGGTGCCGTACTTGTCCTGCAGGCCCATGGTGACGGCATGCACGCCGCCCTTGGGGCCGATGTCCTCGCCGAACAGAACCATCTTGGGGTTTACCGCCAATTCGTGGTCGAGGGTGCGGCGGATGGCGGTGACCATGTTGATGCGCGGGCCTTGCGGGTCGGGCGTCTCGTTCGACGGCGCGTATCTATGGCCGAGCGGGCGCAGGCCGCCCACCAGCTGCAAGCCGCGATTGTCGTTGCTGGGCTCGGAGTAGACGAACTTGGTGAGGTCTTCGGCCGGGAGAGTCTCGCGCTGCCGCACGCGTTCCACCGAGGCCTTCACCTCAGAAACCGTGCCCTCTTCCAAGGCGCTCCAGGCCTGGTCGGACAGGCCATTCTTCGCCATGAACGCCTTCAGCTTGGGCAGCGGGTCGCGGTCCTTCTCGGACTGAATGAAGTCGACGCTCTTATAGGCCTGGGTGTCCTGGCCCGAGTGGCCGGCAAGGCGCGGCACCTTCAGGTGCAGCATCGCCGGCCCCTTGCGGCCGCGCACATGGGCGACCGCTTCACCGGCGAGCTTCGCGGCCTCGGCCGGTTCGGTGCCGTCGCCCGAGAAAATGGTGAGGCCCTTGAAGCTGCCGAGGTTCGCGGCGATGTTGCCGCCGGGGGTCTGGAAGCTGGACGGCACCGAGATGCCGTAACCGTTGTCCTCGATATAAAACAGGATCGGAAGCTTCAGCGTGGTCGCCATGGTCAGCGCCGACCAGAAGCCGTTGGTGGCGACCGAGGCATCGCCGCCCAGCGCCACGGCAATGGCGTCGCCCACCGACGGATCGTGCAGGACATCGCGGTAGTATTCCATCGCCTGGGCCCAGCCGGCGCTCGGCGTGTACTGCGCGCCGACGCCGCCGCACATCGGTAAGGCCTTGGGGCCGTTCGGGTTGGCGTAATTGAACACGGTGCCGATGTCGCGGCCGTCGCTGTAGCCGCC
>JAIBCD010000112.1 GCA_019694335.1 Rhodospirillaceae bacterium | reverse complement strand
GGCTGGCCGTTGATCCGGACGGTCCGGCGTTCGCCGCCGCCGGCGGCGAGACCGGTGCCGAGGTCGATCGGCCCATCGGGTGCGGCGAGCTGCGCCGCCACGCCCCAGGACACCGGGGTTTCGGACAGGCTGGCATTGCGCCCGATCTCCGAGAGGCGCGCGCCGCGCAGGCCCCGGCCGGGCGCCAGGAACGAAAGGGCCTCGAGCAGGTTGGTCTTGCCGGCACCGTTATGCCCGCAGATCACCACCGGCCGGATGTCGGTATCGAGCCTGAGATAGCCGTAAGACCGGAAATCGGTAAGCGTGAGCCGGGTGACGCCCACGCGCCTCGCGCCCGGGGGCGGCACAGCGGCGGCAATGCGAGGCGTCGCCGCCGTCACACCCGCATCGGCATCAGCACGTACATGGCCGAGCCGTCGGCCACGTCGCGGATCACGGTGGGCGAAGCGGCATCCGCCATGGTGAAGCGGGCGGCGTCGCCCTCGATCTGGCCGAGGATCTCGAGCAGGTAACGCGAATTGAAGCCGATCTCGATTCCGCTGGCGGTATAGCGTGCTTCCACCTCTTCGCTGGCGCTGCCAGCTTCGGGGCTGGAGGCCGAGAGGGTGATCAGGCCTTTCTCGCACATCATCTTGATGGAGCGGGACTTCTCCGAGCTGATCGCCGAGACGCGGTCGACCGCATCGAACAGCGCCTGGCGTTCGGCTTCCAGCACCTTGTCGTTGCCGGTCGGGATCACGCGCTCGTAGTCCGGGAAGGTGCCGTCGATCAGCTTCGAGGTCAGCGAGACATTGTCGAAGGCGAATTTGATCTTGGCGTCGGACAGCGAAATGGTGATGTCGCCTTCGCTTTCCTCGATCAGCTTGCGCACTTCCTGCACGGCTTTGCGCGGCACGATGATGCCCGGCATGGCGGCCGCGCCCTTGGGCAGCGGCAGTTCGACCCGCGCCAGACGATGTCCGTCGGTGGCGACCGCGCGCAACACCGCGACACCGTCGCTCTTGGTGGCATGCAGGTAGATACCGTTCAGGTAATAGCGGGTTTCTTCCGTCGAGATGGCGAAACGGGTGCGGTCGATCAGGCCCTTCAGGTCGGCCGCGCCGATGGTGAAGGTGTGCGAGAAATCGCCGCCGGCCATGGCCGGAAAATCCTCGACCGGCAGGCAGGCGAGGCTGAAGCGCGAGCGGCCGGCCGCGAGGGAAATCTGCCCGCCGTCGGACGACGAGTTGATCTCGACCTGGGCGCCGTCGGGCAGTTTGCGCACGATGTCGTAGAGCGTATGCGCGGGCGCGGTGGTGGCGCCGCCCTTGCCGACTTCGGCGCTGGTGGATTCCGTGATCTCGATATCCATGTCGGTGGCGTTGAGGGACAGGTTGCCCTTGCCCGCGTCGATGCGCACGTTGGACAGGATCGGGATGGTGTTACGGCGTTCCACCACGCTCTGCACATGACCCAGGGACTTGAGGAGCGCGGCGCGTTCGATGATGAGTTTCATGGCCCGATTTCGCTGAGATTCCGCTGATATGGCACGGATATAGACCCCACCCGTGCCACGGAGGGGCTGCGAGTATAGCAATAGGTAGGGGACCGACCAGAGGGGAAAAGACTAGGTCGGCTGGAGAGCTTTAGCTCTCCAGCATCCGGGTCAGCAGTTCGACATCTTCCGCGAACGCGCTATCGAGCTTTACCAGTTCCTCGATCTTGCGCACGGCGTGCATCACGGTCGTATGGTCGCGGCCGCCGAAGGCCCGGCCGATCTCGGGCAGGGAGCGCGAGGTCAGCTGCTTGGAGAGGTACATGGCCACCTGGCGGGGGCGGGCCACCGCGCGGGAACGGCGGGCCGAACTCATGTCCGAAACCCGGATCTTAAAGTGCTCTGCCACCCGCTTCTGGATCTCTTCCATGGTCAGGCGCCGGTCGTGGGCGCGGAGCAAGTCCTGGAGCAGATCCTGGGTGGTTTCCAGGGTCAGCGCGCCGCCCACCAGCTGGGCGTGGGCGACCAGGCGGGTGAGCGCCCCTTCCAGTTCGCGGACATTGGAGCTGATCTTATGGGCGAGGAATTCCTTGACCCGCTGCGGCACCTGGACACCCAGCTGTTCGGCCTTGGCGTCGAGGATGCCGAGGCGCAGCTCGAAGGTGGTGGGGTGCAGGTCGGCCACCAGGCCGGAGGCGAGGCGGGAGCGCAGGCGGTCGCCGATCTCTTCCAGGCTGGACGGCGACTTGTCGGCCGACAGCACGATCTGGCGGCCCTGGTCCACCAGCGCGTTGAAGGTGTGGAAGAACTCCTCCTGCGTGGCGTCCTTGCCGGCGATGAACTGGACGTCGTCGATCATCAGCACGTCGACCGAGCGGAACTGTTCCTTGAAGGAAACCGTGTCCTGGTTCCGGAGCGCCCTGACGAAGCTGTACATGAACTTTTCCGCCGACAGGTACACCACCTTGCGATGCGGCGTGCGGGTGCGGATTTCCCAGGCGATGGCGTGCATCAGGTGGGTCTTGCCCAAGCCGACGCCGCCGTACAGGAACAGCGGATTGAAACTGACGTGATCGGATTCGGCCACGCGCTTGGCGGCGGCATAAGCGAACTCGTTGGGTTTGCCGACGACGAAATTCTCGAACACATAGCGCGCGTCGAGCGGCGCCGAGAGATCGCTGCCGGCCGTCCCTGTGTATCCGGAGGGCGCGCTCGCGAAGGCGGCCGGGACCGGACGGGCCACGCCCGGCTTGGCGGCGGCGGCGGCGGCGGCGCCCGGCGCCTTGGCCGGGCTGTTCACCGGCGTGGCGGTTTCGGACTTCGCATGGGAAGTAGGGCCGGCTTCGACCTTAAGAGTGACCTTGCGCACGCCCGGATTCTCGCCCGCCCACAAGGTGCGAATCCGCTCGCCGTAATGGGTGGTGATCCAGTCGCGCATGAAACGGGTGGGAACCGACAGCTCCACTTCGCCGTCGCGCATGGCGGTGGCGGTGATGGGAATCACCCAGCTCTTGAACGCCGACTCGCCAAACTCCTGCTTGAGGCGGGTCTTGACCCGATCCCACTCAGCCTGATTGACGGCTGCTTCATCAACTCGCTTCACGCTGCCTCTTCCCCTCGTATAACACGGCCCACCCCACAACGGACCGCGGCCGTAACACGCCGTCACGCCGGAACGACGTTCCCATCCTTGGATGGGTGGGCGTTCCAGCCCGTAAAATCCCGCTCGTTTTAGAGATCGCCCCTCAGAACCGGCAGATGCCCGCGCGATGCCTTGCTCATGACTGCCCCCGACTTCACGTACAAAGTCTCAACGCACAAGGTCGCACTTGGTTGCCGAACTCAGCGCTGCCCCCGCTTCGAAAAACTGTTCGAAAACAAACTTCGAAAACAACGCTGCGAAAACAAAATTTCGATCCACGCACATGGTGCTTTCTTCTCGCCCGTTTCCACGCGACCTGCCGTCTCGCGCCGCCGTGCATTGCTTTGCGCGCTTCCCGCGCGGGTCATGCAGAGGTTTCTCGCGAGAGCTGATCAAATCACAGCAGCTCTTTCGTGGTGTGCGCGGGTTCGTCCTGATTGTTAGTGCGCTTCGGAGTTTCGCGGAAAATCTTGTTCGAAGGATTGGCCGCGAGGTGAAGCGCGAGAGCCAATTTAATCCGAGAGGGCGGTGAGACAAGGGCAAAGATGGCTTGACACTAAATCAGCTTGAAGGCTCCCGGTGAGCGTTCGCAGTCGAAGCCGAACCGCGCTAGAAGCCGCTGATTCAACGCTATTTGATGTGCGCCGCGAGACTCCGTCCGCGTGACTCGGGAGACTCGTCCGAAAATATCCGCGCCCGCTGCGAACGTCGCAGCAAAATTTCCGCGCACAAAAATTTCTCCGCGAAAATCTCGCCGTGAAGATTTCCCGGCGCGATGCGCGGCGCACAAAAGCAAAGCGCCCGCGAACGGCGCGGGCGCTTTGGATCGACTGTAGTGGACTCGGCGTTCGCAGGCCTTAGGCCGCGATGCCCTTAATGCGGGCCGAGAGGCGCGACAGCTTGCGCGACACCGTCTTCTTGTGCACCACGCCCTTGGCGGCGCCGCGCATCAACTCCGGCATCACCTTCTTGAAGGCGGCCTGGGCGGCGGCCTTGTCGCCCGAGGCGATGGCGGCTTCGAGCGCCTTCACCTGGGTGCGGATGCGGCTCAAGCGCGCATGGTTGACGCCGGCAGCGCGTTCGTTGCGGCGGATACGTTTCTTGGCTGACTTGTGCTGCGCCATACTTTTTCACTCATGCTTCGGCGGACCGGCGCGGCGGCCGGACGGCCATAGGATCAACGGTTATCAAATTGAAGCGGGGCTTATAGGAGATGCCGCTGGGGACGTCAACGGCCGGAAAGCCCGCAGGACAGGCCTAAGTGCGGGTTCTTCCCGCATCCCTGGTATGTGTTAACCCGCTTTAGCCTAGCTCTGGCATTTGGCGCAGAAAAATGTCGAGCGGGCGCCCTGGACGATGCGTTTGACCACCGCCTTTTCCGCCCCGCAGCGGCAGGCCTCGCCTTCCCGGTCGTAGACCTTCCAGGCGTGCTGGAAGTAGCCGAGCTCGCCGGACGGCTGTTTGTGGTCGCGCAAGGACGACCCGCCGGCTGCGATGGCGTCCCGCAGCACCTTCTTGATGGCCGGCACCAGGGCGGCGGCGCGCGCGCCCACCACCGAGCCGGCCTTGCGCTTGGGCGAGATGCCGGCGAGGTGCAGGCTTTCCGAGGCATAGATATTGCCGACGCCCACCACGATTCGCTGGTCCAGGAGGGCCACCTTGATCGCGGCCTTGCGGCCTTTCAACGCCGCCGCCAGCGCTTCGGGCGTGAACGCCGCATCGAGCGGATCGGGGCCCAGATGCTTGAATAATTTGTGGCTGTCGAGAGCGGCGAACGGGGTAATGGTGAGCAATCCGAAGCGGCGCGGGTCGTTGAAGCGCACCTCGGTGCCGTCGCCGGTGGCGAAGATCACATGGTCGTGGACCTCATAGGGCGCGGCTTCCTTCATGACCTGCATGCGCCCGGACATGCCGAGGTGGGCGATCAAGGCATCGCCGCTGTCCAGGGCCATGACGATATATTTGGCCTTGCGGAAGATGCGCTCCACCTTGCGGCCTTCGGTGCGCGTCTTGAGGTCTTTCGGGAACGGGATGCGCAGGTCTTTGCGGCGCAAGGTCAGGCGGGCGATCCGCCGTCCCTCCAGCACCGGGGCCAGGCCCCGGCAAACGGTTTCAACCTCAGGCAGTTCCGGCATAGCGTTCCTTTGGGTCAGTTCCCCTACATAGTCTTTAAAGCACCGTTGCACTATGGTCCCGCCCATGACCGAGGACTCGGACCTTTCGGGGCAGACCCATTTCGGCTTCCGCACGGTGGATGCCGGCGAGAAAGCCGGGCTGGTGCGCGGGGTGTTCGACGCGGTCGCGCCCAAATACGACCTGATGAACGACCTGATGAGCGGGGGCATCCACCGCCTGTGGAAACGCGCCCTGATCCAGGTGCTGGCGCCCCGGGCCGGTGAAGCTTTCCTGGACGTAGCCGGCGGCACCGGCGACATCGCCTTCCGCATTATAGATGCCGTCGGCCTGGACGCGGCGCGGGCCAAGCCGGTCACGGTCTGCGATATCAATGCCGAGATGCTGAGCGTGGGGCGTGACCGGGCCCTGGATAAAGGCTGGCTCCAGGAACTCACCTGGAATTGCGGCGACGCCCAGGCGTTGCCGTTCCCGGACATGAGCTTCGATGCCTATACCATCGCCTTCGGCCTGCGCAACGTGACCGACATTCCGAAAGCCCTGCGCGAAGCGCGCCGCGTGCTGAAACCGGGCGGGCGGTTCTTCTGCCTGGAGTTCAGCCAGGTGGCAGTGCCGGCGCTGGAAAAACTTTACGACACCTATTCCTTCTCGGTGCTGCCGTGGCTGGGCGGCGTGATCGCCGGCAACCGCGAGGCCTATAGCTATCTCGCCGAGAGCATCCGCAAATTCCCCAATCAGAAGGCCCTGACTGGTCTGATGGGTGAGGCGGGCTTCCGCCAGGTGACGTTCAAGAACCTCACCGGCGGTATCGCCGCGATCCACACGGGCTGGCGCATTTAAAATGGCTTTCCGTCACCTCGCCCGCCTTTTGGTGATCGCCAAGAGCCTCGCGCGCCACGACGCACTGTTCCTGCTGGAACTGCATCCCGCCGGTGTGACCCTCGCACGCCTGGCGCGCGGCGTCTGGCGGCCCAAGTCGGTGGTCAAGGGACTGCGGCCCGGCCAACGGCTGGCCCTGGCGCTCACCGACCTCGGCCCCACCTTCATCAAATTCGGCCAGGCGCTCTCGACTCGCGCCGATCTCTTGGGCGAGGAGACCGCCGCCGATCTGTCCGGGCTCCAAGACCGCCTGCCGCCGTTCCCATTCACTGAAGCCAAACGCACGATCGAAGAAGACTTCGAAGCGCCGCTGGAAACCCTGTTCCAGAGCTTCGATCCTACGTCAGTGGCTGCGGCCTCCATCGCCCAGGTGCATTTCGCGGTCGACAATCAAGGGCGCGAGGTTGCGGTGAAAGTACTGCGGCCCAACGTCAAAGCCGCCTTCGCCCGCGACATCGAATTCCTGACCTGGATGGCGGAGCAGGCCGAAACCCATGTCTCCTGGCTCAAGCGCCTCAAGCCCATCGAGGTGGTGCGCACCTTCGCCGAGACCGTGCGCCTGGAAATGGATTTGCGCTTCGAAGCCGCAAGCGCCCAGGAACTGGCCGAAAACTTCGCGGGTGACACAGGTTTCCGTGTGCCCGCCGTGGATTGGAATCGGACCTCGCAGCGCGTGCTGTGCCTGGAACGCATGGCGGGCGCGCGGGTGAATGACCGCGCCGCCGTGGTGGCCATGAGCGCCGATCCGGTGGCGGTGGTGAAGGCCGCCGCCGAAGCGTTCTTCAAAATGGTGTTCCGCGACGGCTTTTTCCACGCCGACATGCACCCCGGGAATCTGTTCGTGGCGCAGGGCGGCGTGATCGTCGCCCTCGACTTCGGCATCATGGGCCGGGTAGACGACGAGACGCGTCTGACCCTGGGCGAGATGCTGCTGGGCTTCTTGACGCGCGACTACAGGAAAGTCGCCGAAGTCCACATCCGTGCCGGCTTCGTGCCCGCGCATAAGTCCGTCGAACAATTCGCCCAGGCGGCGCGCACCATCGCCGAACCGATCCTGGGCAAACCCATCTCCGAGATCTCCATCGCCAAATTGCTCGGGCAGCTTTTCCAGATCACCGAGGATTTCGAAATGGAAACCCAGCCACAGTTGCTCCTGCTGCAAAAGAGCATGCTGCTGGCCGAAGGCGTGGGCCGCAATTTGGCGCCTGAAGTGAACATGTGGGAGCTGGCCCGGCCGCTGATCGAAGACTGGATGCGCAAACGTCTCGGACCCGAAGGCCGCATCGCCGACATCACCCGCGACGCCCTCGCCACGGTGCAGAAACTGCCGCGCATCATCGAGCGCGTCGACAGCATCACCGCCGACCTCGCGAGGAATGGTTTGAAACTGCATCCCGACACCACCAAGACCCTGCGCGGCGAAGGCCGGCGCAAAGTGCCCGTGATGCTGTGGCTACCCTGGGTGGTGGCTGCTGCGCTGTTGGCCGTGGTCCTGCTGCGTTAGCCGCGCATACCTTCTGTCATTGCCCATACCTCCGGGCCAATTCATGATTTCGCGGTCTCGGCAGGACGGGGAAGCAGATGACCATCACCCTCTACGGCGATTCCATCTCGGGCAATTGCCTCAAGGCGAAATTCGTCGCCGACCTCCTGGGCAAGCCGCTCCGCTGGATCGAAACCAGCGTGATGAAGAAGGAAACCCGCACGCCGGAGTTCCTGGCGATCAACCCCGCCGGCCAGGTACCGGTGGCGGTGCTGGCGGACGGACAGCCGCTCGCGCAATCCAACGCCATCATGCTCTATCTCGCCGAGGGCAGCCGCCTGATCCCCACCGACGCCGTGGACCGCGCACTCATGTTTCAGTGGCTGTTCTGGGAACAGTACAGTCACGAGACCGCCATCGCGGTCCTGCGCTTCCACAAGGCCTACCTGAAGAAGCCCGACAGCGAGATCGACCCGTCCCTGAGGCCCAAATGCCTGCGCGTGCTGACCCTCATGAACGACCACCTGGCCACCCGGGCCTATTTCGTGGCCGAGACCCTCACGCTGGCCGATATCGCCCTGGTGGCCTACACCCGGTTTTCCCACGACGCCGGGCTGGACTTGCGGGAATGGCCCCACGTTCATAGCTGGGTGGTAAGAATCGAGAAGGATTTAGGGCTTAAAACGGCCTTACCGGGCTTATAAGCCCCAACCACTTAAGCTAAATTCCGGGCCCACACATGCTCGAGAACAAACGCATCCTGTTGATCGTCGCGGGCGGCATCGCCGCGGTGAAGGTGCCGGACCTGATCCGGCGCCTGAGGGAACGCGGCGCCCATGTGCGGTGCGTGCTCACCAAGGGCGGCGCGCAGTTCGTGACGCCGCTGACGCTCGCGGCACTCTCGGGCGACAAGGTCTACCAGGATCTGTTCTCGCTCACCGACGAAAGCGAGATGGGCCATATCCGCCTGTCGCGCGAAGCCGACATCCTGCTGGTGGCGCCCGCCACCGCCGACATCATGGCCAAGATGGCGACGGGCCAGGCGGACGACCTCGCCACCACCGCGCTGCTCGCCACCGACAAGCCGGTGATGATCGCGCCCAGCATGAACGCGATGATGTGGACCCATCCGGCCACGCAGGCGAATCTGCTCACCCTCCAGAACCGCGAAGTGAAAGTGGTCGGCCCCGGCGCCGGCGATCTCGCCTGCGGCGAAGTCGGCGACGGCCGCATGTCCGAAGTGCCCGAGATCATCGCCGCATTGTCGCGCTTCTTCCAGAAGACCCAGGGGCAGGGGCCGCTGGCGGGTTTCCGCGCCATCGTCACCAGCGGCCCGACCCACGAGCCCATCGATGCCGTGCGCTATATCGCCAACCGCTCCTCGGGCAAGCAGGGCCATGCCGTGGCCGCCGCGCTCGCCGAGCAAGGCGCGAAAGTCACCCTGGTCACCGGTCCAACCGCCGAACCCGTGCCCGATGGCGTGCAGGTGCAGAAAGTCGAGACCGCCGCGCAGATGCTGAAGGCCTGCCAAGCCGCGCTGCCCGCCGAGATCGTGGTCTGCGCCGCCGCCGTCGCCGACTGGAAGGTCGAAGGTGCGGGGGTGTCAAAGATCAAGAAGGGCAAGGCGCCGCCCGAACTGAAACTCGCCGAGAACCCCGACATCCTCGCGACCCTCTCCGCACCCGGCAAGGACCGCCCGGCGCTGGTGATCGGCTTCGCCGCCGAGACCGACAACCTGATCGAGAACGCCAAGGCCAAACGAGCCGCCAAGCAGTGCGACTGGATCGTCGCCAACGACGTCTCGCCCGGTTCCGGCGCGTTTGGCGGCGACAGCAACACCGTGCATCTGGTCACCGCCGACGGCGTGGAGAACTGGCCCACCCTGAAAAAGCGGGCGGTCGCCGAACGCCTGGCCGAACGCATCGCCAAATTCGCCGAACGCAATCTGTAGGAAATCGCAACGTGCCTGTCGTCACCGCCGTCGCCATCAAACGTCTCGCCAGCGGCCATGATCTGCCGCTGCCCAGCTATCAGACCGAACACGCCGCCGGCATGGACCTGTGCGCCGCCGTCGAGGCCGATGTTGTTCTGGCCCCCGGCGCGCATGCCATCATTCCCACCGGTTTCTCCATCGCCCTGCCGCCGGGTTTCGAAGCCCAAGTGCGGCCGCGTTCGGGCCTCGCCGCCAAGAACGCGGTCACGGTGCTCAACGCGCCCGGCACCATCGACGCCGACTATCGCGGCGAGGTGGGCGTGATCCTGATCAACCACGGCAAGCAGGCGTTCACCGTCACGCGCGGGCTTCGCATCGCCCAGATGGTGGTGGCGCCGGTGCGCGCGATCATGTGGGAGGAGAAAGCCGAGCTGGACGACACCAGCCGCGGCGCCGGCGGCTTCGGCTCCACGGGCGTCCACAAAGCGTAATG
>JAIBCD010000022.1 GCA_019694335.1 Rhodospirillaceae bacterium | reverse complement strand
TGGTCGCGGGCGCGCTGGCCACCGGCGCGGGCGGCGCCACGGGGCGCTTGGGCGCGAAGTAGTATTCCCAGCCCAAAAGGACGAAGATCGCCAAGGCAAAGGCGATGACGGTATTGCGGTCAGGGGTCATTTCAACTCGGTCTTGTACGTGATGGACTGGTAGGTGGCCGGTACGGGATCGAAACCCGATGCGCCCCAGGGATGACATTTGAGGATGCGCCGGGCCCCGAGCAAGAGGCCGGCGCGCACGCCGTGCACGGCGATGGCTTCGGCGGTGTAGTGCGAGCAGCTTGGCGCGAACCGGCAGCGCGGGCCGATCATCGGCGCGATCGCCACCTGATAGCCGCGAATCAGCGCCAGCAGCGAAACGGCGGGCAGGTTCTTCACGAGGCGCCCCTTCATCTAGCAAGCGCCTTGGGATGCGACGTCAGCTTCTTGAGCGCCTGGTGCAGTTCGCCGGCCATCTGCGCGAAATTGCGCGTGACGGCATCGGGCCGGGCCACCAGTACGTAATCGAGGGCCGTGGGAAGGTCGGCCATCACCAGATCCGCCAGCGCGCGCAGCCGGCGCTTGGCGCGGTTGCGCGCGACCGCGTTGCCGACCTTGCGGCTGGCGGTGAAGCCGATGCGCAAGGGCGGCGTCGGATGATCGCCGCGCGGCGCGGCTTGCACGATGAACCCCGGCGTGACGCGGCGCATGCCGCTGGCCGCGAGGCGCAAGAAATCGGCACGACGCACCAGCGCCTGCCAACGCCGGCCAGGCGGGAGAGCGATCTTAAGAGCATTGTCCGGGATCAAAGGGCAGGGCTCCACCAGTATCAGGCGGGCTGCCCCATAAAGGCGGCCGCGCCGCCTTGGCAATTACGCCGACAGGCGCTTGCGGCCCTTGGCGCGGCGATTGGCGAGCACCTTGCGGCCGCCGACGGTGGCCATCCGCGAGCGGAATCCGTGACGGCGCTTGCGAACCAGTTTACTCGGCTGATAGGTCCGTTTCACGACTCTCACTCCGGTCAAATCATTGAAGAAATCCCGCTGGCCGGGCCGGCGGGGTGCGATTGCGGGCGCTTTATAGGGGCCCCCATGACCCCGAGTCAACGAAAGAGAGGGTGCTTGAGGGCGATATTCGCCCGAAAATCGCCCAAAAATCTCTTACAATTCAATGATATTGCAGCATATGGGCGTTAAGGTGGCGCCATGGCGAGCGACCATGTCCTTGAGGCCGGCCTGAAAGCCGCGGCAAAGCCGGGGGTGGCTCCCCTTATGCCGCTCACCTCCAAGCTGTCCGCCCGGCTGCTGTGGCTGACCGTGGCCTTTGTCATGCTCGCGGAAATCGGCGTGTTCGCCCCCAGCATGGCGCGGTTCCGTCTCGACTACCTCAATACCAAGCTGGCCTCGGCCCATCTGGTGCTGACGGCGCTGGAGGCTTCGCCCGAACAGGTCGACCCGGTCTTGCGCGACCGCCTCCTGGACCAGGCCGGGATGCTGGGCATGACCGCGATTCGCCCCAACATGCCGCCCCGCACCTTGGGGCCGCACATGCCCTCGTACATCCCCGAGATCTACGACCTGCGCAACGACACCATCTCGGATTTCATCCTGGATGCCTTCATCACCATGCTGCAGCCGGCGGACGACGCCATGGCGGTGACCGGCGTCAGTCCCGACGATCCTGCCGTGGTGGTCGAGGTCGTGCTCGCCGAAGCGCCGCTGCGCGAGGAGATGTGGACCTACGCGCGCCGTATCCTGTTCATTTCGGTGTTCATCTCGCTCGCCACCGCCGCGATGGTGTACTTCAGCCTGCAGTGGCTGGCGGTGTGGCCGCTCCGGCGCCTGACGCTCTCGATGATCGGTTTCCGCGACGCGCCCGAGGATCCGCATAAAGTGATCACGCCCTCGGACCGTCACGATGAAGTGGGCGTCGCCGAGCGCGCGCTTGCCGAAATGCAGCAGGAACTGCGCGTGGCGCTGCTGCAAAAGGAACGGTTGGCGGGCGTTGGCACCGCCGTCACCAAGATTTCCCACGACCTTCGCAATATCCTCGCCACCGCCATGCTGGAATCCGACCGGCTGGATTCGGTCAACGACCCGGAAGTGCGCCGCATCACCGCCGGCATCGTGCGCGCCATAGACCGCGCGGTGGCGCTGTCGGCGTCCACCTTGCGCTTCGCCCGCGAGGGCCTGCCGCAGGTGAAGGCCCGCCACATGAGTGTCCGCGCATTCCTGGAGGAAGTGCGTGAAAGCCTGCAGGCTGCTCTGCCGGGCGTGCGGATCGTGCTCGGCGACGCAGCCGATTTCACCTTCGAAGGAGACCCCGAGTTGTTGCACCGGGCGTTCGAGAATCTCCTGCGCAATGCCGCCGAAGCCGGCGCCACCCGCATCGACCTCAACGTGCGCCGCGAGGAGCGTTATGGCGTGGTCCGTGTCGGCGATAACGGCCCGGGTTTGAATCCCAAGGCGCTCAACAACCTGTTCGTGCCGTTCGCGGGCTCGACCCGCAGCGAGGGGTCGGGCCTGGGCCTGCCCATTGCCCGCGAACTCTTGCGTGTGCAGGGCGGGGATGTGGTTTTGGAGAATACCGGGCCGCAAGGGGCGTGCTTTGCCGTGCGGCTTCCCGTATGAACCCGGCTCTCATGGATACTTCGGAACTCCTAGGCGTAGTGGTGCTGGTGGCGGCCATAGGCGTCATCATGTGGCACTACCGGTCACGCTAAATATGAATGGTGATATGCGGGGAAGCGGCTTACCGCGGGCGGCGATATAGGCTAAAACCCCCCGCCGGAACAAAGACTTCCGGAACAAAGACTTCGCGCTCCTGAGCCCACAGTCATGAGCCCACGTTGATGAGCACACCTCCACAACCTCCCCGCCGCGCCGGCGGAACGCCCCCCCGTGCGGGAGGCACACCAATTATGTCGCAGCGTTTGTCGGTGCGCGATATCGCGAGCCGCAAGGGCGCTGCGCCGATCGTCTGCGTCACAGCCTATACCGCGCCGATGGCCGGGTTCATGGACCCGCATGTCGATCTGATGCTGGTCGGCGATTCCATGGGCATGGTGATTTACGGCATGGCGACCACGCTCGGCGTGACGCTCGATATGTCCATCGCCCACGGCCAGGCCGTGATGCGCGGCAGCGCCAAGGCCTGCGTGGTCGTGGACCTGCCGTTCGGCAGCTACCAGGCCTCGAAGGTCGATGCCTACAAGGCGGCGGCGCGGGTGATGAGCGAAGTCGGCTGCGCGGCGGTGAAACTGGAGGGCGGCCAGGAAATGGCTGAGACCATCGAACATCTCACCCAGCGCGGGATTCCGGTGATGGCCCATGTCGGTCTGAAGCCGCAGTCGGTGAACGCGGTCGGCGGCTTCCGGGTCCAGGGCCGCGCGCCCGATGAAGCGCGCGCCATCATGGCCGATGCCAAGGCGGTGGCGAACGCGGGCGCATTCTGCGTGGTGATCGAGGGCACGGTGGAATCTCTGGCGCGCGACATCACCCGTGCCGTTTCCATCCCGACCATCGGCATCGGCGCGTCCAGCGCCTGCGACGGCCAGGTAATCGTGACCGAGGATATCCTTGGGCTCTACGGCGCGTTCACGCCCAAGTTCGTCAAGCGTTACGCCGAACTGGGTGGCGCGGTTTCGGATGCGGTCGCCGCTTACGCCGCCGATGTGCGCGCGCGGCGGTTCCCGGGACCGGAACATGTTTACGGCGCGGCGCCCAAAGCCGCTAAAAAGAAAACTCGCGCGAAGAAACGCTAAATGGTTGCGAACAACACTTCGACCCTGATCGCGGTCCGCGACGTGGACAGCCTGCGACGCCGCGTCAAAGCCTGGCGCCGCGAGGGCAAGTCGGTCGCGCTGGTGCCGACCATGGGCGCTTTGCACAAGGGCCATCTCACGCTGATGGACCGCGCCCAGAAGATGGCCGACTGCGTGGTGGCGTCGCTGTTCGTGAACCCGAAGCAGTTCGCGCCTTCCGAGGACTTCGCCGCCTATCCGCGCCAGGAGAACGCCGACTTCGAGCTGCTCAACAGCGCCGGCGTGCATTTGCTGTTCGCACCCGATGTGAATGTCATGTACCCGGCGGGCTTTTCCACCAATATCCAGATCACGGGTATCGGAGGAATCCTCGACGGCGCCCATCGCCCAGGGCATTTCGACGGCGTCAGCACGGTGGTGGCGAAGCTGCTTCTGCAAACCCTGCCGGACATCGCGCTGTTCGGCGAGAAGGACTATCAGCAGCTGGTGCTGATCCGCCGGCTGGTGGCGGATCTCAATATCCCGGTCGACATCATCGGCGTGCCGACGGTGCGCGAGGCCGACGGCCTGGCGCTGTCGTCGCGCAACGCCTACCTCACGCCCGAGGAGCGCGCCAAGGCGCCGGCGCTGTACGCGACGCTCTGCGCCGCGGCCAAATCCATCGCGGAAGGCGGCGACATCGCCGCGGTCGCCGCGGCCGCCAAGGCGGCGCTGCTGGAAAGCGGCTTCCGTCAGGTCGATTATGTCGAGGCCCGCAACGCCGACACGCTCGCGCCGCTGACCAGCGGCAAGGAGCCCGGGCGCGTCCTCGCCGCCGCCTTCATGGGCCGCGCGCGGTTGATCGACAACGTCCCGCTCTCTCCGCAAAAATAAAAAAGGGCCGTGTCTTGCGACACGGCCCTTTCTCAAAAGATATCGGGCTAGTGCACGTAGATATGCACTTCCGGCGTCTTGGCGCTGTTGGAGCCCATGGCGGCCATCACCACGCGCTCGGCGGGCAGGCCCATGTTGGGCATGGACGCGAATACGGCGTCGGCGTCGGTGCGCGCGGCCGACGGGTTGCCGCCGTCGGGCGACACCGCCACCAGGTCGAACACCGCGTCGGGGCGGCGTTCCAGGGCGCGGCTCAGGGCCTGATACAGGGCCGGTTCATAGGTCACGTCGGGCTTGTCGAACTTGATCACCACCAGCGGCTTCTTGTCGGCGAACGACTGCGTGCTGACGGTGGCGACAGCGCGGGCCGGGATCGCGCGGCGCGCGTTGGCCGGGAACGACTGGCCGGCGTTGATGTCGGCGGCCAGCTGCACCAGCGAGGTGCGCTCGGTGGTCACGTACTGCTGCTGGCGGTTGATCTCGGCGTTGAGGTTCTGCAGCGCGCGGTCGATGACGATGGCGTTCTGATTGACCTCGTCCTCCAGCAGGCGGAGGTTGCGGTGGTCTTCTTCCAGGGCGCCCGAAAGGCCGTAAGCCGCGCGGATGTTTTCCAGGAGATAGGACGACGTGCCGGCATCGCCGGACACCTGCGCCGACAGGGTGTTGAGAGTCGCGATATCGGCGTCGATCTGGGTCAGCTGGGTCTGGGCCTGGGCCCATTGCGCCAGCAGTTCCGGGTTGCCCGGGGTCGAGCCCATCTGCAGGCGCGAACGGATGCCGCCCACCAGGGTGTGGTAGGCGTTAACGTTGCGCACGGTCTGCTCGCGCACTGCGTCGAGCTGGGCGCTGCGGGTGGTGGTGTTGGCCTTGAGCTTCTCGAAGTCGGCCCGGAATTGCGCGGCCTTCTGGCCCACGGCCGTGGGGCCGAAAGCCGACTTGGCCGGGGCGTTGGCGGTGGCCTGAACCGGGGCCTCGGCGGCGAAGGCGAGGTTCCCCGCCAGGGCGGCGCCAAGGGCGGCGACCACCAGACACCGCATGAGGCCAGCCCCAGAAATCGAAGCCTGGGACACCGAAGCTTGCGCCGATTTTTGATTTCGTCCGCGGGCTAGCCCCCGCGACAACCCCTGTACCTGCATCCTCACACTCACATTCCCCGTGGGCCGATTGAAGCAGTGTGCTGAAAACAGCCCACCGATCCTTCGGTCTTGCCCGAAACCGTTTCTCAGAAAGCGCCCCCAAAGGCTTGCGGATGCACCAATTTTCGGCATCACCCCACACCTCCGCGGACTGTACAGCAATGCTCGTAGCCAGAACAAGCGGGCAAGCGCACCTCGCTCACCCTGAACCATGAAATTCCATAGGTTTTTGTTGCAGCCCCGCGGCGATGTTAGTATGTGATGCGGCCTCGCGGGGTCGTCCTTGACGGCACCCCCGCGAGACCCGCGACGGTTCGTTCCAGAGCCGTTTCGCAAAGCGCCCGTAGCTCAATTGGATAGAGCATCTGACTACGGATCAGAAGGTTAGGAGTTCGAGTCTCTTCGGGCGCGCCACTCTTCCGTGTTTTAACGACGATTCTCTAAGTTTCCCAAATCGTTAGAACCCGCGCCGGGCGAGTCCCCCGGCCGCGTGTTCAATGCCTGTTACAGGGCGCCGCGACGGTTTGGAGACAGTCATTCGCCGGTGGGCGAAACGCCTGGACAGCTCTCGATTCAGGTCTATCTTTGCCGGGCTTGGCGGCCGGCAGCCCCCGCCGCAGACGCGCCAGGCCCGCACGAACACGCCAACAATCCAATCCAGGATAACAGGGAGAGACCGTCATGAAGGTGCTTCACGTCACCACCGGCGCTTTGCTCGCCGCCGGCCTTTCGTTCACCGCCGCCCATGCCGAAATGGTCAAGATGAAGGCCAACCTGACCTCCGCCCAGGAAGTGCCCGCCAATGACAGCAAGGGCAAAGGCACCGCCGAAATCACCGTCGACACCACCGGCAAGAAGGTCATGTTCACGGTGAACTTCGAAGGTCTGTCGGGCGACGCGGTCGCCGCCCATATCCACGGCCCGGCCGAGGCCGGCGCCAATGCCGGCGTGATCGTCAACATCGGCATGGCCGGCGGCCTCAAGAGCCCGATCAAGGGCGAACTGCCGCTCACCGACGCCCAGATCGCCGATGTCACCGCGGGCAAGAGCTATGTGAACGTCCACACCGCCGCCAACAAGGGCGGCGAGATCCGCGGCCAAATCACTAAATAAGATCACGAAGTAATCACCGTCTTTTCAGGCGGCGGAAGGCCGGGCGGCTCTCGCCCGGCCTTTTGTTTTTCGGCTACATAAGCTCCATGCCCTCCCGCCCTTTCGCTTTCGTCGCCTATTTCCTCGCGCGCGGGTTCAAGGGCCATGCGGCGCTGATGGTCCTGCTGCTGGCCGTCAACACCTCCATCGAAACCTCGCAGACCTTCGTGCTCGGGCAGCTGGTGAACGGGTTGTCGGGGGTGCCGACCGCCATTGGCGGCCTCGGCCCGGTGGGCTGGTTCGCGGCCCTGATCGGCACCTGGCTGGGCGGTTACCTCTCCGCCCATGCCTACGCCACCTTCACCAACTACACCCAGATGGCGATGCGGGTGCGCATCCATGACGCGCTGTTCGCCTACCTGATGGGCCATGCGCCCCGGTATTTCCTCGATCAGGCCAGCGGCGCCCTGGCGCAAAAGATCCGCACCACGGCGGCGGCGGCGGCGGCCATGGTCGAATATCTATGCACGAACGTGGTGCGGCTCTCGGTGATGTTCAGCCTGACCACCTTCATGATTCTCCACCAGGCGCCGGACCTGCTGCCGATCTTTGCCGTGTTCGTGGTGGCGTTCGCCGTGGTTTCGACGATTCTCTCCCGCAGGCTCAGGCCGTTTTCAAAGGCCTCCGCCGCCGCCGCCGCTGCCCAGGTCGCGCGGCTGGTGGATTCGGTCTCCAATTGGGAGTCGGTGCGCAGCTTCGCCAAGACCGAGTTCGAACGGGCCGGACTGAGGCCGTTCAACGAAGCGGAACTGGCGGCCCAGGTGCGCCTGCGTTTCGCCGCCTCGCGCCGGCGCGTCACGCTGCATGTCTTGAGCGTGGTGTTCCTGGCCGTGCTGGCGTGGCATGCCTTCGACGCCACCCGCGCCGGCACGCTGACGGTCGGCGGTTTCACCACCATCATCACCCTCTCGATCCTGGTCGCGACCAATATCCGCACCTTGGGCGACAACGTGTTCGCCCTGTTCGAGCAGTACGGCCTGCTCACCGACGGCATCGCGACCCTGCTCACCCCGCATGAGGTGGTGGACGCGCCGGGCGCCAAGCCGTTGCAGGTGAAGGGTGGCGCCATCGTCATCGAGGACATGACGTTTGGCTACGCCGACGGCACGACGGTGTTCGCGCGGTTCTCGCTCTCGATCCGTGCGGGAGAACGCATCGGCCTGGTGGGCGCGTCCGGCGCGGGCAAGAGCACCCTGGTGAAGCTCATCCGCCGGCAGTTTCCCTTGCGTGCGGGGCGAATCCTGGTGGATGGCCAGAATATCACCGACGTCACCTGGGATTCGCTGCACGAGGCCTTCGGCGAGGTGCCGCAGAACCCCAACATGTTCCACCGGAGTGTGCGCGACAATATCCGCTACAGCCGTCCCGAAGCCGGCGAGGCCGAGGTGATCGACGCGGCGAAAAAAGCCCACTGCCACGAATTCGTCGTCGGGCGGCCCAAGGGATACGAGTCCATCGTCGGCGAGAAAGGCATGAAGCTCTCGGGTGGCGAACGCCAGCGCGTCGCCATCGCCCGCGCCTTCCTCAAGAACGCGCCGATCCTGATCCTGGACGAGGCGACATCGTCGTTGGACAGCGAAGCCGAGCACCTGATCCAGGATGGGCTTTTGAAGCTGATGGAAGGCCGCACGGTGATCGCCATCGCCCACCGGCTGTCCACGATCATGCATCTCGACCGCATCGTGGTGCTGGAGGACGGGCGCGTGGTGGAAGACGGCGACCACGCCACGTTGCTGGCGCGGAGCGGCGTCTATGCCCGCCTGTGGCAACGCCAGGCCGGCGGTTTCATGTAGTCATCCGGCGAGGAAATTGTCCCACTGCGCGCGGTATTCGGTGCGCAGGACGTTCTTCTGCACCTTGCCCATGGCGTTGCGGGGCAGGGTGCCCGCGAACAGGATCAGCTTGGGGATCTTGTAGTTCGCCAGCGCATCTTTCAGTGCGGCGCGCACCACCGCGAGATCGAGCGAGGCGCCCGGCTGCAAGGTGAGGACCGCGAGACCGGCCTCGCCGAAATCCGGGTGCGGCATGCCGACCACGGCCGACTCCACCACGCCCGGCAGGCCGTCGATGACGGTTTCGATTTCCTTGGGATAGACGTTGTATCCGCCCGAAATCAGCATGTCCTTGGCGCGGCCGACGATCGCCACCATGCCGTCCGGTTCGATCTGCGCGAGGTCGCCGGTCTTGAAGTAGCCGTCGGCGGTGAAATCCTCGGCGGTCTTCTCGGGCTTGCGCCAATAGCCGCTGAACAAGGCGGGGCTCTTGATCTGGATCTCGCCCGTGTCGCCTTTCGCGACCGCGGCATTGTTCTCGCCCGCGATCCGCAAAGTCACATCAGGCAGGGGCCAGCCGACCGTCCCGGCGCGGCGCGGCTTGTCGAGATGAGCGCTGGTGATCATGCCGGCTTCGGTCATGCCGTAGCGCTCGACGATCTGTTTGCCGCACTTGGCCGTGAAGGTGGCAAAGGTCTCCTCCAGCAGCGGCGCCGAGCCGCACAGGAACAGCCGGATCGTGCGGGTGAGTTCCGGCGAGAACGCCGCGTGCTGGATCAGGCGCACATAATATGTCGGCACGCCCATGAAAACGGTCGCGCGCGGCAGGTCGGCGACGACGTCATCCACCGCATACTTGGCGTGGAAGATCATGCCGGTGCCGTTCCACAGGGTGGTGTGCAAGGCAACGAACAGCCCGTGCACATGGAAAATCGGCAGGCAATGGAGCAGCACATCCTTGGCGTCGAATTTCCAAAGCCGATGCAGTGTGGCGGCATTGGCGGCGAGCGCGCCGTGACTGAGCATCACGCCCTTGGGTCGCCCAGTGGTGCCCGAAGAATAAAGAATCGCGCCGAGGTCGGCGGTCCGGACCGCGACCGTGTCGAATTCGCCGGATTGCGCGGCGGCCTGGGTTGTCAGGCTGCCGGCGCCCTTGGCGTCCAGAGTCAGCACATTGGCGATACCCGCGCCGCGGCACAGGTCCATGAGCGCCGCCGCACCCGGATCGCAGACCACCACCGCGGGTTCGGCATCGCCGAGGAAATATTCCAGTTCGTCGGCGCGGTAGGCGGTGTTGAGCGGCAAGAACACCGCGCCGGCGCGGAGGCAGGCGAGATACAGGAACACCGCCTGCGGGGTTTTCTCCACCTGCACCATTACCCGGTCGCCGGTCTTCACCTTCAGCGCGATGAGCAGGTTGGCGATACCGGCGGTTTCCCGCTCCAGGTCGCCGTAAGTATGGGTGCGTGCGCGCTCGATGATGAACGGCGCGGCGCGGTCTGTGGGGAAGCGGGCCTGAAAAGCGGCGAACAGGTTCATGCCTCGAGATCCTTGAGTGCGACATTTGCGTCGCCAAGCCGCGCCGGATCGGGCCGGGCGCGGGCGGCGATGAGCTTCTTGGATTGTATGAAATCCTTGGCGGAATTCACCGCCTGGCAGGCGACCAATACGCCGTTGCGCAAGTAACAGGCCGAGAATTTATGCGCCGCCATGTCACCGCGGATCACCACCCGGTCGCCTGGGCGTGGAACGCCGTTCATCTGGAGTTTCAGGTCGAACTGGTCTGACCAGAACCACGGCACATCGGTGAACGGCATGGGCTGGCCCAGGATCGCCGCTGCGCAGGCCTTGCCTTGGCCCAGGGCATTGGGCACCGATTCGACGCGCTGCCGGCCGCCGTACAGCGCGTCGGGGTGATTGCTGCAATCGCCGATCGCGTAGATGTCCGGGTCGGCGGTGCGCGTGCAGTCGTCGACCACAATGCCGTCGTTCACTTCGAGCCCCGCCGCCCGCGCCAGCTCCACGTTGGGCGAGATGCCAATGCCGACGATCACCAGGTCGGCCGCGTGGCGGACGGTTCCGCATTCGACTTGCAGCACGCCGTCCTCGCTCGCGAAACCGGTGACGGTCTCGTTGGTGTAGATCTCGACGCCGTGGCCACGGTGAACCTGTTCGTAGAAGCGCGACAGTTCGGGCGCGGTGACGCGGGCGAGCACGCGTTCGGCGGCTTCGATCACCGTGGCCTTGCAGCCACGCGCGGTGGCGGCCGCGGCGGCTTCAAGACCGATATAGCCGCCGCCGATCATCACCACGCGGGCGCCGGGCGTGAGCCGGTCGCGGTATTCCTCCACATGGGCGAGGGTGCGTAAGTAGTGGATGCCGGCGAGATCGCCGCCGGGAACCGCCAGGGTGCGCACCCGTCCACCGGTGGCGAGGACAAGCTTGGCATAGGGAACGGCTTCGCCATGGCCGAGGCGCACCACGCGCGATGCCCGGTCGATGGCGGTCACGGTTTCGCCCAGGCGCAGGGCGATATTCTGCGCCGCGTAGATTTCCGCCGGCCGCATGAACAGCCGGTCGCGCACCGCGACGCCCTTGAGGAAATCCTTGGACAGCGGCGGGCGCTCGTAAGGCACCACCGGTTCGTCGCCGATGATCGTGATCGGATTGGTGAACCCGTGTTGACGGAGGGACAGGGCGCACTGCGCGCCGGCCTGGCCGCCCCCAACGATCACAACGGGGGCAATCACAACGCCGGTCATGGAGGGTCAGTGTTCGTGGATGGAATCGCCCGCGACGAGGCGGTCGATTTGATCCTGGGTGAGGCTGGCCTTGGGGTCCACCGGCGGACGCGGGCTGCCCTTGCCGCGGCGTTCCTCGCCTTCGGACATGACCTCGGTACGCCGGCGGCGGTCGGGGCCGAAATAGCCGCCCACTTCAATGAACGGGCGCGGCCGCTCGATGATTTCACGAATCCGCAGGATCAGGCTCTTGGCGTTGAACGGCTTGGCGACGTATTCGGTGACGCCGCAGTTGCGGGCCAGGATCACTTTCTCGCGCCGGGTCTCGGACGTGATCATGATGATCGGCGTGAAGCGCAGATTGCTTTTCTCGGCGCGCACGGCTTTCAGCAGCTCGAGGCCGCTCATCGGCCCGAACAGCCACTCGGTGATGACGATATCCGGCGCCCAGCTGCGCATGATCGACAGGGCCTCACCGCCGTGGTGAGCCTCGTCGATGCGCTTACAGCCCAGGGTCTCAAGAATGTTCTTGATCACCCGGCGCATATAGGCACGGTCGTCGGCCACCAGAAAACTGATGGGCTTCAGGTAATCTGAAGTCGCCGCAGCCATGGTCGATCCGCTATCCCCGTCCCCAGACCTCCCGGGGGTTGACCCGGGATCCTAGGGTGTAAACTTTAAGCTATTATTGGCATTCAGGAAATTAACCCGGCCTTTAAGGATTTCCAAAGTGAAACCGACACCTATTGCCGCGCGGGCCAGCGGCCCGTCCCAGCGGCTGGCGGCCCCACTTGCATCTTTTGCGCCCCGGACCTGGCAAAGGATGCTGTCCGGCCGGCGGTTGAACCTGATCGAGCCGTCGCCCCTGGACATCGAAATCCAGGACATCGCCCTGGGCCTCGCGCGCAATACCCGCTGGAACGGCCAGACCAGGGGGGCGCACGGCTGGAGCGTGGCCCAGCATTCCGACCTGGTGGTGGAGATCGTCCGGCGCCTGAAACCCCGTGCGTCCGCGAAGCTGCTGATGGCCGCCAAGCTCCATGATGCTTCGGAATACGTCACCCATGACCTGATCACGCCGCTGAAGGCGGTGGTCGGGGATGTGTTCAAGGAAGTGGAACTGCGCCTGACCCGGGCAATCCACATCCGGTTTGGTTTGACGCCGGTCCTTGCAACCGTCGATCGGGCCTTGATCAAGCGCGCGGACCAGATCGCGGCGGCCACCGAGGCCGTGCAATTGGCCGGATTCACGGCCGCCGAGTGCCGCACGGTGCTCAATTTCAAGGAGCGCCCGCTCAAAGATGTTAAGCTCACGCCCTTGCCGGTGGCCGAGGCCGAGCGGAAGTTCCTGGAAGGCTTCCACGCGCTGGAAGAGGCGATCTTGCTGCAAGCAAGGTAGGGGGAAAAATGAAACTCAGCCGCTTTGCCGCCGGGATGTTCGCCTTCGCCGGCCTCTCGGGGTTGCTGGCGGTGGCGCTCGCGGCCCTGGCGGCCCATGCCCTGGCCGCCATCGCGCCCACCGGCGACCAGGCCGTGGTCTGGTTCCGCGAAGCGACGGCGTTCCAGATGACTCATACGCTCGCCCTGGTGCTGATCACCCTGGTGTCGGAGCGCGTCCTCCCCGGCATGGGCCAGCGTGTGTTGCGAATCGCGGCCGGGTTCATGGCCGCGGCGGTGATCTTGTTCCCGGGCGCGCTCTATTCGGCGTCTTTCAACGGGCCGGTGATATTCGCGCCGTTCGGCGGCGTGTCCGCCATGGCGGGCTGGGCGCTATTCGGCCTCGGCGCCTGGCTGGCGTCGCGGGAAAATTCTGAAGGGGAGGCGTGATTATGCCAATCGACTATATGGGCGTGGGGGCCGCGACCGTGGTCGCCATGATCATTGGCGCGCTGTGGTATTCGCCGGTGCTGTTCCTGAAGCCGTGGATGCTGGCCCAGGGCAAGGAATACCCGTGCCCGCCGCAGAAGGGCGCGGCGGCGGCGATCACCAACGCCGCGGCCATGAGCATCATCTCGGCGCTGGCGCTCTCGGAAGTGTTCAGCTGGCGGCAGGTGAACAACATTGAAGATGCGCTGGTGACCTCGTTGCTGATGGCGGTGGGTTTCGTGGTGTCGAACCAGCTGCTGCGCGACCGGTTTCACGGCGCGACGCCGATGCTGTCCTTGATCAACGCCGCCAATACGGTGGTGACCTATCTCGCCATGGGCCTGGTGATGGCGCTGGTCTGAGATTTTGGAGAAACAATCCCCGGGATGCGCCACGGCTATGGGTATGCGCGCATGCCCAGGGAGTGTGGAGCCGCGGCTCTCCGGCCGTTCGTCCGTGAAGACAGCATGCCCCGCGCGCGCGATGCGCGGGACCGCCACCTTTCGCATGGGGGTATCCGGTCGTTCCGGTCGCGCGGGAAACCCACCGTTTAGGGAGTTTCCTGCGGCGGCGCCTACAGCCGCGGCGCGATTTTCCGGGCCAGGGCTTCCTCGAAGGTCCGCCGCTCCTCGCGCTTCTTGTCGGGCCAGAACACCGAGATCCCGAAGCTGCGGTCGCCCTTGCGCGCCGCCACGCCGTCGCCCCACCAGATCGCGTCGTCGGCAATCTTGAGCTGCACTGGCGTCTGGTCGATCACGCCGTTCTTTGCGGCGTCGAAGAAGCTTTCCAGGAATTTCTTGGCCTCGCCCGATCCCGCCGGCCACTGCATGGCGTTGAGGATGGCGAAGGTGGCCCCGCCCATGGGCTTGTTGGGATCATCGGGCTTGTCGCTGATGACTTTCCAGAAGCAGGTGGATGAATAGGTGCCCTTGGCGCCGGCCCGGTCGCCGACATCGCCTTCGTCCTGACGTTTGCCGGGCGTCACCTTGGCGCCGATGGCGGCGGCCACTTCCGCGTCCGTGAGCAAGGTGCAGGCGTTGATGGGCCCGGGTTTGGGGGCATCGGCCGCCATGGCGGCGCTCGCGACACAGAGCGCGGCAATCAAGGTCTTGCGAAAGGCCATCGTCGGAACTCCTGAAAAACGAAGCATAAGTATACACGGGGGAAGGCGGCGAGAAACACGCCTATTGGCGTCTCACGCCTGGTCAACTTTAGGTGAACCCCCATATTTGAACACGAAAACCGTGGCGACCGCGGCCGCGAGGACGCCCGCCGCGATGATCGGAGTGCGGAATCCCAGGAGGCTGGCGAGACTGCCCAGCGCCATGCCGCCGAGGGCCGGGCCCACGCGCGTCACCAGATACCAGAGACTCACGGTGCGCCCGCGCATGACTTCTTCCGAGTTGATCTGCGTGACCGTCAGCGAGCCCGAGCCCACCATCACGCTGAACATGCCGTTGACCACCAACACCGGAACCGCCGCCCAGAACACCGGCATGCTCGCGAACAGGGCCACCAGCAGGCCATTCACCACCATTGCCCGCACCATCAGGCGGTGAAGGCCGTTGTGGTGCTTGCGGCTGGCGAGGTAGAGCCCGCCAAGCAGCGCGCCTACGCCTTGCGCCGAGGTCAGCACCGCCAGTCCGCCAGCGCCTTTGCCGAAGTTTTCGGCGGCGACGCCGGCCATCAGGTCGGTGAGCGGCCACAGCAACGAACTGACAAGGGTGATCAACGGAATCAGCCAGTGCAGGGTCGGGTGGGCGAAGATGTAGCGCCAGCCTTCGGCGAGGTCGTCCCAGATGCCGGCCCAGGGATGGCGGTCGGTGCGCGGCACATGCGGCGGCAATTTAAGCGCCATGAGCGCCGCGATCACGCCGATATAACTCACCGCGTTCACCAGGAACGAGTAGCCCGCGCCGATGGTGGTGATCAGCAGTCCCGAGAACGCCGGGCCGATGATGCGCGCAATGTTGAAGGTCATGGAGGTGATGGCGACCGCGTTGCCCATGTTCTCCTTGGGGACCAGGGTCGGCACCAGCACCAGGCGCGCGCTCTGGATCAGGGGTTGGATAAATCCGGCGAACAATTGCAGCGCGAACACCATCGCGGCGGTGATGTGGCCGGTGATGCTGAGCAGAGCCAACGCGGAGGCCTGCGCCGTGGCCAGGCATTGGCCGGCTACCGCCATGCGCCGCCGGTCGAAGCGGTCCGAGAGCACGCCGGTCAGGGGCGCGATCACCAGCGCGGGCAGGAACTCGGCCATGGACACCGCGCCCAGCCATGTTCCCGAATGTGTCAGATCCCAGGTCAGCCAGCCGACCGCGACCCGCTGGACCCAGGTGCCGACGACCGAGACAGAATTGGCGGCGGTGAAAAGGGCGAAATTGCCGCGCAAGGTGGCGCGGATCATGGAAAGATCGACCATGCGGCAACATCTACAGCAAGGTTTAGCGCCCGGCCATATGTACCCGGGGCCGTATTACCTGTAAGTTCAGCGCCTAGATTTGCCGGCCAAGGGATCCCGTATGAGCGTGAGCGCCAAGAAGCCCTGGTATCAGGAGATCTTCGCGGTCGAGCCCCATGAGATCCGGGCGGTGGTCCTGGGCTTCCTCTATTACTTCTTCCTGCTCGGCAGCTATTACATCCTGCGCCCGGTGCGCGACGCGATGGCGACCAGCTATGGCGCCGATCCCGCCTCCCTGAGCCAGCTCTGGACCGGAACCTTCATCGGCACGTTGATCTTCGTGCCGATGTTCGCCTTCGCGTCCAATCGCGTCAAACTCCAGACGCTGCTGCCGTGGGTCTACGGCTTTATCGTGCTGACCCTGATCGGGTTCATTTTCCTGTTCCAGGGCGCCGCCGACGAGCGCTGGATCGCCGCCGGATTCTATATCTGGGTGAGCGTGTTCAACATGATCATCACCTCGGTGTTCTGGAGCTTCATGGCCGACCTGTTCTCGCGCACGCAAGCCAAGCGCGTCTACGGGGTGGTCGCCGCGGGCGGCAGTGCCGGGGCGGTGGCCGGCCCGGCGATCACCGCGCTGCTGGTGAAGGTGGTCGGCACCAATATGCTGCTGCTGATCTCGGCGGCGGGGTTTGTCCTGACCATCGGGATCGTACTGCTGCTGGTGAAGGAGAAGGAGCGTTTGCGTATCGCCGGGCATGACGCCCAGCGCACGCGCCTCGACCACACCCTCGCGGCGCATTCCTTCAAGGGCTTCGATCTGGTGGCGCGTTCGCCCTACCTGCTCGGCATCGCCGGCTTCGTGCTGCTGATGACCTGGGTATCGACCATTCTCTATTTCATGCAGCAGGATCTGATCGCGCGGCTGTTCGACACCCGCGAGGCGCGCACCCAGGCATTCGCGATGGTGGATCTGGTGGTCAATGTCCTCACCATCGGCATCCAGATGTTCGGCACCGGGCGGCTGGTGGCGCGGTTCGGCGTGACCACGGGGCTGATCCTCAATCCCGTGCTGATGATCGGCGGGTTCATCGGCGTGGCTTTGATGCCGGTCTTGCTGCTGGTGGCGCAGGTGGTGCGGCGCGTATCCGAATACGGTGTGGCGCGGCCCTCGCGCGAAATGCTGTTCACGATCGTCGATCAGGAGAGCAAGTACAAAGCCAAGAGCGTCATCGACACCGTGGTCTACCGCGGCGGCGATTTCACCGTGGCCTGGGTACAGGCGGGGTTGGCGTGGCTGGGCTGGGGTATCGCCGGCGTGGCGACCTTTGGGATCGCTGTATGCGCGGTCTGGGCGTGGATCGCGCTCAATCTCGGGCGGCGCTATGAGAACGTCACCGGCGACCGCAAGAGTACGCTGGCCGAAGCCGCCGCGGAGTAACCGCTACTTTTCCTGCATCATGGCGCGGATGGCGCGCACGATCTGCTCGCGCGTGAGCGGATCCTGCATGGCGTCGGTGAGCTTGTCGCGCAATTGCGCCACGCGCCGTTCGGCCTTCTTGTCCGAACCTTTGGCCGCCCCCTGCGCGGGTTTGTCGCTTTTTTTCTTGGCCATCTACCGCTGCCAGTTTTCCGTGGTGGGATCGGCCATGGGCTCGACGTAGGGGCCGCGGTAGGGTTTCACGCGCGCGGTCACGACGCAGAAGAAAGCGTGGCTCACCGCGAACCACAGCAGCATCGGCCAGGGCGGAATGCCGTGGAAGAATAGGGTGGCGACCGTGCACAGCACGATGAACACGCCGATGGTGGTCAGCACGATCACGCGCCTTGGATTCATGACGCCACCGGGCGGCTGTTCTTGAAACCGTTCTTCCATCCGGCGATGGTAGTATGGATAGGAACAAGGAGATAGCCATGTTGCTCGACCGCACGCGCGCCCAGCTTCTGGTGGTGGATGTGCAGGACCGGCTGTTGCCGGCCATGCATGAGGGCGACGCCATGGTCGAGCGTTGCGCGGTCCTGATGCAAGCGGCGCAGCGGCTGGGGATTCCGGTCACGGTGTCCGAGCAATACCGCAAGGGTTTGGGGGCGACGGTCGCGCGTCTCGACAATATCAAGGGCGATGCGGTTGTGATGGAGAAGATGCATTTCTCCTGCGCGGCGGATCCCGCCATGGCAGACCATATCGGGGGGATTTCACGCTCCGGCCGCAATCAACTGGTGATCTGCGGCATCGAAGCCCATGTCTGCGTGACCCAGACCGCGCTGGGCTTCAAGGCCATGGGTCTGGCGGTGACGGTGATCGCCGATGCCGTGACCTCACGCCGGCCCGAAAGCGTGCGCACGGCCACGGATCGTCTGTCGGCGGCGGGCGTCACGCTCGCCAATACCGAGATGGCGGTGTTCGAATGGCTGCATCGGGCCGGCACACCCGAATTCAAGGAACTCTCCAAGCTCATCAAGTAGGCGAGTTACGGCGCGGGCCGGTCGGTTCCTTGCTCAAGAGGCGGAGACTGGGCCGGCGGCGCATCGTCCGGCACCGACATCAGGACCATGATCAGGAAGCCGAGCGCCATGAGAAAATACCAGAAGATACTCATTTAGGCCTTGGCATCCCGGCCAACATGGCAGAGAGCACGTAACGCGCGGTCGGCGCGGGCGCATAGTGCTCCACCGCCCAAGCGCGGCCCTGTTCGGCGATACTCTCCCAGTCCTTGGCGCGATCCATGAGTGCCTCCACCGATCCTTTGAGATCGTCGAGATCGAGGGGCACGTAGTGTTCCCAGGCCTTGGGCATCACCGGCAGGGCGAAGCCGTACTTCTCGAAGTCGAGATGGACGGTGACGCAGCCGGCGGCCAGGCTTTCCCAGAAACGCCAGCTGTCCCAGCGCAGGACAAAGGCCGAGCCCTGCATGTGCGGGAAGGTGTGGGTGGCGATCAGGTCGGGCGCGTTCTTCGCGAACCAGGGGTTTTCGGTGATCGGGTTGTAGAACCCACCGCCGTAAGCGAGGCATATCGCGGCGTTCAACATCTCGCCGATATAAGCGCTGGGCCCCAGGATGCGCCGGTCCACCGGCATGTATTTTTCGAGGTGCGGTATGAAGGCGAGATCGAGCAGGGACCGCACGCTTTGATTCAGCGTGGCGCGGAAATTGCGTAGCGCCGTTCGTTTGCGCGCGGCGAACGCGGGCCGCTTTTCCGTGGCCGCCAACAGGCTGTTGGCGAGGCCGAACGCCAGCGGCAGGCGGCGTCCACCCTTGCTCAGGAACCGGCTCTCATGGGTGGCGAACATGGGCGCCGTGGCGGGGGTCTCGCAGAACGTCGCGACGTCGCTTTGGTTGAGATAGACCAAGCGGCTGGTGTCGATCCTTTCGAACGGCACGGCGGCGTTGGTGTGGCTGATGTCCACCACATAGGCACCGAAGTCGCCGTAGGGCGGGGAAACCATCGCTTTGGTGTCGACGCCGGCCAGCGGCATGGATACCGGCCGCGAGGTGAACTCCGGCGCAGACAGCTTGGCGGGGATGCCGAGCGCGGTCAGGCCCTCGACCAGGCAACCGGCATTATGGGTGAGCTTGCCGCCAACGGCATGGAAGAACACGCCGCGCGCAAAGCAAGCGCGCAGCGCGGCATCGTCGGCTTGCGGGAATGTTTGATGCATGTGCGCCATCCTAATGCCGGCGCAAGATAAAGCCAGCCAGACGGTGCGCCGCTGGAGGGTTAGCCCGCGAAGGCCGGACAAGTCACCTTGGTGCCGCCGATGCCGCAGTAACCGCCTGGGTTCTTGGCGAGATACTGCTGGTGATATTCCTCGGCGTAATAGAACCGCGGCGCGTCCAGGATTTCGGTGGTGATGGGCGCGAACCCCTTGGCCTTGAGCGCCTTGTCGTAGGCGGCCTTCGAGGCTTCGGCGGCTGTGCGCTGGGCCGGGCTGAAAACATAAATGCCCGAGCGGTACTGGGTGCCGATGTCATTGCCCTGGCGCATGCCCTGGGTCGGGTCGTGGGCTTCCCAGAAGGTCTTGAGCAGGGATTCGTAAGACACCTGTTTGGGGTCGAACTGCAGGCGCACCACTTCGTTGTGTCCGGTGCCGCCGGTGCAGACCTCCTTATAGGTCGGATTGGGCGTAATGCCGGCGGCGTAACCGACTTGGGTCGAATAGACGCCGGGGATTTTCCAGAACAGGCGTTCCGCGCCCCAGAAGCAGCCCAGGCCGACCATCGCGGTCTCGAGATGGTCTGGAAACGGCGCGACGATGGTGTTGCCGTTGACGAAATGCTTGTCCGGCACCGGCATGGCGTCGCTGCGGCCGGGCAGGGCGTCCTTGGCGGAGGGGAGCCTGGTCTTGGTGAAGAACATTGGGGCCTCCAAAGCGTGTTTAGCGCGGCTTGGCGTACTTATCGCCGAAGAAGTCACCCTTGTTCCAAGCGGGCCGCGCCGTGGCATCGGCCAGCTCACGGGTGATCGCATAGTTCAAACGTGCGAACTTTGCGCCGACGTCATAGCGGATCGGCTGGCTGAGGTCGTCGCTCGGCTTGTGATAGTTGTTGGCCATGAAATCCGTGAAGGCCTTCTCGCCGCCATTGGCGAAGCCGGTCATCAGGAACACCGCCGGGACGCCCTGCTGCACGAAACGATAATGGTCCGAACGCGTGAAGATCCCTTCGTCCGGCATCGGATCGGGCGATAACCTGACGCCCATGCCCTCGGCCACTTTGCGGACGGCCGGGCCGATGCTGGACCGGTCGGCGCCGAAGGCCACGACGTCGGTGAAGTCGTAGGTCAGCACCGGCATGTCGAGGTCGACGTCGGCTGCAATAGCTGTGGCGGGCACCGTGGGGTTGCGCGCGAAATAGTCCGCGCCCACCAGGCCTTTCTCCTCGGCGGTGTCGATCAGGAACAGCACCGAACGGCGCGGCGGCTTGCCGCTGGCGGCGAACAGCCGCGCGACCTCCAATGTGATCGCGGTCCCCGAGGCATTGTCCATGGCGCCGTTGTTGATCGAGTCGCCGTTGACCGGCGGTGTGATCCCGATGTGGTCGAGGTGCGCGGACAGGACCACGTATTGATCCTTCAGGACCGGATCCGATCCGGGGATCACGCCGACGATGTTCTCGCTCTCCACCGGCTTGAGCTCGCTATGCAGCGTGACGGACAGCGATTGCGCCAAGGGCAGAGCCGGAACGGCGCCGGCCTCGGACTCCGCGGCGGCCATGACGGTGGCGAGGGGAATTTTGGCGCCGGCGAACAGCTTGGCCGCTCCGGCTAGACTGATCGTTCCCACGGACGGCAGGGGAGAAGGCAGGAACGGCGCGCCATCCGCGCCGCGCCAGGTCATGGCCCAGCTGGCGTACTGCCGGGCCGCATTCGCGAAGGGCGCGAGCTTTTCGCGCGTCGGCGTGTTGACGAACAGAATGCCCACCGCGCCGTGGGCCAAGGCCGCCGCGCGCTTGCCGCGCGCGTCGGTGTAGTACGC
The DNA here is from genome assembly GCA_019694335.1 of Rhodospirillaceae bacterium. Taxonomy (GTDB): domain Bacteria; phylum Pseudomonadota; class Alphaproteobacteria; order Rhodospirillales; family Rhodospirillaceae; genus SHVO01. The sequence goes on along the minus strand of JAIBCD010000022.1, from coordinate 24,948 downwards.
CCGCTCCTCGGTCTGAAAGGACTTTGGCGCGCCGATGAACGCCACGGCGATCTTGCCGCGGACATCCACGCCTTTGTAGTCGTCGCGCTTGTGCTCCGGCGCCACGATCCCGAAACCCACGAACACCAAAGGCGCGTTCAGCTGTGTTTGTCCTGCGGTGGGCTCGCCGCGCACGACGTAGTCCTCGCCGAACACCAGTGGCGTTACCATTCCCGCGGCATTCTTGAGCGCGAGGCTGCCCTGGTCCGTGGCGCGGTAAGCGACCAGCGGGACATGCTGGAAATAAGAGGCTTCGCCCGCGGCGCCTTGACGGTCGCCCCTGGGCATCAAGCCCAACTGGGCCATCTGCGACGCGACATAGGCGGCGGCAATATCGTAGCCCGGGGTTCCGGCCTCACGCCCCTGCAGGAGGTCGCTGGCCAGAAAGCTCATATGCGCGCGGATGTTTGCCGCCGACGGATCGGCCGTGCCTTGCGCAGAAGCCGGGCCGCCAGCAAAGGCCGCCAGGATCGCGCCGCAAAGAATTTGCTTGATCTTCATTCTGTCTCCCCACGCATTGCGCGGTGAAACTATCGCATGGATTGCCGCGCCGGGAAATCGGAGCAAGCCGCCGGGATGGCCCTTATGTGGGGCGCGCTCCTCGCATGTGCAAGAAGGCCTAAAGAGGATCGGACAGCCGGCTCAAGGGCGGAGGTTCGGGGGTCATGCCGTCCCAGCCGCCGCCCAGGGCCTGGGCCAGGGTGACCACCGCGCTGAAGCGGGTGAATTCCGATTGCACCATGGATTCCTCGGCCTGGAATGCCGTGTTCTGGGCGTTCAGCACGGTCTGGAAATCGACGATGCCCGAGCGGTAGCGCAGTTCGGCCAGGCGGTATGCGGTCTCGGCTTGGTCATAGGCCTCGCGGATATAATCGTAGGAAAGATTGTTCTCGCGCACGGCGGTCAGCGCGGTCTCCACGTCGCTGAACGCGGCCAGCACCGCCTGGCGGTAGTTCTCCAGCACTTCGCGGTAACGTCCGCGCGCCAGTTGCTCCTGCCCTTGCAGGCGGCCGCCGGCGAAGATGGTTTCGGCGGCGGAGGCGGCCACGCTGTAGAAGAACGTGCCCGAGCTGAACAGGGTGTCGAGCGCGGCCGAGGAGGAGCCGCCTTGGCCGGTGAGGTTGATGGACGGGAAACGCGCCGCGCGCGCAGCCCCGACGTCGAAATTGGCGGCTTTCAGATCGGATTCCGCGCGCCGCAGGTCCGGACGGCGCACCAAGAGGTTGGAGGGGATTCCGGCGCCGATCCTGGGCACGCTCACGTCGGCGAGCGACTGTGCCTTGATGTCGAAGTTCTCCGGCGTGCGGCCGAGGAGCACGGCGAGCGCGTTCAGCGACTGACGTTCGTTGAGGCGCGAGGTCGGCAGCGAGGCTTCCTGGCTGGCGAGCGCGCTGCGCTGTTGCGCCAGTTCCAGGTCGGACAGCACGCCGACACGGCGCTGGTTCTCGAGCACCTCGAGGATGGCGCGCACGTTCCTGATGCGTTTCTCCGCAAGCGCGCGGCGTTCGCGGAACGACAAAGTCTGCAGATAGGTGGTGACGACGTTGGAGACCAGCGTGATCGCCACGGTCTGCTGGTCGTAGATGTTGGAGAGCAGCCGCGCATTGGCGGCGCCGGCGTTGTCGCGCAGCGCGCCGAACAGGTCCACTTGGTAGGATGCCTGAAGGTTGCCCTGGTAGCTGGTGGTCCTGGCGCCGCCGCCACCGGGTGTCTCGCGATAATTGCGCGTCGTGGACAGGCCGCCGCTCAAGGACGGAAACAGCGCCGAACGCGAGATCTTGGCCGAAGCCTCGGCTTGCAGCACGCGATCGACCGCCGCCTTCAAGGTGTGATTGTTGGCGAAAGCTTCCGCGATCAGGCCATCGAGTTCGCTGCTCTGGAACTGAGCCCACCACTTGGCATCGGGCAGCGGGGTTTCGGCGCTGACCAGCGTGGCCTGGAATTCGGGCGCCGGCGGTGCGGCCAGGGCCTGCCAGGCGGGCGGGCTGTCGATCTTGGGCGGGGGATAGGAGGCGCAGGCGCCGAGCAAGGCCGCCACTGCCGCGCCCGACAAGGCTTTCGAGATCACGCTTTGGACAACCGGCCGCATTTCTATTCCCGTATGGAGCTGGCGGAGTGTAAAACTCCGCACCCCGTGATTCATCTCGGAAATTGCATCATTTTGTGCAGCTTCGCGCAATTTATTGGCCGCCGTTCGCCGCAGGAATCCGCCCGCCGGGCCGTTTCCCGCCGCGCCGCCTGCAACCTTGGGTAACGGCGCGATGGCGCGGGCCTTGAGCGACTCCGCGCGTCGTGTGGCGCTTTCGGCGTTTTTCTCCGCGGGCGCGGTGGCGCTTTTCCTGACCTTTGCCGCCGCGTGGCTGGAAAAGCCGTTCGGGTTCAGCTCCACTTTCGCGTATGAGGCCGGCGGGGTGTTTGTGCTGGCCGGCTGCTTCATCCCGCGCAAGGCCGCGCTGTTCCATCCGCATAAGCACTTTGGCCTCGCCAACGCCCTGACCATGGTGCGCCTCGCGCTGGCGGCCCTGCTGGCGGCCTTCGCGATCGAGCTGGGGCGCGGCAATGCCGGCGGCGATGCGGCCGCCTGGACGTTTTCCGGCTGCGCCGCCGTCGCGCTCATGCTCGATGGATTGGACGGCATCGCCGCCCGCCGGTCCGGCGCGGCCTCGGTGTTTGGGGCGCGCTTCGACATGGAGACCGACGCCTTCATGATTCTGGTGCTGTCGGTGATCGCCTTCATGCTGGCGAAAGCCGGCGTCTGGGTGATCGTGAGCGGCCTGCTCCGCTACCTCTATGTGCTGGCCGCGATGGTCATGCCCGCGCTTGCCCGTCCGCTCGCGCCCGCATGGCGTCGTAAAATCATCGCGGCGATCCAGGGGACGGTTCTCTGTGCCGTATTGGCGCCAGCGATCCAGCCGCCAGTCAGCGCCATCGCCGCCGCGCTCGCGCTCGCGCTTCTGGTCTATTCCTTCGGCGCCGACATCCTGGCGCAGGTGCGCGGATCATGAGTGGGAAGCGCGTCATCACTGCTATCGCGATTCTTTATGTGTTGTTCGCGCTGCCGGGCACACCCGCGGCATTCGATCTTTTGGGCCTCGCGCACGTGCCGTGGGAGCCGGTGGTGCTGCTTGTGCTGGCCGGAATTCTGCCGCCGCGCGTCTGGCGCTGGTTGAAGCCCTTCCTCGCCGTGGTGGTGACGGTGGCCGTGGTGGTCAAGATCGCGAATATCGGCACCTTGCAAGGGTTTGACCGCCCGTTCGCGCCGCTCACCGATGTGCCGCTGATCCCCGTGGCGCTGGGCACCCTCGCCATGAACAGCGTGCTTGTTGCGGCTGCGGCCGCGGCCGGCGCGGCGATTCTGACCGGCGCCATCGCCGCATCCACCTGGTGGGCGCTGACAACGTTAAGCGCGTCCGCGCGCGCTTCGCGCGGGACGGTGGCGGGCGCGCTCACGGTGCTAACACTCGCTTTGACCCTCGTGACGGTCGGCGATCCGCCGGTTCCCGTGGCCAATGCCGCCACGACCGGCCTCATGCGGGAACAGGCGGAGACCTTGGTCGGGGATCTGCGCGACTTGCGGCGGTTCAAGGTCACCTTGCAGCAGCCGGAGCCGCCGTCCCGGCCACAGACGCTCGCCTCCCTTCGCGGCGTCGATGTCCTGGTGATCTTCATCGAAGCCTATGGCCGCAGCGCGCTGGACCGCGCGCCTTATGACGGGATCGTTCGCCCGGCGCTGGCGGAGTCCACGCGCGCCCTGGCGGATGCGGGCTTCCAGGCGCGCAGCGCGTGGCTTACCTCCGCCACCTTCGGCGGGCAAAGCTGGCTGGCGCATGGCACGGTGATGTCGGGGCTGCCGGTCACCAGCGATGCCCGCTATCAGGCATTGGTGCGCAGCAAGCGGTCAACCATGGTCACCGATTTCAAACGCGCCGGCTGGCGCACCGCGGGCGTGATGGCCGAAATCACCGGACCGTGGCCGGAAGGACGCTTCTTCGGCTTCGACGCCATCTACACCGCGCCGGAGTTGGGCTATGCCGGACCGCCGTTCGGCTACATGACCACCTCCGACCAATATGTCCTGCACGCCTTTAACGAACGCGAATTCGCGAGACCGGAGCGCCCGCCCCTGATGGCCGAGATCGCGTTGATCTCCAGCCATATCCCCTGGGCGCCATTGCCCAAACTGGTGCCCTGGAACGAGGTCGGCGATGGCGCGATTTTCGCGACCGCCCGCACCAAGGAACCCGCCAGTGAGGTCTGGAGCGTGCCGGGCGGCGTCGAACTGGCTTACGCACGGTCGGTGGAGTACACGTTGCGGACCGTGACCTCCTTCATTACCACCTACGGGCGGGACAACACCTTGGTCATCGTCATGGGCGATCATCAACCGATGGGCTTCATCGCCGGCGAGAACGCGGGCCGCCAAGTGCCGGTGCATGTGATCGCGCGCGACGAAAAACTGGTGCGGGCCTTGAGTGGCGGCTGGGCAGAAGGCATGACGCCCGCCGCCGATGGTCCCGTGGCACCGATGCAAGACCTGCGCGGCCGCATCCTCTCCGCCTTCACGCCCGAATAGCATGTTCCACGCCTTCCAACACCTCGGTCAGCCCCCGGTCCAGGTCGCGCATCCTAGGGCCGTCGCGGTTTTGCCGTTGGGTGCCCTGGAAACCCACGGACCGCATCTGCCGCTCGCGACCGACACGCTGATCGCGGAAGGCATCCTGGATTGCGTGCGTGACCTGGATCGGTCGGCGGAGCCGATCCTGCGCCTGCCGCCGCTGTGGGTCGGCGCCTCGGCCGAACACGCCGACCGCGCCGGGACAGTGTCGATCGAGCCGGAAATGCTCATCGCCCAGATCGAAAGCATCGGTGAGGGCCTCGCCCGCGCCGGTGTGAAGCGCATTCTTCTGTTCAATGGTCACGGCGGCAATATCGCCGCTGCGGCCATCGCCGTGCTGAAGCTGCGGACGCGGTTCGGCATGCTCGCGGCCTGCGCCCATTGGCTGGACTACGGTTTGCCTGACGGCATGAAGACCCCTGCCGGCGTGAAAGAGGATGTTCACGGCGGGTGGATCGAGACGTCGGTGATGCTGCATCTCGCGCCGGCGCTGGTGGGCAAGGGCGCCGCCGCCGAACCCAAGCCGCCCGGGCCCAGCCTTTTTCCGAGCGGCCCCGTGAATTGGGGTTGGATGACCAGCGATCTCGTGGACGGCGGTTGGATCGGCCGCGCCGATCTCGCCGACGTAGCCTTGGGCGAGGCGATGGTGAACCACGCCGCGCGCGCGGCGCTCGCCACCCTGCACGAACTCGCGGCCGCGGCGTGGCGCCCGGCGGCATAAGCGATCATGCCGCTGGTTGAAATTTTGTCGCGTTTTCTTCGGCGAACCGGTGCCCCCTTCGCCGGAAAATGCGTCAGAGCTCCGTGATCTCGTCGAGATAGTGCCCGGCGCGGCGGGCCTTGGTTTGCAGGTAATCGTGGTTGTGGGGGTTCACCGCGCCGATCAGGCGCTGATGGCCCATAACATTGACGCCGAAATCCGCCAGCGCCTCGATTTTCCCCGGATTGTTGGTCATCAGGGTGATGCGACGGAATCCGAGCAGCGCCAGCATGGCGCCCGCGACCGCATAGCGCCGCTCGTCGGGGCCGTAACCGAGCGCAGCGTCGGCATCGACGGTGTCGTGGCCTAGCTCCTGCAAGCCGTAGGCGCGCATTTTGTTCACCAGGCCGATGCCGCGGCCTTCCTGGTCGAGATAGAGCAGCACGCCGCCGCCGGCCTTGGCGATCTCGCGCACCGCGCCGCGCAGCTGGTCGCCGCAATCGCATTTGAGACTGGCGAACAGATCGCCGGTCAAACATGCGGAGTGCAGGCGGGTCAGCACCGGCGCGGAGGGATCGGGCTTGCCGACGATGATGGCGAGCTGTTCGCGGAGGCCGTCGCCGCCGCGGAACACCACGAACTCGCTGTTTACCGCTTCCGCCAACGGCACGCGCGTGCGTGCGGCGATGGTCAGGTCGCGAGCCGACTGGTCATGGAAATCGGCGATGGCGGCGGTATCCACTTCGACCATGGCGGCGTCATCCTCGCTGACCGGCAGCATCACCGCCGCTGGCAGCAGATAGGCGCGCTTCATGAGCTCGAGCGCCGCGACCTCCACGGCTTCGGCCGGGCGGTGGACCAGCGGCGGCAAGGCAGGTTCGGCCGCCATGATCAACGCGTCGATCTCGGCGGCGGAAAGATCGTCGAAAGCCACGGCCGACGGCCCCGCCGCATCGATGCCGAGGTGGAGGAGGCGCGGGCCTGGCAGGATCAGGCGCAGGGCGCCCATGCTGGCGGCGTGCCAGGCCTTGATGCGCGCGCCGCCCAGCATCTCGGCGGCGGCGACGGCGAAAACGGTGTTGGCGGGATCGGGTGAGGGATGGCTGAGTCTCACCGGCCGGCAACTGCGCAATTCGGCGACGGCCCTCAGCACCGCGAGACGTCCGGGCTCGCCGAACCACCTTGCCAAGTCCCCGGCGGGCGTCCCAATGTTGACGTTCTCGTTCGGCACAGAATCCTCGAAACCGCGAAAGCAAAGTGTAATGGACGCCATTCTGGCCTGGGAAGCGGAGACTCCGCAATGGCTGGAGGTTCTGGCGGCTTCCCGCGGTGAAAGGCTGTCCGCGGCTCTATCAACGCATATCCTGTGGCGAATCTATGGCCCCCTGATGGGGCGCGCCTTCGTGACCGGCCAAATGGGGCAATCCCTGGACGGCCGCATTGCCACCGCTACGGGCCATTCGCACTATATCAACGGCCCGGCCGCGCTGGTTCATCTCCACCGGCTGCGCGCGCTCGTGGATGCTGTCGTTGTGGGCGTGGGCACGGTCATGGCCGACGACCCGCAGCTGACAGTGCGCCGTGTGAAGGGCGCGCAGCCGGCGCGCGTGATCGTCGATCCCAACGGTCGCGCGCCCGCCGGCGCAAGGTGTTTCGCCGATGACGGCGCGCGCCGCATTGTCTTAACGCGCGCGGCGGCAAAAACGCCCCCAGGCATCGAGCGGATCGAGCTTGCGGATTTCGCGCCCGCGGCGATGGTCGCCGTCTTGCGCGCCGCCGGGCTCGCGCGCCTTCTGGTGGAAGGCGGCGCCATGACGTTGTCGAAATTCCTTGAAGCCGGCGCGCTCGACCGGCTGCATATCATGACCGGGCCGATGATCATCGGCTCGGGCAAGCCCGGGCTCGCCCTGCCGGAGATCGCGACGCTGGCGGATGCGCTCCGCCCGGCGACCGCGACCTACGTGCTTCCCGGAGGGGACATCCTCACCGACTGCGATCTACGCGGCTAACGTCTTCGCGGCGATCTCGGCGCCGCGATCCCAGGTTGGAAGCTGCTGGCCGGCGGCCCACGCCGCGTCCGCCAGCCCGCGCCGCCGATTCGGATCGATGAGCAGTGCACGCAAGGCATCGGCGAGCGCGGCGACATCGTCCACCGGCACAAACACCCCGGCGTCCCCGGGTACGGTACCGGTCACCGCGCCGGCGGCGCAGGCAACGATGGGCAACCCGGCCGCGAGCGCGTCGGCGAACACCATGCCGTAGCCCTCATAGCGCGACGGCAGCACGAATACATCGGCGTCGCGATATAGGTGAGCCAGGGCGTCATCCGCGACTTCGCCCGCGAGCGTGATCCGGTCCGCGATGCCGTTGGCCGCGATCCGCGCGCGAAGATCCGCGACGCAAGCCGGTGCCCGGGTCAAGCTGCCTGCGAGACAGCTGGTCCAGGCGAGGTCTTTGATCCGCGCCAGCGCCGCGACCAGTACGTCATGTCCCTTGCGCGGTGTGACCGTGGCGACGGTGAGCAGGGACGGCGGCTGTGTACCTTTGGCACGCGAACGCCGATCGGTGCCGGGCACGGCCACCGCGATACGATCGCGCGCGACGCCGTAGTCGGCGGCCAGCACGTCAGCGGTATGGGGACTGGTGACGATCACCGCGCGCGCGAACCGCAGTGCGCTTCGTTCAATGCGCGCGAAATCCGCCGCTTGGTCCGGCGCAAGACCGGTCTCCAACGCCAACGGATGGTGCACCAAGGCAACGATATCGAGGTTCAGGCCGGCCAGCAGGCCTTCGGGCATTGCGCCGAAGGCAAGTCCATCGATCAGCGTGCATGCGCGCGCGGGCAGAGCCGCGAGGAGGCGGCGGGTTTCGGCGAGATCATCCAAGGAGGCGCGCGGAAATCCGTCCGGCAGCCTCACCGGATGCACGGTCCAGCCGTGGGTGCGCAATGCCCGCGCGAGATGCTTGGCATAGATATAGCCGCCGGTGCGGGTCTCGGGATCACCCGGGACCGCGAACCAGACCTCAGGCAAGTCGGAGCTCCGACTCATAGGATGCGCGAGCGGCGTGGGATTCGTGCAGCATTACCTTGAGGCGGGTGAGGCCCTTGGCCGAAGGGCCCAGGCGTCCGGCGCGGGCGGCGGCCTGGATCTTCTCGAAGATCCAGCGGGCGACGGCCTCGGTGGTGGAACGCTTGCCCTTGAAGTCCGGGTGATCGTCGAGATTGCTGAAATTGAGCCCGCCCAGCACTTCCTTCACCACGTCCGAGGCCAGGCCGATGTCCACCACGATATCGTTCTCGTCCAGTTCCGGACGCATGAAGCAGATGTCGGCGACATAAGTGGCGCCATGGAGTTTTTGCGCGGGGCCGAACACTTCGCCCTTCAAGCTGTGGGCGATCATCACATGGTCGCGGACTTCAACGGTGTACATTGCTGCTCCAATTCAGGGATAGCGGATCACGGTCATGAGGCCGGTGTTGTCCGCGATGATCCCCGGCATTTGCCCTGGCGCGTCGGCAAAAGCAAGCTCGCCGGTGATCAGGATGTCGAACACCGGATCCAGGAGCAGGGTCATGGCTGTCTGGAGGCGCCGGGCATAGGTCCAGCGCGGGCGATGGCCCGGCGCAACCATCCCCACTTGCGAGGAGATCAACTGCAGCCGCCGGGCGTGGAACGCGCCGCCGAGCGGAATCGCCGGAGCCTTGTCGCCATACCAGCTTGCTTCAACGACTCTTGCTTCAATCCCGGCGCTGTTCAGCGCCAGGGTCAAACCGGATTCGGCCGCGCTGGTGTGGATGACGACGTCCTGGTCCTGGGGCGCATCCGCGGGCCGGGCAAAGGCCGCGCCCAACGTCCGGGCGGGAGTCTCGCGCGCGGGGTCCGGGTCCACGACGGTGGTTTCGGCGCCGGGAATCTGGGCGCACAGCCCCGCGATCAGCAGGCCGAGCACGCCGCCGCCGACAATCGACACCCGATCGCCGGCCGCGACGCCGGCATCCCACATGATGTTGAGCGCGGTTTCCATATTGGCGGTAAGTCCCGCGCGCCGCGCCGGCAGTCCTTTGGGCAGACGGTGCACTTCCGCGAGCGCGGCCGAAGCGCGGGTCTGGTGGGGATGCAGGAGGAAGACGCTTTTGCCTTCCAGGTTCTTGGGGCCGTGTTCGACTTCGCCCACCAGGGCGTAGCCGTATTTCACCGGGAACGGAAACTCGCCGTCCTGGCGCGGGCAGCGCATGCGCTGATGCTCGCTCAAAGGCACGCGGCCTTGCAGGACCAGGCGCTCGGTGCCGCGGCTGATGCCGGAATAAAGCGCGCGTACACGCACCTCTCCCTCCTCTAGCTCTTCACCGCGGATCGCCACCTGGCCGGGGCCGGTGTACCAGAGCGCTTGCGCGTGAGTCATGAAACCGGAGCTAAAGGATACGATTGAACCAGAGCAGCGAAAGGCTGGCCGCCAGGATCGCGAAGGCCGCCGCAGCCGCGCAGAAGAAGGCGGTGATCTCGGTCTTCTTGGTTTCCATGATCAACTGGCTGTTGAGGCTCTTATAGATGGTTTTGAGGTCGCCGGCGGTGCTGGCGCGGAAGTAGGAGCCGCGGGTGCTGTCGGCGATTTTCTGCAAGGTCTCCTCGTCGAGCTGCACGCGCGACGACCGGCCGCCGAAGTTGACCACGGTGCCTTCGGGCGAACCCAGGCCCACCGTGAAGATGCGCACGCCGCGTTCGGCGGATTTCTTGGCGGCTTCCACCGGATCGGGCCCGGTCGTGGCCTGGCCATCCGTGAGCAGGATCACCACCGCGTTGCCATTGCTGCCCGCGGGCACCGGCGTGAAGGGAGTCTTCTCGTCTTTCCTCGGCTCATCGCCCAGGCGTCGGCCGCCCAAGCCCGCGCCCGCAACTCCGCCGCCCATGTTCATGCCGTTGGCGCCGCCAAAGCCGCCGCGGCCGCCCATGTCGAAATCGCCGTCCGGGAACAGGGTTTTCAACGACACCAGGATGCCGCTGCCGATGGCGGTGGCGCGCTGGGTGGCGAGGCGGTCGATGGCCGCGAACAAATCCTCGCGCACGAAGGTCGGCGCCTGCACCAGGAGCGCGGAGGCGGCGAACGCGACCACGCCAATGCGAACGTCACGCGGTTGTTCCTCGATGAACGCCTTGGCCGCGGCCTTGGAGGCCTGCAGGCGGTCGGGCTGTATGTCGGTGGCGAGCATCGAGCCCGACACATCCATGGCCAGGATCACCGTGGAGCGCTGGGACGGCAGGGTGATCACCGCCGCCGGCCGCGCGACCGCGGCAATCATCAAAGTGAGGGAGATCAGGAACAGCAGCGGCGGCACATGGCGGCGGAAGGTGGCGCCGGCGCCCATCGCCTGCCGGACCATGGACAGGTTGGCGTAGCGCAACGCCAGCTTCTTCTTGCGCCGGAGCAGAAAAATATAAAGCACGACCAGCAACGGCACGATCGCCAGCAGCCACAGCATGTCGATCCAGAAAAAGCTGATCATGCGTGCTTCTCCTGGAGGCCGGGCTTCTGCGGCACGCCGCCGCCGGTCAGCTGGCTGCGCTTCTTGCGGAGATCGGCGAAGCGGTACATGGCGTCGGCCAGGTCGTCGTCGGTGGACAGTTCCAGCGTATCGACGCCGGATTCCGCGAAGGCCGCGCGGATATCGTGTTCACGCTGCTCGGCCGCCGCCATGAAGCGCTTGCGGAAGCCCTTGTCGTGGGTATCCACATACAGCTGCTCGCCGGTTTCGGCGTCCTGCATCAGGAACAGGCCGAGGTCGGGCAGGGTCTGTTCAAGCGGATCGAACAGGCGCAACGCCAGCACCTCGTGCTTGCGGGCTAGGTGGTGCAGCGGCCGGTCCCAGCCGGGCGCGCTGATGAAGTCCGAGATCACGAACACCAGCGCGCGGCGCTTGATGACATGATGCGCGGCTTCCAGCAGTTCGCGCAGGTTGGTGGGCTGGGCGTTGGGCAGCTCGGGCCGCGCTTCCAGCGAACTCATGATGTGCAGCACATGATCGCGGCCGCCGCTGGCCGGGATGACGTTGTCGACATTGCCGCCGTAGAACATGGCGCCGACCCGGTTGCCGTGGCGGGTGAGGATGCGCGCCAGCACCGCGACGGATTCGATCAGGATGTGGCGCTTCTTGCGTTCCTGGGAACCGAAGTCCACCGACGGCGACAGGTCGAGCAGAAACCAGGCGGTGACCTCGCGGTCCTCGTTGTATTGCCGGACGTGGGGGACTTGCAGACGCGCGGTCACGTTCCAGTCGATATGGCGCACGTCGTCGGTGGACTGGTATTCGCGCAGTCCCGCGAGGTCCATGCCGAAGCCCCGAAACAGCGTGCGGTAATTACCGTGCAGCAAACCATCGAGGCGGCGGATCACGGTCCATTCCAGCCTTCGCAGCAGAAGGTCGGGCTTGGCGTGATTCGCCGGCGCGGGCGCCGGGTCGGGTTTTTGGGGCCTTTTGAACATCAACGTGCCGGCAACAACATCTATTCAGCGGGCGCCGCCACCTTGACGTGGGCTTCCAGCGGCTTATCCGGGGCCGGAACATGGCTCAAGATTCGGGCGACAATCTGGTCGGTTGTGACCCCCTCGGCCATGGCTTCATAGGACAGCACGAGGCGGTGGCGCAAAACGTCCGGCACCAGGTCGATCATATCCTGGGGCAGGGCGTAATCCCTTCCGCGCAGGAACGCGAGCGCGCGCGCGCCTTCCACCAAGTGGATGCTGGCGCGGGGGCTGGCGCCATACTGCAGATAGCGCGCGAGGTCGGCGATGCCGGCGCGGTCCGGGTCGCGCGTGGCGTTCACCAGCTTGACCGCGTATTGGATCAGCGCCGGATCGACATAGCCGTTGCGGCATTCCCGCTGCAAGGTCACCAGCTGGTCGGTGGTGGCGACGGCCACGACCGCGGCGGCGGCCCCGGTGACGCGCTCGACGATCACGAACTCCTCTTCTTCCGTCGGGTACCCCACGATCACCTTCATCATGAAGCGATCGACCTGGGCTTCCGGCAGCGGGTAGGTGCCCTCGGTCTCGATCGGGTTCTGGGTGGCCATCACCAGGAACGGCTGCGGCACCTTGTGCGTCTCGCCGGCGATGGTGACCTGGTGTTCCTGCATCACTTCCAGCAGCGCGCTCTGCACCTTGGCGGGCGCGCGGTTGATTTCGTCGGCCAGCAGCAGGTTGGTGAACACCGGGCCGAGCGAGGTGGTGAATTCGCCGGTCTTCTGGTTGTAGATGCGCGTGCCCACCAGGTCGGCCGGCACCAGGTCGGGGGTGAACTGGATGCGCTTGAAATTGCCGCGCAAGGTCTTGGCCAGGGTGTTGACCGTCAGAGTCTTGGCGAGGCCGGGCACGCCCTCCACCAGCAGGTGGCCGTCGGCGAGGATCGCCACCAGCACGCGTTCCAGGAACCGGTCCTGGCCGACGATGATCTTCTTCACCTCATAGAGCACCCGCTCCATCAACGACGCGACCGGGGCGGCTGAGCTGGGCGAAAGTTTATCGCTCATGATCTGATCTTCCTTAAACGGGCGGATGAAGCAGGCTGAAACTAAAACGGCGAGAGGCCGGCCGCGGCCGCGGCGTTCTCGATCGGCACCGCGAAGCCGATGCCAATGAACACGCGCTGGCTGGTGGGATTGAGGATGGCGGTGACGATCCCGACCACTTCGCCGTCGGTGGTCACCAAGGGCCCTCCGGAGTTGCCCGGATTGGCGGCGGCGTCGAACTGGATAAGGTTGGTCAGGTTGCTCTTGCCGTCGGCGCTTTGGTAATTGCGGCGCAGGCCTGAGATGATTCCGTCGGACACCGACACGCCGATGCCGAACGGATTGCCGACCGCGATCACCTCGTCGCCGGGGCGTAGCTTGGCCGTGGACTTGAGGGTCGCGGGCTGGATGTCGTCCGGCAGGATCTTGGGTTTCAGCACCGCGAGGTCGTTCTCGGGCTGCACCGAGATCACCTCGGCATCGGACTTGGTGCCGTCGATATATTCGACGCCGACTTTATCCGCGCCCGCCACCACGTGCAGGTTGGTGAGGATGGTGCCCTTTTCGTCGATGATCACGCCGGTGCCCACACCCTTGACTTCCAGCTCGTCGCTATCCTTGCCCTTCTCCAGCTGGCTGACCCGCACCACCGAGGGCCGGATCACGGCATAGGCCTGGCTGGCTTTCGACGGCGGCTCGGGGATGTGCTCGAGGGTCGAGCGCACGGCGAGGTCGATGTCATGCTGGGTGAAGTTGCGCGCGCCCGGGACGAAGGCCTGGAACAGCACCAGGGCCAGGATCGCCACCGCCGCGCTGGCGAGCAGGCCGAACCATTTTTCGCGGCGCTTGTAAAAGGCTTTGACCCGGCCGATGCCCCGGGAGAATCGCGATGGCGGCGCGGGCGGCAGTTCGGGTTCGGCAACCGCGACTTCGGCGAGGCGCACCGGGCCGGGGCGGCCGGACCGGTCGCCGCGCGACGAGCTATAAAGCGCCTTCCTCTTCATTCCGCGCCTTCCCTTGCAACCCAAACACCGGAAACGGGCAGCTTAAGCGGAGCCGTAACGCCTTAAGTATATGGTCCGCCCGCAGCCCGGGGCATCAATAATATTGCCCGCCGGACGGGGTTTCCGTGGGATTTCTGTCACCTTCGCGAGGCTGGCGGGAGGCGGGGCGGCGACCGGCCGGCCCGCTTACTTCCGCAGGGCCTTGAGGGCGGAGCCCCAGGCGACGACCTGATCCAGCAAGGTGGTCAGGGCTTTCTCCTGACTGGGCGCGGGCTTTAGGGCGTTGCCTTCGAAATCCGTGAAGATCGAAAATGTCACCTGGGCCTGGACGTCGGCCAATTGCAGCTGAGCGGCGACCATCCGGAGTTGTTCGGCCGCCCGTGCTCCCCCGTTTGCCCCGTAGCTGACGATCCCCGCCGCCTTGTTGACCCATTCGGCATAGAGAAAGTCGATGGCGTTCTTGAGGGCCGCGTTCAGGCCGTGATTGTACTCAGGCGCCACGAACACGAAGGCGTCGAACGGGGCGATGGTCTTCGCCCAGGCCTTGGTGTGGTCGTGGGTGTATTTGCCCGTGATCGCGGGCATGGGTTCGTCCAAGAGCGGCAGGTTGGCCGCCGCCACGTCCACGATCTCGAAGGTGGCATCGGTGCGCTTGGAGGCCTGCTCATGCACCCATTTGGCGATGGCTTCGCCCTTGCGGCCGGGCCGGGTGCTGCCGATGACGATGGCGATTTTCATGAGAAGTCCTTCCGAGAGTAAAGGGAGCGTGAGGTGGAAACCGTAGGACAGGGCTCGGTGTTCCCGCAAGGCGAGACAAATGCCTGCGGCACGTCCTCAACCTGGGCGATCCAAGACCTCTGCGCTCAAGATCATCACCGCGACCGGCGACAACGAAGGCTGTCCCAAGAACCGCTCCGAAAGAACCGCTCCGAACGCCGGGTCTCGGGCACATCCGCAAAACCGATTCACGCGCGTCGAACCGGAGGACGCGCTGCGGCGGGTGATGCCGGTCCGACAGCGAAAAGATCGCCGGTAAGATCACGGGTAAGATCACGGGCAAAGATCACGGGCCCGTGTTCGCTCCGCGATGGCGCACCCCGGCGTGTCACGTTATAACGGGCCGCGCAGAGGGGGACGACGTGCAGGTAAACTGGGGGGTGGCGGCCGCCGTGGCCGCAACCGTGATCGCGGGGAACGCGACCACGGCACAGGCGCAACGCGCCAATGAAAATGCGGTGACCAAGGCGGAGGACGCCTTCGGCACGCAGGTCGGCAATGAAAACGTCGGCCTTTATGGCACCCAGAGCGCACGCGGCTTCAGCCCCGAACAGGCGGGCAATCTCAGGATCGAGGGGCTGTACTTCGACCAGCAGGCCCGGTTCGGCAATCGCATATCCAAAGGGACGGTCATGCGCGTCGGCCTCAGCGCGCTGTCCTATCCGTTCCCGGCGCCGACCGGCATTGGCGACATCCAACTGCGCATTCCCGGCGACGACACCCAGGCGAGCGCCGCCATCAGCTACAGCTATCCGACCGGACAACCGCAGGCCTCGGTGTCCAGCGATGCCGAGATCGCGGCGATTCCCGGCCGGCTGGGTGTGGGCATCAGCGCCAGCGTGTACCGGCGTGTGGCGGAATGGCGCGGCGGCAACACCGGCTTCAACGGCGGCGCCACGCTGCACTGGACCCCCAACGACAATGTCGAGGTCATTCCGCTCCTGACCTTGAATCTCCAGCTCAAGGACGAGGAAACCCAGCCCCTGATCCTGAGTGGCGGTGCCTACCTTCCGCCGGAGGTCGATCGCGGAACTTTCACCAGCCAACAATGGGCCGCGCACGAGACCACCGACTACAACGCCGGAGTCATTGTCCGCGCCGATGTGATGAGCGATTGGCGCCTGCAGGTCGGGCTGTTCCGCTCCTCCCGCGAGGAGCCGAAGAACGTCACCTTGTTTTACCGCAACGTCCAGCCGGCGGGCGCCGCGTCGCTCGATGCTTTCGCGGACCCCGCCCAAAGCAAGCTCTCGCATTCGGGCGAGGTCCGCCTGACGCGGGTGTTCAGCGACGGCGTCAGGCAGCACACCGTACATGTCTCCACCAAGGGCCGTGATGTGAAGCGCGTTTTCGGCGGGGGTGCCGCCGCGGTGATCGGTCCGGCGACGCTGGGTGTCTATACGCCGCTGCCGGAACCGGCGTTCACCTTCGGCCCGAGCAGCCAAGACAAGGCGCGTCAGGTCTCGCCCGGGATTTCCTACATCGGGTCTTGGCCGGGCGTCGGCGATATCAGCTTCGGCGTGCAGAAGGCGTTCTATCGGCGCGACGTGACGCAGCCCAATCTGCCGCGGGCCAGCACCACCAGCAGCCCCTGGATCTACAACGGCACCGTCACCCTGTTCGCGACCGATGCGCTGGCGTTCTACAGCAGCTTCACGCGCGGGCTTGAGGAATCCGGTATCGCGCCCGAAAACGCCAGCAACCGCGGCGAGGCCCTGCCCGCCAGCCTGACCAAGCAGGTGGATGCCGGCATCCGCTATCGGATCACGTCGCGCCTCACCTTGCTCGCCGGGGTGTTCGAGGTGACCAAGCCGTATTTCGATCGTGACGCCGCCAATCTTTTCACCTCGGTGGGTGACATCCGGCACCGCGGTGTCGAGGTTTCGCTCGCCGGCCAGCCGGTGCCGGATCTGACGGTGGTGGCCGGAGTGATGCTGTTGCAGCCGCGCGTTTCGGGCTCGACCGTGGACCGGGGGCTGATCGCCCCGGTGCCGCCCGGACGTCCGCCCCAGTTGATCCGTTTCAACGCCAACTACGCGCCGCCGGCCTGGCACGGTCTCTCGTTGGAGACCCAGATCGACCACAAGGGCGCCAACTTCGCCGACCGTATAAACACCTTCAAGGTACCCGCGGCGACGTTGGTCGATGTCGGCGGGCGCTACAAATTCGATGCGTTCGGTTCGGCCGCGTCGTTGCGGCTGCAAGTCCAGAACCTGACCAATGCTTTCGGCTGGTCGGTGAATGGCTCCTCGGGTTCATTCACCTATGAAGGATCGCGACGTTTCTCCGCCCGGCTTGCCGTCGATTTTTAAACGGCCCGGACGCCGGCGGTCCCCGCGCATGCCGCTTGTCCTCCCCGTAGCTTCGGCGGCACGCGCATATTAGGTTACGCCCTGATGACCGAAGCCATCGTTCAGGCGTCCCTATCATGAGCTATGTGCTGTATTACGCGCCGGGCGCGGCAAGCCTGGCGGTTCATTGGATGTTGGTCGAGCTTGGGGTCGCGTTCCGGACGGAACGTCTCGACCTCGCGGCGGGGGATCAACGCTCGCAAGGTTTCCTCCAGATCAATCCCTCCGGCAGGGTTCCGGCGCTGGTGATCGATGGGCGGGTCTACACCGAGTCAGCCGCGCTGCTGATGTTGCTCGCCGAGCGGCACCCGGAAGCCGGCCTCGCGCCGGCCATCGATGATTCCCGGCGCGCGGCATGGCTTGAACTGACGGTCTATCTGGCCAACACGCTGTCGCCCGCCATGCGAGACTGGTTTTACGCGGACCAGGACGGCGAACCCGCCGACGCCGCCGCCATCCGGCGACTGGCGCAGCGGCGCATCGAGGGCGCGTGGGGCCGGCTGAGTACGCTTCTCGGCGACGGCCGGCCGTACCTGCTTGGCGACCTGATGACCACCGCCGATCTGCTCGCGACCATGCTGATGCGGTGGTCGCGCAACATGCCGCGCCCCGCCACGCCCTGGCGTCACATCGGGCCCTACGTCGTGCGCATGCGCGCCCGCACGGCGTTCCAGGACGTCTGTGACCGCGAAGGGCTTACGGATTGGCGCAACGACTGATGGCTGCTGGTGAGACCATCGCGCGCGCGCGGGCGCAGCGGGACGCGGGCGAATTCCGCGCCGCCGCGGCCACTTTCTTCGCGGCGGCGGCGGAACAACCCGAGAGGCGCCGGCAGGCTCTGGAAGAGGCCGCGGCCTGCTTGATTCGCGCCGGGGCCGCGGAGGAGGGCGCGGAAGTGCTGGCCGGCGAGGGCCTCATCCCCGCTGGCGTGAGTCTCGAGTCGGCGGCGCCAGCGGCTGGGATGACGTTCGCGCAGGTGGAGGTGATTCTTCGGGTTCTCGGCCGCGCGAAGCAGCTGCCGCTGGCGGCGGCGCTGGCGCTCGCCGCATGGGATACGGGCGACGATCTCATGCGCGCGGATCTGGCTTTCGATCTTCCTGGGCGGCTGCTCAACGCGGAACGTTCTCGGGACGCGCTCCGGGTTTATCATGAAGCCGTGGAACTTGGCCTTGCCGTGGGTGATTTTCGCCCGCGCGTCGATCAGAGCACGTTGAGAGTGGCTGCGCCCGAGGCCGCGACGCGTCTCTATCAATGTGATCACGCCGCTTTCACCGCGGCTCTCCACCGCGCCGAAAACGCGGACGCGGTAATCTGGGCGCCGCTTGTCGATGTTTTTGGTGGCGTTACCTTTCGCGGCGCGGTGTCCGGGCGATGGTCACCGGTTTATTTTATCGTTACGCGCGGCGGCGACACACGCCGGATCGCAGCAACGCGAAGCGACGCGGGCGATGGGGCCTGGCGCCGCTGGGAAGCGGCGGCGGACGATCTGCTTCCAGGCGGGACATATGGCGTGCAGCTCGTCCCCGATGGCGGCGCACCGTCTTCCGTGATCGCATTTCATATTCCCCTGGCGGAAAGCGACGGCGCGGTCACAAGGGCAAGCGATGCGGTTGGTCTTGGCGCCGTGGCCGTCAGGGGCCAGGTCGCCGCCTTTTCCGCCGGCGCCAGGTATCGTTTCGAATATGGCGCCGAAGCCGAGCGGCTCGATCGCGCTACCGCCTGGGCCGATGTTCCGCCACCACGGACCGGCCGGTCGGTTCATCCGCTTTATCGTCAGACCGGCGAATGGCTTCCGACATGCGCCCAGGTGAGATGGCTATTCCCCGCCAACGGCGAGGCCCCGGCGCTCTCCATCGAAGCGCCGTTCGCCAAGGATCGCAACCAACTCACGGGTATCGGCGCTCACGAAATGCCGGTGGGCATTGCGTGGGGCCAGACGCGGGATGTGTTCGAGGGCGAAGGGCCCGGCCGCAAATTCGCGCCGATTGCCGGCGGCGTCCAGGATCTGCGTGACGCGGAGGTCGCGTTGACGCTCGCGGGCAATCGCTTGCGGCAGCAAGGCGCGGCTCTGCACTTCTGGATTTCCCACGCCGCGCGCGACGCGCACGGCGAATTCTCGTCGCAATGGGCATTGACCGGCGCACCGGTTCCCGACGACGCCCTCATGGGCTCGCGGCTGACGACGGTCACGCTGCGGCTGCCCAACGATCCGCTGATGTGGACTTACACCGGCAACAATCCCGAGGAGCAGGGCGATCGCGCCAACCGGTACCGCCGGACGCCGCTGGACACGGCCTTGCGCATGTCCAATGCATCGTCGGTCCTGATCTTTGCCTTCGGCGACGTGCGGCGGCCTCCCCAGGGGGCTTTGATCGTCTCGGCCGCCGAAATGCGCTACCGCGATCATTCGCTTCTCTCGCGGGCGTCCGGCGCGGCGTTGGCGCATTTTCCCGAAGGTTCGGTCGCCGACCCACTGTGCCTCACGTCCGGCGTGCGCGGCGACGACGAGAACCTTTGGACCAGCACCCCCAGCGCGTCTCTGCCGCTCACGTTCCGGTGGGCGCTGCGGCATCCGGCGACGCCGACGCACTTCCAGATCAATCAACATCCCTACTGGCCCGCGCGCGAAATCGAGATCACGGCTGAACTTGCGCGCGGCGGAATGCATCTTTTGTGGCGCGGTGTCCTCGCGGAAGCCCGTCCGGATTTCGGTCAGGCGCCGTCGCTGCTCGAATATCTGCCGGCGCAGCCGGAAATTACCGCCGTGACCTTGAGGATTCTGTCCGGATATCGCGCCGAGAGATGCGGCCTGGATGGCTTCGAGATTTACGGCTCCGGCGCCGTGTTCCAGCCCGACGGCCAGGCCTGTTCGGTGTCGGAGGAAATCGAGGGCTTGGCGCCGGGATCGCGGGTTTTCACACGGGTTGTGCTTGAGGACGGTGGCGAACGGATCGCCGGCGAAATCACCGAAACGGCCTTGCCCGTCACAGCTGCGCCGTTGCTTCTGGAAGCCAGACCCCTGGTCCGGCCCGCCGACCCCGCCTGCTATTGGGTGCGCGCGAACGCCATGGGTTTAGAAACGGAACTCTGGGGTGAACTCGAGCATGCCGATGGCCGGGTGTTCCGCGCGCCTGCGGTGTCGCTCGGCAGCCAGCCTACCGGCCGGCACATCTATTATATCCCGCGCGACGTTCCCAACCTGCCGGGCACATTCCGGCTGCATGCCAGGAACACGGCGGGCAGCGCTGTCATGACCGCGCCGTGGCCGATTGGCCAGGAGGTATGATGTGGGCCGGCCGAAAAGGATTGGCTGGGCGATTGGGATGCCCTAACACCGTGCCGCTCCTTTCAAGTCTTACTTAGCCTCGCCGTCCGGCTTGCTGGCTCTCAGCATTTCCGCGGCGCTTATGGCTTCCATCACCGCGCGGGCAGAACCGTCCGGGGCGTTGGCGTCGGCGAGCTGCTGGTCGGTCAGGCGGATGGTTCCGATCGTGGCCGCCGTGAGCAGGAAGCTTCCCTTGCGGCCGGGCAGGGGATGCGGGGCGAATGCACAGGTGGCGCTTTCGCGCCGCTTGCCGCCGAAGGAGTTCGCCGCGTCGAAATCCATCGTGGCCTTGCTGGTCGCCGCCGCGGCCTGTTTGACGTCCTTTGGCGTCGCCTCAAAGTCCACCATCTTCACCGAGGCGGGACTGGTAGCGGCTTGCCGCGCGGCCGAGAGGCACAGCGCGAGCCGCGGGTCCGCTTCGGATTTGCCGCAGGCCGCGAGTGCGAGCGGCAAGATGAGGAGAGCCAAGCGCACACGCATGTAAGGTCGCCTATCTGCTACGCGCGGTTCATGAACGAAAGAGTTGAGTTTGGAACCCTGGATCCTCGGGTCAAGCCCGAGGACAACTTTCTTAAGTGCGTAGCACTTAAGAAAGTTGGCTGGGGGACTAGGATTCGAACCTAGACTAGCGGAGTCAGAGTGCGCTGGAAGCTAAATGACTCCAAGCGCTTCCGGGCCATGTGTTGCCGAGGCGTTGCAAGTAGGAAGAGCGAAGTCCTTCGGAGCATTTGATATGCAACACCGCGTCGCGTAATTTTTTGGCAGGATGTGGAGGCCAAATCCCTCACCGCACACCATTTCCGGTTTGGGCGGACATAGGTATCCAACGCGCTGTCCCTTCGCCTCTCAGTCAGCGGCTCCCATACTTCTTTCCAGCGCACGGGTGACGGGCAAATCCGATGGTTACCGCGGCGGTATAGCGTCAGGCCATCTAGGGATTCGGACATAGAGGAAGGCCTCCGGAAGCTTTTCGCTTGGTTCGAAAAGGGAGCCGACCTAGGTCAGCTTACCCGCATTGGAAGGCGCTTCCGGAGAGGCCGACCATAGCGCGATTGGCCAAATTGGTCGATGGGGACGCTGGCTTCCCGACGAGACCTGCGGGTTCATGAGAAAAAGCCCCGGCGTGGTATCGGCGGCGCTGCAAGGAAACCTTGTCGAGCAATCCGCCCCGCCACCGGGGCCGAGAAGAAGATATGCCTGGAAAAGTTCTAAAACAAGATGATGCCCCTTTCGAGAAGACGACCTTCAGCCCAGACAGGACAACGTTTAGTTCAACGGGCTTTACCCTGGTATCAACGAGATTGGCCGGCTGGATCGCTTTCGAAAAGCGGGAGAGCGCGATGTGGTCTTTGTTCAGGCGTCCTGGCTTTACCGAAGTCGGTATCGCAAGGAAACAATGACCTCTGGTATGGAAGCGTTGTGGGTGGCGGGAGGAGCATTGTCCGGTAAGGGTGTGCCGCCTCGTCAACAAAGTCGATTTCCAGGAGCGTGCGATCTACCTGAAGATGATTATTGATCAAAACCAATTGTGTAGTCGCTCTGGTCGAACGGCTTAGCAGACGTTGAAGAGAATCGCGACCGATGAGCAATAAACGATCCCAGCGTCCCACAACTTTGAGCTCGGTCGTAAGAGAGGCGGTAAAGATCAAGATGCCGCTGTGGTGGGGTGCGATGACCGCGTCATCTGGCTTCATCGGCCGGGTAGCTGGACCGTCGGTGGCTATGGCAGTGAGAAGTTCGCGGCGATCCACGATCAATTCGCAGGAGCTTTTCATGGGATAATCATCCTTCAGCGGACCTTTGTGCGGACTACGTGGAGGTCTGGGCGGTCTGGGTATGATGTGATTGTCCATTCTAGCGGATGATTGGAGAAGAGTCCGACGGATATAGCTGGATGGAGTATCTATGCCGTTTTCCGAACATTGGGCCTCGTGGGTGAGGGCGCTTCTGGCGCACATGAAGGTCAGCCACGCTGCCGAGAACCAACTCAGGTGTCCGCGGTTTCCACATGCATTTTTCATCCAAATCTCGTGAATATATTCACCAGGGACTAAGTCGGCGGTACGGCGAATAGGCGGGCCTCGATCTGAGCCATTGCCTTGGCGTCATTCTCCTGGTCGGGGAATAGGTGCCCGTAAATGTCAAAGGTGACTTGGATCGAAGAATGACCCATCACGGTCTGGATTTTCTTCGGACTCCAACCCTGCTCAATAAACAACGATGCTGCGGCATGTCTCAAGGAATGGAAATTGTAGGCGCTTGGGACTTCGTCCGATTTCAAGTGGCAGGCCACTAGCAGCGCCATGAAACACTGGTTGTAGAGGTTGCTGTGCAGGAGGATTTGGCCTCGTTCGGAAGGGAAGACCAATTCCTGCTGCGTCACAGGACATGCCAGCTTCCACTCGCGGAGCGTATTAATCACCATCGGTGCCAGGGGGATGTCGCGGCGCCCGGCTTTGCTTTTTGGTGAACCGAGCTTTCCGTAGCGGTCGGCGCGTTGCCGAACCCTGATAACGCCTTGTTCCAGATCAACATGGGACCAAGTTAGGCCCCGCAATTCGCTGGCGCGCATGCCGGTGAAAACAGCGGTGACGACCAGAGGACGCCAGCAGCAGGTTACGGTATTGCCGGAAGTGTTGCGGCGAACGAGCGGCCATAGTTCGCTGGACTTAGAGATCATCCCTCTCAGGTGATCTTTGGAGGGGATGGGGGCCCGCTGGTCGTCTCCCCCTTCCGAGCGCCGTTTCGGCACCCGCGATACCGCGGCTGGATTATGGCCTATCAATCCTCGGCGCTGGGCCTCGCCTAAGAGGCCTTTAAGGCTGGTCAGAACCCGTCGGGCCATCGGGCGCGAGCGAGTTTCTAAAAGGCGGTCCACAAAGGTTTGAACCGCTGGTGCGGTGAGGCGAGACAGCTTGGTTTCTCCAATGAGCGGCTTGATATGCAGGTCCGCATGCTGCCGCCTCTGGCGGATCGTGGTTTCTTCGAGTTGGTCGCGTTGACCGGAAGCGACCCACAGATCGGCGGCTTCGGCCACGGTTACGGACTGGCTGTCGGCGACGTGAGTGCCAGCGGAAACTTCAGCCCGGACTTTCACGAGATAAGCGTCAGCGTCGCGTTTGGCGATGAACATCTTCGCTCGCCGGCCGCCAGCCCCATCCTTGTAGTCCACCAGCCATCGCGTTTCACCGGAAGGCAAAGTGCGCTTTCTGATGCTTGCCATTTGTCGCTCCTGAAGCCATTGGGAATAGCTAGGAGAGAATGGTATAAACCTGCGATACGAAGCGCAAGTATTATCTTGCGATGGTCAGCGCAAGTTTATATGCTGGAGCAATGCTGATGACGGCGACCCCACAGAGCGAAACCTACACGGACGAACAGGTGACGACAGCCACAGGGTTGCATGTCGATAACCTGCGTAAGCTGATCACCTGGGGGGCCGTTCGGCCGGCGCAGGGCGGTGGGGGACGGGGCCGAGTTCGGAAGTGGACGACGCGGCAGGCCCTGCGGATCGCAATAACTGCACATCTGGTCGATGCGGGCTTCAGCCTGCAAATGGCCCACACCGTGACCTATTGCTTGCCGCTCGATGATCTCCTGCACGCGTACGACCCCGCGATGATGCGAGCGGTGGCCGCAAAGTCAAAGGACCAGTGGGACGCTTTTATGCTTCAGCAGCTCACTGATCCTTCACAGCCCGATCTTCCGAATGACCGCTACCTGGGGAGCCTTACGGTTCTGGTCGATGGCCGCTATCTGTATTCAGATTGTCTCGGCGATTCGCCTTACCTGATGGCGGTAATCGATCAGGGTGCCTCAATCGTCTACCCAACTTGGTCCAGTCCTTACACCTTCCAATATGGGTCGGGCACGACCGAAGAATTGGATCTGCCACGCACCGTGGATGCCGCCGAGATTGAGCGGTCATCTCTATTGATAAACGAAAAATACCTTAGGCCGCGGAAGGGTCGGACGATTCCGACTGCAGTGCTGCCGAAGGGTGTGCCCCATCAGATTATTGCAATCGACGACATCGTCTGCAAAACGCTGGTGGTCATCAACCTAGCTCTCAGCCTGCTGCGATGCGTGAGAAGTTTGCAGGGCCTCCCAATCGAATACCAGCCACATGAGCGGAGACGCGATGACCAATGAATTGGATCTCCTAAGCGGCGCAGACGCTATTGCTGCCTTCATGGGCCTGAAAGTGCGACGTGTGTATCACCTCGCAGAGACTGAACGACTCCCTGTCTTTCGACTTGGCGCCACACTGTGCGCGAGGCGATCCACGCTCCTGAGGTGGATTGAAGGTATGGAAAATCAGGGAACGTCTGGCAATGACGTCCGCTCGGTCAAAGCTTTCCGCTAGTCGGCATCGCCGGTGACACAGAAGCTCGGAGCAGTAGTAGCTGGGCTGGTGCGTAGGACCAAGTGCCGCCGCGCCGCTGGCGAAGGCCCACTAAGGCCAGATGCTCCTACCGGCTTTGCAAAAGTCAGCAAGGCGGCAGGCGCAGACCACCATATTAGCGACGCCACCTACCGTGTTCTTGGCTTAATCGCTGGCTACGCAGACGAACATGGGTATTGCTATCCTGCGGTAGGTACAATTGCCCGCGCTCGCGGAGTTTCCCGGCAAGC
>JAIBCD010000111.1 GCA_019694335.1 Rhodospirillaceae bacterium | reverse complement strand
GTTTACGGCCAGGCGCGGGCATCAGTTTTCTCCCTGCGAGGATTCTTCACGCGGACGGCGGCCGGAGCTGAAGCGTCCGCCGCCACCGCCGTCGCGGTCGCCACGGTCGCGGCCGAAGCCGCCGCGATCGCCACGGCCGGCGCCGACGAAGCCGCCACGGCCGGTGTCGGGCCGGTCCTTGTTGGCGAGGACGGCCGACTGACCTTCTTCATGCGCTTCGACGCGCACGGTCAGGTAACGCAGGACGTCTTCGTTGATGCGCATGCGGCGCTCGTATTCATTGATCGCCGCCGGCGGGGCGTCGATGTTGAAGAACACGTAGTGGCCCTTGCGGTTTTTCTTGATGCGGTAGGTCAGCGAACGCAGGCCCCAGCTCTCACGCTTGGTGACCTTGCCGCCGCCTTCGCCGAGGATGGCGGTGAGTTCGTCGGCCAGGGTGTCCACCTGGGTGGTGGCGATGTCCTGACGCGCGATAACCACGCTCTCGTAAAGAGGCATGTAGCAACTCTCCTTATGGCTTATCTCGTCCGGGACGTCCGACCATCGGCCGCCCGGCATAGCCGGCGGGTTGCCGCCGGCAAGGAGCTATGTGAGGGCGCGGAATATACACATTTGTTTTGGCCCAGCAAGGCGTTCGGACGGACCGCCGCGCGCCACATCCCGGGCGCTCACCGAAATGAGGCTTAAATAATTAACATTTGTTATCAACGGCTTGTATGTGAACCGCTAGCTGTGTCGCGCCTGCCGGCAAATCTTAGGCCGTGGTTTGCCTGATCGAACGTTCGGGCTTAAAGAGGGCTTGGCGAAGCAGACCCCGGAGTCGTGGCGGTCAGTCGGAAAGCTTGCCCAAGATCGAGATCGGTTTTCCCCGCAGGATCTTCGTTTCAATCATGAATTTGTCTGCAGAAGCCCTGAAGGCGCGATTCCCCAAGGCCATCGGCATACAGCTGCCTTACGCGGTTTCACAGGCAGCGCCACTGCCTCCTGGCGGCACAATACTGGAGGCGGCCACCGACATCTCCGTGCGGTCCGGCGATCAGGTGTACGCGTATCGCACCGACGACGTCCGTGTGACCAAAATCCCGGGCGGTCAGGCGGTGTTCGGGTTCGACTATGTCTTTACGCCGGACAACGTTCTCTTGTCGGACAGCGGCTACGTCGGCCTCGACATGGCGACCGGGTGGTGGTTCCCGCACGTCGCGGAGGGCGACAAAGTGCTGCACCCATGGCCGCCCAAGGTGACGTTTATCGACGAAGATGTGCTGTATATGGGCGGCCCGCACAGTTTCCACGTCGGGCACTGGATTGTCGATTTCCTGCCGCGCCTGCGCGCGCGCGAAGTCGCACCCATGAAGATCGCGATTCCACAGCAGCTGTTCCCTAAGCTCCGCGACCTCCTGAAGATGTTCGACGTGCGCCCAGAGGAGGTTATCGAGTGCGAGCTTGGCTGGAGATATCGCTTCCGGAATATTTATGTCGTGCAGAAGGGTTCCGGTCACCGGCCGACGCCGGGGAACATAACCTTCCTGCATCAGTATATGCGGCCCCGCATCCCAGGCGGTCCCGCGAAGCGTACCTGGATCGTGCGCGACGCGGAAAGACGCCGGACGTTGAACATGGAGGCGATGCAAAAACTTCTGGAGAGCTTCGGTTTCTACAGCATCAGCTTGGGGAACATGTCCATTGCCGATCAGGCTGCTCAGGTCGGGCGGTCGCAGATTGTCATCGCGACCTATGGGTCCGATCTGGAGGCGAGCCTGTTCATGCAGCCTGGCACGCACCTTATCGAGCTGGGCTATGAGCGCATACGCGCCGCTCACGCGGCCACGACCTGCTCGTTCCTGGGCGTGCACCACCACCAGCTGATCTCCACCGAAGAATACGAAGTCGCCAGCGGTATGAAGAAGGATCGTGATTTTGTCGTTGACTGCGACGCCCTGAAAGGGATGCTCTCGGCGATCATCGGGCGGTCCGCGCCTTCGGATTCTTGATACCAGGCCTGCGGGCGCGGCTCCGTTTGCGAGGGGAGGATGAAGACAAAATGAGTTGGGCGTATGTATTTCCAGGCCAGGGCTCCCAGGCCGTGGGCATGGGCAAGGATCTCGCGGCGGCCTTTTCCGAGGCCCGCGAGATCTTCCAGGAAGTGGACGAGGCCCTGAAGCAGAACCTCTCCAAGATCATGTTCGACGGGCCGGCGGACCAACTCACCCTCACCGAAAACGCCCAGCCGGCACTGATGGCCGTGAGCCTCGCGGTGATCAGGGTGCTGGAAACCCAGGGCAAGATCTCCATCCGCAACACCGCGCGCTATGTCGCGGGCCATTCGCTGGGCGAGTACTCGGCGTTGGCGGCCGCCGGCTCGCTTTCGCTGTCGGACGCCGCGCGCCTTTTGAAGACTCGCGGCCAGGCCATGCAAAAGGCCGTGCCGGTGGGCGAAGGCGCCATGGCGGCGCTGTTGGGGTTGGATGCCGACCAGGCGGTGAAGATCGCCTCCGAAGCCTCCGCCAACGGCGAGATCTGCACTGTCGCCAATGACAACGGTCCGGGACAAGCCGTGGTCTCCGGCCACAAGGCCGCCGTCGAACGCGCCACCGTCATCGCCAAGGATCACGGCGCGAAGCGCGCCATGCTGCTGCCGGTGAGCGCGCCGTTCCATTGCCCGCTGATGAAACCCGCCGCCGACGTGATGGCGGAAGCGCTGGCCGCCGTGACCATCAAGGCGCCGGTGGTGCCGGTGATCGCCAATGTCACCGCCGCCACCGTGATCGATCCCGAGGAGATCAAGCGTCTCCTGGTGGAACAGGTCACCGGCATGGTGCGCTGGCGCGAAAGCGTGCAACTGATGAAGGAAGCCGGCGTCACGACGTTGATCGAAGCGGGCGCGGGGAAAGTGCTCACCGGCCTCGCCAAACGCATCGACGGCGATCTTTCCGCCGTCAGCCTGCAGAGCCCGCAAGACATCGAAGCTTTCGCAGCAAAGGCTTAAAGCCTTTGCTGCCTTTATTTATTGGTCGCAGTTTCTCACGCGCGCGGAAAACGCGCGCTACATGCAAACGGCCGGCTCCGCCGGCACAAACCGGTTCCCACTTTTCCGGAAAAAGCCCCGTGTTCCAGAGAGGACGTCACGATGTTTGATCTCACCGGCAAATCCGCCCTTGTGACCGGCGCCTCGGGCGCCATCGGCGGCGCCATCGCGCGCAGCCTGCATGCGCAAGGCGCCATCGTCGCGCTGTCCGGCACGCGGCGCGAAGCCCTCGAAGCGCTCGCGGCCGACCTCAAGGAACGCACGCATATTGTCGTGGCCGATCTCTCGCAAGATGAAGCGGTGGAGAAGGTGCTGCCCGAGGCCGAAGCGGCCATGGGCAAGCTCGACATCCTGGTCAACAACGCCGGCGTCACCCGCGACGGCCTGATCATGCGCATGAAGGACGAGGACTTCTGGCAGGTGATCGGCCTCAACCTCGGGGTCGCCTTCAAGCTGTCGCGCGCTGCCGTGAAAGGCATGATGAAGCGCCGCTTCGGGCGCATCATCAATATCTCCTCGGTGGTGGGGGTCACCGGCAACCCAGGCCAGGCCAATTACGTGGCCGCCAAGGCCGGGCTGATCGGTCTCACCAAGTCGCTGGCCCAGGAAGTCGGCAGCCGCGGCATCACCGTCAACGCCATCGCCCCCGGCCTGATCGCCTCGGCGATCAGCGATAAGCTGACCGACGAGCAGAAGGCCCGGTTTCTGGACGGCATCCCGGTCGGGCGGATCGGGGAGGGCGCCGACATTGCCGCCGCCGCGGTCTATCTCGCGAGCCAGGAGGCCGGTTACGTGACCGGCCAAACCCTCCATGTGAATGGCGGCATGGCTATGATTTAACACGTGAAATCGCGTGTTAGGGGCGGGGCCGTCCGCCCTAGCCAAGAAAAATGTTATATGCTACTGACAGCCTCCCCGGGGATCCCCCTGGAAAGCAAAGTGGTCGCATGATGGGGCCTGGTACGGTCGCCGACCATAGAGCCAAACATCTGCAAAAATTGAGGAATGACGAATGAGCGACGTCGCCGACCGCGTGAAGAAGATTGTCGTTGAGCACCTGGGCGTGGAAGAGGCCAAGGTCACCGACAACGCGAGCTTTATCGACGACCTGGGCGCCGACAGCTTGGACACGGTGGAACTGGTCATGGCGTTCGAAGAAGAATTCGGCGTCGAGATCCCCGATGACGCGGCGGAAAAGATCCTGACCGTTAAGGACGCGATCGCCTTCATCCAGGCGAACGCCAGCAAGTAGTTTTTTGGGCGTGCCGGGTCTGTAGCAGGCCATGCATGACCACCGCAGAATATGCATCATGGGGCCTTGGGCATTCGACCGGGTCCCATGATCGTTTCTGGACCTCGCTATCATTAACACTGAATGGGCGCGACCATGGCCTTTGAACCCCGTCGCTTTGAAGCCAAGCGCATTGTCGTCACCGGCATCGGCTTGACCACGCCGCTCGGCACCGGCGTTGCCGGTAATTGGAGCTCCCTGATCGCCGGCAAGTCAGGCCTCGACACCATCACCAAGTTCAAGGTGGACGATCTGCCGTGCCGTGTCGGCGGCGCCGTGCCGACCGCCGAGGGTCACCCCTATCGCTTCATCGCCGACGCGATCGTCACGCCCAAGGACCGCCGGCGCATGGACGACTTCATCGTCTTCGCCATGGCGGCGGCGGAAGAGGCGATCAAGGATTCCGGCTGGGTGCCGCCCACCGACGAAGCGCGCGAACGCACCGGCGTGATGATCGGCTCCGGCATCGGCGGTCTCGAGACCATCGACGACACCTCCAAGACGCTGGAAGCGCAAGGACCGCGCCGCGTCAGCCCGTTCTTCATTCCGGCCAGCCTGATCAACCTCGCCTCCGGCCAGGTCTCGATCCGCCACGGCTTCAAGGGCCCCAACCACGCGCCGGTCACCGCCTGCGCCACCGGCGCCCATGCCATCGGCGACGCCGCGCGCCTGATCAAATACGGCGATGCCGACGTGATGGTTGCGGGCGGCGCGGAATCCGCGCTGTGCCGCCTGGGCATCGCCGGCTTCGCGGCCATGAAGGCGCTGTCCACCAGCTACAACGACACGCCGCAGAAGGCCTCGCGCCCGTGGGACAAGGGCCGCGACGGCTTCGTCATGGGCGAAGGCGCCGGCGTGCTGGTGCTCGAGGACTACGAGCACGCCAAGAAGCGCGGCGCGAAGATCTATGCCGAAATCATGGGCTATGGCCTTTCGGGCGATGCCTATCACCTCACCGCGCCCGCCGAAGACGGTTCGGGCGGGTTCCGGGCGATGCGCGCCGCATTGAAGGATGCCCAGCTCAATGCCGACCAGATCGATTACGTGAACGCCCACGGCACCTCGACGCCGCTCGGCGACGAGATCGAGCTCAAGGCGGTGAAGCGGCTGTTCGGCGACCAGGCCGGCAAGCTGTCCATGTCGTCGACCAAGTCGGCCATCGGCCATTTGCTCGGCGCCGCCGGCGCGGTCGAGGCGATCTACACGCTGCTCGCGTTGCGCGACAGCGTCGCGCCCCCGACCCTGAACCTGGACGACCCGTCCGAGGGCTGCGACATCGACCTCGTGCCGCACAAGGCCAAGGAGCGCAAGATCCGCTACGCGCTTTCCAACTCCTTCGGCTTCGGCGGCACCAATGCCGCCGTGGTCATCGGCCCAGCGCCCTAGCCTCGGAACGTCATGGCCCGGCTGTTCTTCTGGTTCATCGGGCTGCTGGTGGTGGCGGCCGGCATCGCGGTCGGCGCCTACGTGTGGTTCGACCGCGAGGTCAACGCACCGGGTCCGCTGCGGACCGCGACCACGATCATCATTCCGCCGGGATCGGGCACGCCGGCGATCGCGCGCGTGCTCTCCGGGTTAGGCGTGGTGCGTTATCCGCTGGTGGTGGAACTGGAAGCCCGCCGTTCCGGCAAGGCGCGCGCGCTGAAGCCGGGCGAATACCGCTTCGAGCCGGGCATCACGGTCACCGCCGCGCTCGACAAGCTGGTGCGTCACGACGTGGTGGCGCGGTTCGTCACCATCCCCGAAGGCCTGACGGCAAGCGAGGCCATGACCATCCTGGGCAATGCCGCCGGGATGACGGGCGAGGTCAAGGACACGCCGGAAGAAGGCGCGATCCTGCCGGAGACCTACCGCTATGAATGGGGCGACACGCGCGAGTCCGTGGTCGCGCATATGAAGGCGGCGCGCGCGGCATTGCTCAAGGAATTGTGGGACGCCCGCGCGCCCAACCTGCCTTTGGACACCCCCGAGCAGGCCGTGGTGCTGGCAAGCGTGGTCGAGAAGGAAACCGGCGTGGCCGCCGAGCGCCCGCGCGTCGCGGCGGTATTCGTCAACCGCCTGCGCAAGGGGATCAAGCTCCAGTCCGACCCCACGGTGATTTACGGCCTCGCGCCCAAGACCGGGGCGCTCGACCGGCCGCTCACCCGCGCCGACCTGGAGCAGGCGACGCCCTACAACACCTATGTCATCGACGGCCTGCCGCCCGGGCCGATCTGCAATCCCGGCCGGGCCGCCATCGCCGCCGTGCTGTCTCCGGCGGCGTCCGACGACCTCTATTTCGTGGCCGACGGCAGCGGCGGGCACGTCTTCGCCACGACATTGGACCAGCACAACCGCAACGTCGCCGCCTGGCGCAAGCTGAATAAGCATTAGGATTTATATTCGTCGCGTGTCCGGACGGAAAACCGGCGCCCACTTTTCCTGGCCACGCTTCCCGCTGGTTCGTGATCCTGCGTTGCGCGAAAATGCTCTAGTCTGGCAGCAGTCTTTCAAACACCGGGTCAATCGCCGCAATGCTCGAATATCTCCTCGATCCCCAGAACTGGGCCGCGTTCTTCACCCTCTCCATCCTGGAGATCGTGCTTGGCATCGACAATCTGGTGTTCCTCGCCATCACCTCGGCGCGGCTGCCGCCGGAGCAGCAGGCGAGCGCCCGCAAGATCGGTCTTCTGATGGCGCTGGTGCTGCGCGTCGGTCTCCTGGTCCTGCTGTCCTGGATCGTGGCGCTGACCAAGCCCCTGTTCACGGTAATGGAGTTCGCGGTCAGCGGGCGAGACATCGTCCTGGGATTGGGCGGCCTGTACTTGCTTTACAAGGGCGTGGAGGAAATCCATGCTAGCGTGGAAGGGCATGACGAAGGCGGCGGCAAGGGCGGCACCGCCTCATACGCCGCGGTGATCGCTCAGATCATGGTGCTCGATTTGGTGTTCTCGCTGGATTCGATCATCACCGCCGTGGGCATGGCCAACAATCTGCCGGTCATGATCGCCGCGATCTTCGTCGCGATCATCGTCATGATGTTCGCGGCCGGCGCGGTGTCGGGCTTCATCAACAATCACCCGACAGTGAAGATGCTGGCGCTCGCGTTCCTGATTCTAGTGGGCTTCGTGCTGGTGGCTGACGCCGCGCACTTCCACATCGAACGCGGCTATCTCTATTTCGCGATCGCCTTCTCCATCGGCGTCGAATGCCTCAATCTCCTGCGCGCGGGCCGGGCGAAGAAACGGGCCGCAGCGGGGTGACGGGGAAAAAGCAGCACCCGGAGATCAAACAGGGTCCGCTGCGGCGACTCTGGGGCGCGCTCGGCCCAGGGCTAATCACCGGTGCCGCCGACGACGACCCCAGCGGCATCGCCACCTATTCCCAGGCGGGCGCGCAGTTCGGCTACGGTCTGGGCTGGACGCTGTTCCTGACCTTCCCGCTGATGGGCGCGATCCAGATCATCGCCGGCCTGATCGGCGCCAAGACCGGCAAGGGCCTCACGCCCAATATCGCCGGGCGGTTGCCGCGCCCCGTGCTGCTGGCGCTGGTGGCGGTGCTGATCGTCGCCAACACCGTCAATATCGCCGCCGACCTCGCGGCCATGGGCGATGCCGTGACCTTGATCGTGGGCGGCAACCGGCTGGTGTTCGCCGCGCTGTTCGGCCTCGCCTGCTTGGCGGCGGAAATCCTGATCCCCTATCACCGCTACGCCGGCTACCTGAAGCTCGCGGCCCTGGTGTTGCTGATCTATGTGGCGGCGGCTCTGAGCGTGCATGTTTCCTGGCTCGAAGTGCTCAAGGGCCTCGCGCTGCCCGACATCGCCTTCGACAAGGATATGCTGCTGACGGTGGTGGCGATCTTCGGCACCACCATCAGCCCCTACCTGTTCTTCTGGCAGGCATCGCAGGAAGCCGAGGATGCGGGGCTGGCGCATCGCGCGCACGCCGCCGTGGACGATGTGCTGCGGCGCATCTCCTTCGATACCTGGACCGGCATGGCGTTCTCCAATTTCATCGCGCTGTTCATCATGATCACGGCCGCGGCCACCTTGCATGCGCAGGGCGTGACCAAGCTGGACAGCGCGGCCCAGGCGGCCGAAGCGCTCCGGCCGATCGCGGGCGATTTGACGTTCATATTGTTCGCGGTCGGCATCATCGGGACCGGGCTGCTGGCAGTGCCGGTCCTGGCCGGGTCCGCGGCCTATGGCGTGGCGGAAGCCTTCGGGATGCGCGGAAGCCTGGAATTGCCGGCCGGCCGCGCGCTCGGGTTCTACGGCATCGTCGGCGCGGCCACCCTGGGTGGTGTCGCGCTGGCGGCGACCGACATCAGCCCGATCGCCATGTTGTTCTGGGCAGCGGTTATCAACGGCGCCGCCGCGGTGCCGATCATGATCGCCATGATGCTGGTGGTGTCGGGCGCGGCCAAGGACTTGGCGTTGCCGCCGTGGATCAAAGCTCTGGGCTGGCTCGCGGCCGTGGTGATGGGGCTCACCGTGGCCGCGTTGCTGTGGCTTTCGTTTTAAACTCGCCGCATTTCCCGGGCATGCTTTAGCCGGCGACGGCGCTTGAGGCCGCGTCGTCGAGCCGCAACTCATCGCGCAAGGACAGGCCGGCGCCGATGCGGCCAAAGATGCGCCGGGCCGGGCCGGGCTTGAGCCGCAGGATGGTGGGCGTGGCGTAGATGCCGTCCCGCAAGGCCGCGTCCGGATCGTCGAGCACATCGATGACGTCTATGGCGCAGGCGCCGAAGGCCTGGCGCAGTTCGTGTTCCAGATTTCTCACGGCGGCGATGGCCTCCAGGGCCGCGGGCGTACGGCCGGTGACATAAAGCCGAAGGTGAACCTGGGCCGGCTCAAGGGAGGACGCCCCCGATGCAGTCAT
Organism: Rhodospirillaceae bacterium; assembly: GCA_019694335.1. GTDB lineage: Bacteria > Pseudomonadota > Alphaproteobacteria > Rhodospirillales > Rhodospirillaceae > SHVO01. Next base: position 894 of record JAIBCD010000111.1, on the reverse strand, counting down.
GACGTCAGTGCGATGCCTGTGAGAGAGCACGCGCGGCAGTCATGGCGGCGGGCGTCCTGTCGCGCGGCGCCAGCACGCCTTCGGCTATCGCGCGGATCTCGGCGACCGTCAGCGGCTTGCGCGCCAACTCGAACAGTACGCCCCGGCGGCGCAAATCCTTTAGCGGCTCCAGGAACTCGCCGTAGAAGCCCGTAACCAGGTAGATCGGCAGGTCGGGATACAGCGCACGCAACGCGCTCAGAGTCTCGACACCGGACATTCCCGGCATCTTGAGATCCAGGAACACCAGGTCGGGGCGCTCCGCGCCCGCCGATTCGAGCCCCGCCGCGCCCGAACCCGCGCCCGAAGGCATGTAATCGCGATAGCCCAGGGCCGCGATGAAGGAGTCGCGCACCGCGTCATCGTCGTCGATCACCAGGATTTTCTTCATTTTCCCTGCATTCTCAATGAACTGGCCAATGACCTTTGGTTTAAGAGGCCCGGGATACAATTCTTCTCTTGCGTACGCCGCCTCGCCCATCCAATAGTTTCGATACAAAATAATAGCTACTAAAAACAAGTGTCTTTGTGGGACGTTGTTTTGCCGGGCGGGGGAGCCCGGATGAGGCGACCCTGATGAGGACGGGAAGCATGTCAGGCTGACGTGGGAACCGGTTCGGCCGCCGGCCGCTGGCCGGCATATCGAAGGAGCGCGCGTCGGCGCGCGACAAGCGACCCAAAGTAAATCAGAGCTGCGGGACCAGAACGGGGCGAGGGGCAGCAAGATGGAATTCACCGGCGAGACCACCAGCGACGTCTTCGGCCTGCGGCGCGCGACGCGGATCGGCCTCAGGCCCGGTTTTCCGCCGCAAAACGGCCCGCGCTTCGGCGACCAGCCCTACCGGCACATGGTGG
>JAIBCD010000110.1 GCA_019694335.1 Rhodospirillaceae bacterium | reverse complement strand
CGCCGCGCGATCCTGGAGGGCCAGGGGTGCCGCCTGGTCGAGTTCGACCTCGCGCGGCCCGCGCTGCTCGGCGCGCTCGTGGCCGACATCAAGCCCGGCTCCATCTTCCATCTTGCCGCGGCCCATCATGCCTCCGGCGTGACGGAAACCGACGCCGACCGCGACGCCATGACGGCGGTGAACCAGCACGCCGCCGAACAGCTGGCGGCGGCGGCGCTGGGGTTGGATGCCGCGCTGGTCTATGCGTCGTCGAGCCAGATATGGACCGCGCGTGAAGCCGAGCACGCGGTGGATGAGGCCACGCCGCGCGCTCCTTCCACTTTTTACGGGCGAACCAAGGTCGCGGCGGAGGAGATGCTGGCTCACGCGCGCGCGCATCGCGGCCTCAAGGCTTCCACCGCGATCATGTTCAATCATGAATCGGCGTGGCGGGCCCGGTCTTTCGTTACGCGCAAGATCAGCATGGCCGCCGCGGCCGCCGCGCGCGGTGACAAGGCGACGCTCACGCTCGCGAATATCGGCGCCCGCGCCGACTGGCAGGCCGCGTCGGATGTTGTGGAGGCGCTGGTGCTGATGGCCAACGCGCCCGTGCCCGGCGACTATGTGATTGCGTCGGGCCGCAGCCACGCGGTGCGGGATTTTGTGCGGGTGGCCTTCGACCGGGTAGGGGTTCCGTGGCAAGACCGCGTCGCGCCCGAGCGCGATCAACCTGGCCATATGCTGGTTGGCGGGGCCGGCAAAGCCAGGCGGGAATTGGGCTGGCGTCCGACGCGGGACTTTACCGCGATCGTGCACGAAATGGTGGACGCGGATCTGGAACGCCTGGATGGCCTTCGCCATGACTAACCCGCCGACATCGGCCGGCACGCCTGGCCATCGCCGCCTGACAAATGCTGCGATTATGCGTAAGCTCCGCGCGGAGCAGCAAACATGATGCAGGCGACCGTCGCCAGGACCGGCGCGCTTTACACCGCCACGGCCAAATGCCGCATATGCGGCAATGCCGGCCTGATCCCGATCCTGGATCTCGGGATGCAGACCTTGGCGGGCTATTTTCCCCAGGCCGGCGAGCCGGACCCTCCGGTCGCGCCGTTGCGACTCATGATCTGCGATGCCGGCGCCGCGCCCGACGCCTGCGGCCTGGTGCAAATGGGCCATACCTATGAATTGAGCCTGATGCAGGGCGGAATTCAGGGCTACAGGTCTTCCATCAACGGAACCATGGTGGCGCATCTGCACACCGTCGCCGACCGGGTGCGGGCGCTCGCGGGCCTCAAGCCGGGCGACTGGGTTCTGGAAATCGGCTCGAACGACGGCACGGTCCAAAATCATCTCGCGGGCCGCGGCTTGAATCTGGTGGCGGTCGATCCTGCGGCCAGGCAATTCGCGGCGAACTATCCCAAGGACACCCGCCTGGTTGCGGATTTCTTCTCCCGGGCAGCGGTGGAGGCGGCGGCGCCGGGCAGAACCTTCCGCGCCATTCTGTCGATGAACATGTTCTACGATCTCGATGCCCCCTTCGCCGTCATGAACGAGGCCAAAGGGCTGCTGGCGTCGGACGGCGTGTGGTGCTTCGAACAGGCCTACCTGCCCGCCATGTTCGAGGCCATGTGCTACGACACCATTTGCCACGAACATCTTTGCTACTACGCCTTGTCGCAGATGCAGTGGATGGCCAGGCGTGCCGGCCTGCGCCTGATCGACGTGGAGATGAGCGACATCAACGGCGGCAGTTTTGCCGTGTTCGTCTGCCACGACGCCGCGCCCTATGTCTCCAACACCGTCAAGCTGGAGCGGATCCTCGCGGGCGAGAGCCGGATGAACCTGACCAGCGCCGGCAAATGGCAGAACTTCGGACGGAATGTGCGCCATCATCGCGCCCGGATCCGCGGCTTCTTCGAGGATGCGCGCGCGCGCGGCGACCTGGTGCTGGGCCTGGGGGCGTCGTCCAAGGGCAACGTCATCCTGCAGTACGCGGGGATAGACGGCGACCTGATGCCCGCCATCGCCGAACGTGATTCGCGCAAGATCGGGTTGCGCACGCCGCGCACGAACATCCCGATCGTTTCCGAAGACGCGGCCCGCGCGATGAATCCGCGCGGCTTCTTCGTGTTCCCCTGGCACTTCCACGACGAGATCGTGCGCCGTGAGAAGCCGTTCCTGGAAGGCGGCGGCCGCCTGGTGTTCCCGTTGCCGCAGTTCGAGGTGGTCGGCGCCCGCGGCGACGCCGCCGCCAAAACCATCCCCTGGGCGGCGCCGATGCTGTTCGGCGACGAGCGCGCCGCGATCGCCGAGGCGCTCGATTCCACCATGATTTCCGGTGGCGCGGCCGTGGATGAATGCGAGGCCCGGTTCGCGGAAATGCACGGCGGAGGCGTGTCGGCCATCACCTGCACGAATGGCACCAGCGCCATACAGCTCGCTTACCTGGCGCTCGGTATCGGGCCCGGCGACGAGGTGATCGTGCCGGGGTGGGGATTCCTCGCGGCGGCCAACATGGTCCGCGCCGTGGGCGCGACGCCGGTATTCGCCGACATCGACGACCGGGAATGGCTGATCGACCCCAACGACGTGAAAGCCAAGATTACCCCGCGCACCAAGGCCATCGTCGCCGTGCATACTTACGGCAATGTCTGCGATGTCGCGGCCTTGTCGAAGATCGCCCAGGACGCAGGCATCTTCCTGATCGAGGACTGCGCCGAGTCCCTCGGCTCCTTCCGCGCCGGGCGCATGTGCGGCACGGTCGGCGATATCGCGACTTTCAGCTTCCAGGCGACCAAGCTGATCACGTGCGGCGAAGGCGGCATGATCCTTGTCCGCTCCCCGGCGGTGGCGGACAAGGCACGCCTGATCCGCAGCCATGCCATGCGCGGGAAGCGGCGCTACTGGCACTACGATATCGGCCACAACATGCGGCTGCCGAACATCCTGGCGGCGATGCTGTGCGCCCAGCTCGGCCATTGGACGGAGATCAAGGCCGAGCGCCAGCGGCTGTGGGACGGCTACCGGTCGCGGCTTCAGCACGTCAACGCCATCACTTTCCAGCATTTCGACCCGGCGGTGTCGCCGGTGGTGTGGGCCGTGGGCCTGCGTTTGCGCGGCCTCGACGAGGCGGCGCGGGACCGGCTCATGGATATGATGGAGGATGCGGGTATCGAGTGCCGGCCGGGCTTCTATCCGCCCAGCGCCCAGCCGATCTATGGCCCGAGCCCGCTCGTGGTTTCCGATGTGGTTGCCGCCCAGATCGTCGTGCCGCCCATCAATCCGGCGCTCAGCGAGGAGGATCTCGACCTGATCTGCAATACCTTCATCACCGCCCTTGGTAAGGTCCATGGCTGAGCACAAGATCGTTCAGGCGAAGCCTGACATTATTGTCGTCGGCGCCGGCGGCCACGCGCGTGTCCTGATCGGGGTTCTGCGGCGCCAAGGCGTTCCGGTCGCCGGGTGTGTCGATATCAACCCCGCGCTTCACGGCACGGCCGTGGACGGCGTGCCGGTGATCGGCGGCGACGAGGCTCTGTTCGCCATGAACCCCGGCACCGTGCGTCTGGTGAGCGGGCAAGGCAACGTCCCCGGCAAAGGGGCCAGCGGTCTCGCGCGCCGCCGCGGCGTATTCGAACGTTTCAGCCAGCGCGGCTATAAATTCATGAGCGTCGTCAGCACGGACGCGATCGTTTCCGATACCGCCGTGCTGGAGGATGCTTGCCAGATCGTCACCGGCGCCATCATCCATCCGGGCGCGCGAATCGGCATCAATGCCATCGTCAACACCGGCGCGCAGATCGACCACGACTGCGTCATTGGCGCTCACAGCCACATCGCGCCGGGCACGGTTCTCTGCGGCGGCGTGACCGTGGGGCCGGAGTCCCATGTTGGCGCGGGCGCGGTAGTGATCCCCCTCATCAAGATCGGCGCGGGCGCGGTGGTCGGCGCGGGCGCGGTGGTGGTGGATGACGTTGCCGACGGCGCCACGGTTCTCGGGACGCCAGCGCGTATTCGTTAGGCCTCTACGCGTTGGATTTGTGCCTCCGGCGCCGGGCGGCTATACAGGCGGTCCGGTTTTACCCCAGCCCGAGAGCGCCATGGCCGACACCCCCGAACAGATTCTTGCCTCCGTCTCCACCGCGACGCTGACCACGATTCTCCTCAAGAAAGGTCTGCGCAACGTCTGGATCAGGGGGGCTAAGCCCTTGCGCGAGGGGCAGCCGCGGCTGGTGGGCCGGGCGTTTACATTGAGATTTGTGCCGGCGCGCGAGGATCTGGCGACGCCGGAATCCTGGGCCTCGCCCAAGTCCACCCGCGCGGCCATCGAGGACATGCCCAAGGGCTGTATCGCGGTCGCGGATGCGATGGGCGTCACCGACGCCGGCATCTTCGGCGACATCCTGTGCGGCCGCATGCAGTACAAGGGCGTGACCGCGCTGATCACCGACGGCGTGATGCGCGACCTGGAAGGCGTGCTGGGCACCGGCCTGCCGGTGTGGTGCAGGGGCGCCGCCGCGCCGCCGTCGGTCGCGGGGCTGACTTTCGTCAACTGGCAGGAACCGATCGGCTGCGGCGGCGTGGCTGTGTTCCCGGACGATCTGATCGTCGCCGATGCCGACGGCGCGGTGGTGATCCCCAAGGCGCTGGTGGACGAGGTGGTCAAGCTCGCGCCCGAACAGGAGGCCTTCGAGGCCTGGGTGGTGGACGAGGTCAAGAAAGGCGCGGCGCTGCCGGGCCTGTATCCGCCCAATGCCGAAACCAAGGCTCGCTACGACGCGTCGAAGAAGAAATGACCCGCTGGGGCGGGTCATCCTCGGACCTGCGGGCGTGGCCCGCTTCATTTGAATCGCGCGCGTCCTGGCGCGCGCCCCGAGGATCCAGGGTTGGACGCACCAATCTCTGCGCCGCGCACCTAGCTATCGGCATTGTCGAACGTAACAGCCGCTCAGCGTTCCTGTTCTGGGTTTGACGTCCTTCGGCGTCAAACGGGTCAAGCCTGGGGGGCGACAAGGCTCCCGCCTATTTCCGCTACGGATGCGGCGTGAGTTTCTGCACCCGCCCGTTCAGGCGTTCGGCGACGTAGAGCGTGTTCTCCGACGGACAGGCGATCTCGTGGATCCAGCCGAACTGCGTGAGCTGCTTGCCGTCGGTGCCGCCAGCAGGCGCGCCGCGAAAAGCGCAGTCGAACCGACGCACACGCGATCCTCCCCGGGGTGAATGCGGGTTGAACCGCGGCCGGCGGTGAATGGACTCGGAAGGGAAGGGATGGCCGGTGGCGTGGCGGATGCGCTACGATTGGGCCGAAGCTTGCGGGCGGGGAATGCCATGAAATCCTTGAAAATTGCGCTGGTGTGCGGCGCGGCCTGGGGCGCATTCGCAGCGCCCGCCGCCGCTGCGCCCGCGCCGCCGGCGCCCAAGCAAATGTCGGCCGCGACCGCCGCCGATCTCGCGCCGCACGCGATCATTCGCCGTGACACTTTCGGCGTGCCGCATATCACCGCCGACACCGACGAAGCCGCGGCTTTCGCCCTGGGGTTCGCGCAAGCGGAAGACCACGCGGTGGAGATGGGCAAGCTCTACCTGATCGCACGCGGCGACGCGGCGCGCTGGTTCGGCAAGGACTACGCCGACGGCGATTTCGCGCAGAAGCGCATGGCCAACCTGGAAGGCGCGCGCCGCGCGCTGGAGGACACCGGCGACGGTTACCGCCGCTGGCTGCATGGTTTCGTCACCGGCGTGAACTATTACGCCCAGTTGCACCGCGCCGAACTGCCGGCATGGTTCCCGACGGTCACCGAAGCGGACCTGATCGCCTTCAGCCATGAAGGTTCGAGTTCCGCCGCCGTGCGGCCGCCGCGCGCCGGTGGCGGCGAAGGTAACGACGGGAGCCTGACCGACCCCGCCGGTGAAATCGGTTCCAATGCGCTCGCCATTTCCGGCGCGCGCAGCACCACGCGCGCGCCGATCCTGCTCGCCAATCCCCACCTGCGGTGGACCGCGCAGTATTGGGAGGCGCAGATCACCGTGCCGGGGCAGATCAATTTTTATGGTTCGTTGACGGTCGGCCTCGCGGTGTTGCGCGCCGGTTTCGGCGAGAACATCGGCTACGCCCAGACCAACAACAACGTCGACCTGGTGGACCACTACGCGGTACCGCTCGATCCGAAGACGCCGGGGAACTATGTGTTCAAGGGCAAGAGCACGCCGTTCACGCGTCAGACCGTGCGGGTCGATGTGCTGGAGCCGGACGGCCAGGTCATCCCGGAGGAACGCGCATTCCTTGCGACCGATTTCGGCCCGGTGGTAAGCGAGACCGCCACCCACGCCATCGTGTCCCGGTCGGCGGACACCTGGCGTTTTCACGAGGGCTATTACGATCTGTATTTCGCCAAGGACATGGCCAGCTTCATGGCGGTTTTGTCGCGCCAGTTGATCCCGTCGTCGAATTTCACCTACGCGGATGGCGACGGAAATATCCAGTACATCTGGAATTCCGCTCTGCCCAAGCGCCCCGATCAGACGGTCGATTACCTGGGCGTGGTTCCCGGCGACGACGACCGCTACTTCTTCAATGGCGTCGTGCCGCTCTCCGAAGTGCCGCGCTTCCTCAATCCGGCCAGCGGCTATGTGATGAATTCCAACAATGCGCCGTGGTTCGCCACGGTGCGCGAACGGCTCAACCCGGTGAAGTATCCATCGTATATGGAGCAGGGCGAGCCCGGCTTGCGGCCGCAGCAGGCCCTGCACATGCTGGAAGCGCACAAGGGCAAATTCTCGCCGGACGATATCCGCAAGCTCAAATACACCACGCACCTCCTGATCACGGACCGTGTGCTGCCCGAGCTGTTCGCGGCGGGCGCCAAGGTTAAGGCGCCATCGGCGGATTTGCGCAACGGCCTGCGGGTGCTCGAATCCTGGGACAAGCAGGCCTCGGCCAGGAGCAAGGGCGCGGTGCTGTTCCAGGCGTTCTGGGGCATTTACGAAAGAGGCACCAAACCTGCTTTCCGCGAACTCTGGAGCAACGACCGGGTGATCGACACGCCCACGGGTCTCGCCGATCCTGCCGCGGCGCTGGCCGCGCTCGCGCAGGCCGTGGTGCTGGTGCGCGAAAGGTATGGCGCGGCCGACGTGCCATGGGGCGAGGTCAACCGCTACCGGTTCCCCGGCCTCGATCTTCCCGGGCATGGCGGGCCACAGGGGTTCGGGCTCTACACGGCGCAGACCTTCGACCCTCCTGGCGACGGGCCGGCAGATCCCGCAGCAAAGCAAAACCTCGCCGGCCGCACCGGCGACGCCGTGACGCCGGTCGCCGGCGGCGGCGATGGCTGGGTATTGCTGGTGAATTTCACCAAACCGGTGCGGGCGCAGGGCGTGCTCGCCTATGGCCAGAGCAGCAACCTGGACTCGCCCCATTCCCGCGACCAGATCAAACTGTTCGCCGACAACAAGCTGCGGCCAATCTGGTTCACCGAAGCCGAGGTCAAAGCCAACCTCGAGCGGGAATACCGGCCCGGAGAAACCGCACGAACGGCAGCGAGCAAATAATGACTGAGTCAGAGTCCGAACCACCGGTCACCTGGGCGCGGCGTTTGCGCATCTTCATGCTGGCGGTGACCGCGCTGGCCTTCGCGACCACGGTCATCAAGGTGTTTCAGGGCGAGGAACCGCCATTGTGGTGGCTGTACCTGATCATCCTGGCGGGGCTGTTTGCCCTGGCCTGGGTGGAGTCCGGCTGGGCGGTGTTCGCCTTCGTACTGTATATCGCGGTCTACAAGTTCATCCCGATCCTGGATGAGGACAGCCAGCCCTTGCGCAAAGTGGTGTTGATCCTGGGCGTAGCGCTCGTCTGCGGCCTCAAATATCTCTACGACCGGCGCAAGGCGCGCGGCGCGTGAAGCGCGCAACCGCTCTGATCCTGGCGTTCACGGCTTCTTCCGCCCAGGCCGCCAATCCGGAATGGACATTGTCCCCCGCCGATGTCCAGGCACCGATGGCCACGCGCGACTGGCTGCCGCCGCCCGATCATCCCGCCATCGGTTATCTGACGCGCGGCACCGACGACGCGGTCGCGCGGCTCGACCAGGCGCTGGCGGACGGCAAGGCCGGGCTCGCGTTCGATCCCCGAAGCGGTTACCTGCGGGCGCTGCTCGCGGCGCTCAAGGTGCCCGAGGACAGCCAGCTCCTGGTGTTTTCGCGCACCAGCCTGCAGCGGCCCCATATCTCGCCGCAGACGCCGCGCGCGATCTATTTCAACGATCGGGTTGCGGTGGCCTTCATCAAGGATGCGCCGTTCATCGAGATTTCGGTGCAGGACAAGACCCAGGGCCGCACGTTCTACGTCCTGGATCAGAAGGCGGGTGAAATCCCCCGGTTCGACGGCCGCACCGACGAATGCCTCAATTGCCACCTCTCGCGTGTGTCCATGGGCGTTCCCGGCGCCATCGACCGCAGCGTGGCGGCCACCATCACGGGGCGCGTCATCGCGCGCCTCGGCAGCAGCACGCCGGATCACCGCACGCCGCTCGCGGAACGCTGGGGCGGCTGGTACGTGACCGGCGCCGCCCGCGCGCTGCACGGCGGCAACAAGGCCCTGTCCGACGACGACATCCGGGCGCCGGCCATGGACATCGCCCCGCTGCTCGCGAAACTGCCGGAGCGCGGCTATCCGTCCGGCCGCAGCGACGCGGCGGCGCATCTGGTGTTCGATCATCAGATGCAGATGGGCAATCTCCTGACCCGCATCGGCTGGGATGCGCGTATCGCCATGGAAAAAGGCGACGCGGCGCTGACCAAAGCGTTGCTCGACAACGACGCCAGGGATGTCGCCGACTACATGCTGTTCGTGGACGAAGCGCCGCTCACGCCGGTGGAGATGACCCCCTATGCCACGGCCTTCAGCGCCCAAGGTCCACGCGACGGTCAGGGCCGGGGACTCCATCAGCTCGACCTCAAAACGCGCCTGCTCGCCTATCCGTGCAGCTACATGATCTACAGCGAGGCTTTCGACGCGCTGCCGCGGGTTGCGCGGGAGGCGGTCTATGCGCGCATGGTCGCGTTGCTCGACGGCGGCAGGGTGAAGGAAGCCCAGGCGGTGCGGGAAATTCTGACCGCGACCAAACCGTCGTTCAAGGCGTTCGTTCAGGCCCGCCGCGCTTCGTAGACGCCGCACATCTCGTCGGCATTGCGCGAAGGGGCGAAGACCATGCGGTCGTCCACATGCGCCATGCCACAGGCTTTCATCACCGCGAAGGACGCGGCATTGGCGAGCTGTGCCACCGCATCGATGACCGCCACATCCAGCCATGTGAACGCCGCCTGGACCACGCGCGGCCCGGCTTCGCGCATATAGCCATGGCCGTGAAAATCCTCACCCAGCCAGTAGCCCAGCGTGGCCCGGGTGGTGCCGTCGCGGTCGGGTGCGTTCTTGGTGACGCCGATCCATCCCATGAACGCGCCGTCGTCCTTGCGCGTGACCGCGAATGGCGCGGCCTTGTGCTCCGCCGCCCAGACGCGGGCGCCTTTGATGCGTTCCATGGCCATCGGCGGGGTAAACGGGTGGGACCATGTGCCGACCCAACGCGCCACGCCCGGCGTGATCAGGCGCGAAACATCGGCCGCGTCGCGGGACTCCGGGCAGCGCAAAATCAGGCGTGGCGTAACCAGTGGCGGGAAAATCAAAGTCATTTCAGCGTATTACGCCCATTACTTGACTGATCGGTAAACAGGTCCATATTGCTGGTCCATGAAGTGTCAGCCCAACAACACCAAGCAAAAACTGATCGACACGGCGTGGGAGTTGCTGTGGACGTCGAGCTATGGCGCGGTCAGCGTCGAAGACATCTGCAAGGCCGCGGGTGTGAAGAAGGGTAGCTTCTATCATTTTTTCCCGTCGAAGGTCGACCTGGCGATCGCGTCCATGGAAGAGACCTTCGCCAGCGTCAAGCCCGAGTACGACGCCATGTTCTCGGCCAGCAATCCGCCGCTGCAGCGTTTCTCCGACCTCGCCGCGCATATGATCGCCGGCCAGGAAGACGCGGCCAAGCGCTTCGGCAAGGTGTGCGGTTGTCCTTGTATTTCGCTGGGTTCGGAGATGGCCGGCCAGGAAGCGGCCGTGCGCCAGGCGTTCGACCAGATCTTCGCGCGCAAGGAACGCTACTACGAAAAC
>JAIBCD010000109.1 GCA_019694335.1 Rhodospirillaceae bacterium | reverse complement strand
CGGTCTTCGTGCGTCGGGTTGAGATAGGCGAACAGGAAACACACCGCGACCGCTTCCACGCCTTCGGCCTTGAGTTCCTTCGCCACAGCGCGCACCCCGGCTTCGTCCAGGGGTTCCAATTCCGCGCCGCGCGGCGGGGTGAGGCGACCCGCAACCACCTTGCGGTGGCGCCGCTTCACCAGCGGCCGGTTCTGCCAGGGCAGCTCCTGCATGATCGAGTAGTGCTCGACGCGCTGGTGGCGGGCGATGTGGATGATGTCGCGGAAGCCCTTGTTGGTGACCATCCCCGTGGTCGCGCCCTTGTGTTCAAGGACCGCGTTGGTGGCGGTGGTGGTGCCGTGCAGCACATAGTCGATATCGCCGGGTGCCACGTCGTTGTCGCGGCAGATTTCGGTGATGCCTTGCAGGATGGCGCGCGAGGGATCGTCGGGCGTGGTCGCCACCTTGTGGATCGCCACCGCCCCGGTCGCCATGTCGCAGAAGACGATGTCGGTGAAGGTGCCGCCGACATCCACGCCAATTTGTTTCACGTGAAACACTCTCCCGGTTTTTGTCTTTCTACTTTTTCAGGCGGTACAGCATATCTCGAGGGATCTCGGGCACATCCGCCGTCGCCACCACTTTTCCCATGCTGTCGGTGGTCCTGGTTTTGGGGGCCGCGCGCGCCCACAGCTCGAACCTGGCATGGATCGGATAGGCGTGCTGATTCATGGGCGCGGCGCCTTCGGGTCGGGCTGTGGCGAAACCGATATATTCGACCGAGCGGTCAGAGAGAAAAAGCCATTATTTCAGAGTCCGCCGCCGATATTTTCCTGGCAGTATCGGGGCCGGGGAGGCCTTGGGGATCGAGGCTTGGGGCGCGGATTGGATGGATTCACTATTAAGGGTGCCGCAGCCCGGCGCCGCGGGGCTGTCCGCCGAAGCGGTGAGCGTGAAATTGCAGGGCCTAACGGCTCCGTCGGACGTGCGCCTCACCGTTCTGCGCGGCGCAGTCGTCGGTTTGATCGGCCCCAACGGCGCCGGCAAGACCACGCTCGTCAACTGCTTCGCCAGCTTTCAACGCCCGCCCATCGGCGCCGCCCTCAAGGCTGGCGGCGGTAAAGTCAAAAGCGCGTTCCGATACAAACTTCGGAGGAGGGGAACATGAACTGGCAGGTCTGGGCGGCGTTGTCGGCGGTGTTCGCGGCGCTGACGGCGATCTTCGGCAAGATTGGCGTCGAGAACATCGATTCCAATTTCGCCACCCTGATCCGCACTGTCTTGATCCTGCTGGTCACCGCCGCGCTGGTGGTGGCCCTCAAGGCTTATCAGCCCCTCGGCGAGATTTCCGGGCGTACCTATCTGTTCCTGACGCTTTCGGCGCTCGCCACCGGCGCGTCGTGGCTCTGCTATTACAAGGCGTTGCAGCTTGGCCCCGCCGCCGGGGTGGCCACCATCGACAAGACCAGCGTCGTCCTGGTGGCGGTCATCGCCGCCGTGTTCATGGGCGAGAGCCTGACTGCGCAGGGCTGGCTGGGCGTGGTACTCATGGCCGGGGGCGCCGTTCTTGTCGGCCTGAAGCCCTGAAGGGGTAGCGCATGCGTCGCAGGGATTTTCTTCTGGGTGGTCTTGCGGCACCCTTTTTGATGGGCGCCGCCGCACCCAAACGCCCCTTGCGTGTCGTGCTGATGGGCCAGGCCCTCCTGCAACACAATCTCAATGACACCCAATGGCCGGCGGCGGGCAAGTTCCGCGCGCTGTTCTCCGGCGCCGACGCGGTTTTCACGGATCTTGAGACCGCCATCAAGGGACGCTACGCCGAAGCCCCCTTGCGCGAGGGTACCTTCCTGCATGCGGCTGACGCGGGCATCGTCGACCGGCTCGCCAATGTCGGCATCAACATGTTCGCCACGTCCAACAACCACGCCTATGACTTCGGTCCGGGCGGCATCCGCGACGCCATCGATGCCTTGGACGCGCGCAAGCTCACGCATGCCGGCACGGGCATGGATCTCGCCAAGGCCGCCGCGCCCGGGTATCGCACCACTGAGTCCGGCACCGTCGCGCTGGTCGCCATGGCCTCGGGCGCGGTGATCGCCGGCGGCATGGCCGGGCCGAACAAGCCCGGCGTCAACGAAGTGCGCCGCGGACCAAAGGGCGACCTGGAGGAAGCCGATGTCGCCCGCTATCTGGCGTCCATCAAGGAAGCCTCCGCCAAGGCCGATATCGTCATCGCCTATCAACACAATCACTATTGGGAAAAGGATATGGCCGACACGTCGCCGTGGCAGCGGTCCTTGGCCCACCGCGCCATCGACGCGGGTGCTTCGATCTTCGCCGCCCACGGTGCGCCGCTCCTGCATGGGATCGAGATCTATAAGGGTAAGGCGATCTTCTACGACCTGGGCGGCCTGTTCTTCCAGACCGTCACCAAGCCCGGCTACTACCCTAACGAAGTCTGGCAGAGCGTGGTGGTGGATTGCCACGGCACCAAGGCCGGGTTCGAGAAGATCGGCCTGACGGCCGTGCAGCTCAACGACACCGGCACCGGCGGCCCCACGGATATGACCACGCGCGGCATGCCGAAACTCGCCGAAGGCGCCGAGGGTAAACCGATCCTGCAGCGGCTCGCGCAAATCTCGGCGGCTTACGGCACCAAATTCACCTTTACGCCGCGCGGCGCGGACATCGTCGTGGGCTAGAGCGTGTCCGGGAAAAGTAGGCGCCGGTTCTCCGTCCGGACACGCGACAAAAATTATAAACTCGCGAACACGTCGCGGTGGCCGATGGTCAGGCGCGTGGTCGTTTCCAGCCGGTCTTTCAGCCACTCATCCGCGGCCATGAAGCCGGTCTCGCGCGCGGCGCCGGCAATGCCCTTGAGCAATTCCTGCATCAACGCCGGTGAAGCGCCGTCGATGATCCACGGGCTGTCGCCGCATTCGAGTGTGTAGCCGGCGTTCTTCAGCGCCCGTTCCAGATACGGCGCGGCCTCCGCGCCGGCCGAAGGGCCGAAACCCTTGTCGCCGCGTTGGTGGCGGCGGAAGGACTCGAACACGGGTCGATCCAATTCCTGCACGGGTTCGGCGGCCATGACGCCGTCGACGGTCAACGTGATCAGGGCGGGCAGGCGGCGCGCGGCGAGCTTGGCGACAAAGGCGTCGATCCAGGCATGAGACGGCAGGTCGAGCAGCGCCGAGGCGGTCACCAGCCCGGTGTCGGCGGGCCACGGCGCCGGGTCGGCCGCGAAATCCTGGTGCAGCGTGCGCAAGCCGATGCGCCGTTCGCCGCGATGGATGATTTGCCGGTCGCCGCCATCGGCCCAAGCGGTAAGCGCGGTAACCGCACCGGCCAAGTTGCGGTGATCGTGATCCACCAGGATCCAGTCCTGGCGCTGGGGCAGCAGATCGGCGAGCGCGCGCACCGAGGCACCGGTGCCCGCCCCCATGTCGCAGATCACCAGTGAATCGTGCCCGGCGAAAGCGCGCGCGCAGGATGCGAGCACCTGAGGATTGCGCGCGCGTGTGTCCGCGGGCTCGCGCAACGCCAGCCATTCGGGAGAAAATCCAGCCATGGACGCACCCTATCATCCCGTAAGTGTCGCGTGCAGCGCATCTGCTGGCAGGACCGGCACCGGAGGCGGGCCATCGCGAGGCCTCTACTTCGCCACGCGAAAGCGTGTAACATCCGGGGCTCGCGGGAGCCGCCACCATGTCACGCCTGACCGTCTGGCCCGACAGCCACCCTGACCTGATCGAACGGAGCACGGACGATCCGTCCGCGATCGCCGCCTGGCTTGGCGCCCTCGGCATCACGTTCGCGCAGTGGCCGACCCGGCTGTTGGCGGACGACGCCGACCAGGCGGCGGTCCTGGATGCCTATGGCGCGGAAGTGCGCGCCCTCCAGCGCGCGGGCGGCTATGCCGCGGCCGATGTCGTGCGGCTGCGCAAGGGAACGCCGGACACGAACGGCTTGCGCCAAAAATTCCTGGACGAACATACCCACTCCGAGGACGAGGTGCGCTTCTTCGTCGAGGGCTCGGGCGCCTTCTACCTGCGCATGGACGGCAAGGTCCACCAGCTCGTGTGCACCCGGGGCGATCTGATCGGCGTCCCGGCGCGGACCAGGCACTGGTTCGACATGGGACCGGATCCGTATTTTTGCGCCATCCGCCTGTTCACCGACCCGGCGGGATGGGTGGCCGAGTTCACGGGCGATCCGATCGCGCGGAAGTTTCCGCTGTTCACGGCGGCGGCATGAGCCTGTCGCTTCCGCGGGTCACCACGGTGGTGACCGATATAGAAGGCACCACGACTCCGATCGCCTTCGTGAAAGACACCCTGTTTCCCTACGCCCGCGCCCGGATTCCCGCCTTCCTCGCCGCGCATGCCGGTGAACCGGTGGTCGCCGGCATATGTACGGCGGCGGCGGTTCTGGGCGGCGTGGAAGCCTCGGACCTGGGCGCGATCTCCGCCGTATTCCTGGGCTGGATGGATGCGGACGCCAAGGTTCAACCCCTGAAGGACATTCAGGGATTGATCTGGCGTGACGGTTACGCGCGCGGTGAATTGCACGGCGAGGTGTTTCCGGACGCCGCAATATGTCTGCGCGCCTGGTCCGCGCGGGGGATGCGGCTCGCGGTCTACTCCTCCGGCTCGGTGCTCGCGCAAAAGCTCCTCTTTGGCACGACGCGGTTTGGCGATCTTGCCGCGCTATTCGGGGACTTCTTCGATACCGGGACCGGCCCCAAGCGGGCCGCGGATTCCTATCTGAAGATCGCGGCCGCGCTGCGCGCGCGGCCGGAGAACATCGTATTCCTCTCGGATATCGCCGAGGAACTCGACGCCGCCGCCGCCGCGGGCATGGCGGCGGTGCAGGTCGTGCGCCCCGGCGAAGGGACGATTGCCGGGGGCCGCCATCCGGCCGTAGGGTCGTTCGGGGATATTGTCGTGGGACAGGCCGCATGAGCCCGAAAGCGCCGGACGCCGTCGTCATGGAGATTGTCGAGGCCGGCCGCTTCCTGTCGGCGCGCGGCTGGGTGCCGGCGACATCGGGCAACTTCTCCCGCCGGATCGATGCCGGTACCATCGCCATCACCGTGTCCGGCGCCGATAAGGGAGAACTCCGGCACGACCAGGTGACGACGATTTCACTGCACGCGCCGCTGCCGGCGGGGGTGTCGGCCGAAACCCCGGTGCATGTCGTGCTCTATCAACGGAATCCGGACGTGGGCGCGGTGCTGCATACCCATTCCGTGGCCGCGACCGTGGTGTCGCTGGCGCACCACGGCAAAGCCTCCCTCCCGCTGGCCGGTTACGAACTCGTCAAGGGGATGCGGGGGTATCAAAGCCATGAGGAGATCCTGTATCTCCCGCTGTTCGAGAACACGCAGGATATGAACGGACTCGCGCGCGACATCGGCGATCGCATGACGGCCGCGCCGGGGTGCTGCGGATTCCTGCTCGCCGGGCACGGGCTCTACGCCTGGGGCGCAACGATGCGCGAAGCGCGGCGTCATATCGAGGCGCTGGAGTTCCTGTTGGCCTGCGAGCTTGAGCGCGGCCGCTATCGTCCCTGATCTTTAGCCGTCCTGTTGCCCACGGCGGCAGAACCGTCTCCTCGCCACCGCAACTGTGCCAACGCTCTCCGGGAAAACGCCGCCCCGGAGGCGCTGGCCGTTGGGCATGCGCCCTGCGCTGGCGATTAAATGCCGGGTCTCCGGATCGGGGCCGGTGTGGAATAAATTTCTACGGAAGACCGATTTTGACGGGCCATTGAAAATTAAATTGCCCGTTTTCCCGGAATTATAGTGTGACTTCCCCCATGACTTACACCCGACATGCCCTCCAGGCGGGCGACAAGGTTGTCACCTTCGACAACCCCAACGCTTATGCCCGCAGTATCCGGGCCACCGCGCTGGTGTTCGAGGATCCAGTGTCGCAGGCGCTGCAGGAACGCATGAGCCGCGTGTCCCAAAGCGACGCGACCGTGCTGATCATCGGCGAGACCGGTACCGGCAAGGAGCTGGTGGCGCGCCAGCTGCACCGCCTGAGCGCGCGGCGCGATAAGCCGTTCATCGCGGTCAATTGCGCGGCGCTGCCCGAGAACCTGGTCGAGAGCGAACTGTTCGGCCACGAGCGCGGCGCCTTCACCGGTGCCATCGGCCAGCGCAAGGGCTGGTTCGAGGCCGCGAGCGGCGGCACCTTGTTCCTCGACGAAGTCGGCGACCTGCCGCTCGCCACCCAGGTGAAAATCCTGCGCGCCCTGCAGGAACGCGAGATCCACCGCGTCGGCAGCCGTACGCCGATCCCGGTGGATGTGCGGTTCGTCGCCGCCACCAACGTCAACCTGGAAGAAGCCGTGCGCGCGGGGCGTTTTCGCGAGGATCTCTACTACCGGCTCAATGTCGCCAAGCTCGACCTGCCGCCGTTGCGGGCGCGGCCCGGCGACATCCTGCCGTTGGCCGACTATTTCCTGCGCCTGTACCAGGACCGCCTGGGCCTCGCGCCGGCGGTGTTGTCGAGCGCGGCGCGCGCGGCGCTCCTGGCGTACCCATGGCCCGGAAACATCCGCGAGCTGGAGAACATGGTTCATCATGCGCTCCTGGTGATGCGCGACAACATCATCCGGCCGCGCGACCTGAATTTCACCGGTTACCGGTTGTTCGTCGAACCCCAGCCCGCCGCGCCGGTGGCGGAAGGCGATGGCCTTGTCTCCGCATTGAAAGCGGTCTTCGCCCGGGGCGGCGCATCGCTTTACGCGGAGATCGAGAAGACCGTGATCCAGACCGCTTTCGCCGCCGCCGGCGACAACCAGGTGCATGCCGCCAAGCTGCTCGGCGTCAGCCGCAACGTTCTGCGCCACCGCATGAAGATTTACGGACTCCTGTCATGACCAAGAATAATTCCATGAAAGTCAAAGCGCTGATCGGCGCCGTTCTGTGCATTACCTACGTGGCGCTGTCGGTGGCGGTCGCGGCCCCACATGCGCCGCACGTCACCGCCGAAAAGGTGCAGGCGCCGTTGCCGCTGCCTTATGACGAGGCTGCTGATGCCAAGGCCGCGGTAGCCGCGGGCATCGCCAAGGCCAAGGCCTCGGGGAAATACCTGCTGCTCGATTTCGGCGGCAACTGGTGCCCGGACTGCCGCGTGATGGCGGCCGTATTGGAACTGGACGAGGTGGCGCCGGCCTTCAAACGCGACTTCGAACTGGTGACCGTGGATGTGGGCCGCTTCAACAAGAACCTGGATATCGCGCAGGTCTATGGCGTCACCGTGAAGGCGGTCCCGGCCGTGATCATCCTGGACCAGAACGGCAAATTCGTGAACGCCGGCAATCCCACCGCCCTGTCCAACGCCCGCGCCATGACGCCGCAGGCCATCGTCGACACCATCTACGGCTGGATCGGCGCGCGTTGACTGCGCACCTGGCAACAGCTGCCCGTATATCAACAGCGATGTTGTTGAAATAGCAGCAGCGCGGTCCGAAAAGGCCGCGAAAGCCCGGCAAATCCCTCTGGCACGCCATGTGCACTGTTCTCCGGCCTGAAGCCGCCGCAAGCGGACAACGGAGGACCAGGACGTGAAGTACATTCCAACTATCGATCAACGGCACCTCGCCAACGGCCTGGCGCTCGCGGCGCTCGCATTCCTCGCGCTCGTCATCCTGGGCGCCGGCCATTCCGCCCGCGCGGCGGAGCGCACGCTCCTCAACGTCTCCTACGACCCGACGCGCGAGCTGTATCAGGACTACAACGCCGTCTTCGCCAAGTACTGGCAGGAAAAGACCGGCGACAGCGTGACCATCCGGCAGTCGCACGCCGGTTCGGGCGCCCAGGCGCGCGCAGTGATCGATGGCCTCAAGGCCGACGTGGTGACGCTCGCCCTGGCATATGACATCGACACCATCGCCGACCGCGCCAGGAGCGTCCCCCAGGATTGGCAGATGCGGTTCGCGCACAACAGCGCGCCCTATACCTCGACCATCGTGCTGGTGGTGCGCAAAGGCAATCCCAAGGGCATCAAGGACTGGAACGACCTGGCGAGACCGGGTGTTCAGGTCATCACGCCCAACCCGAAAACCGGCGGCGGCGCGCGCTGGAATTACCTGGCGGCCTGGGGGTATGGGCTGAAGAAACGCGGCAGCCCCGCGCAGGCGCGCGACCTGGTGACCGCGATCTACCGGAATGCGCCGGTCCTGGACTCGGGCGCGCGCGGATCGACCGTCACCTTCACCCAGCGCGGCATCGGCGATGTCGCGATCACCTGGGAGAACGAAGCGTTCCTCGTGCTCAAGGAATTCCCCGGTCAGTATGAAATCGTGACCCCTTCGGCCAGCATCCTCGCCGAGCCGCCCGTGAGCCTGGTGGACAGGAACGTGGACGCGAAGGGCACGCGGCCTGTGGCGGAGGAATACCTCAAGCACCTGTACGCGCCCGAGGCGCAACGGATCGTCGCCAGGCACTTCTACCGCCCGCGCGATGAAAGCGCGGCGGCCGCGGCCGGGGTCACCTTCGCCAAAATCGATCTGTTCACGGTCGACGAAGTGTTCGGCGGGTGGCGGAAGGCCCAGGCCGAACATTTCGCCGACGGCGGTGTTTTCGATCAGATCTATCGGCCGTAATCGCACCCCGGCTGCCCAAGCGCTTCAAAATTCAATTCCAGGAATACCCCATGACCAAGCAACGCTCGCATTTTGCCTGCGCGCTCCTGGGTTCGGCCGCGCTGGTTGCGCTGGCGCCGGCCGCCCGGGGTGACGATGCCACGCCGCAAAACGCCGCCGCCGCTCAAACGGCCGCGCCCGCGCTCGCCGGCGGCATCGAGGAAATCGTCGTCACCGCGCGCCGCCGCGAGGAGAACGTGCAGGCCGTGCCGGTCGCGGTCGCCGTGGTGGGCGGCGACACGCTCGACACGCAAGGGATCTATAACGTCAACCGGCTGACGCAGCTCCAACCCACCTTGCAGTTCTACTCGACCAATCCGCGCAACACCTTCGTCAATATCCGCGGTCTCGGTGCGCCGTTCGGCCTCACCAACGACGGTTTCGAGCAGGGGGTCGGCCTCTATGTCGATCAGGTCTATTACAACCGCATCGCATCGGCGGCGCTCGATTTCGTGGATGTCCAGCAGGTCGAGACCTTGCGCGGGCCGCAGGGTACGCTGTACGGCAAGAACACGACGGCCGGCGCCATCAACATCACCACCCGCGCGCCCAGTTTCGATTTCGAGGGCAGGGCAGAGGTCTCGGCCGGCACCTACGGCTTCAAGCAGGGCAAGGTCTCGGTCACCGGTCCGTTGAGCGACCGGGTCGCGGCGCGCTTGAGCCTCTCCACCACCGACCGGCGCGGCACCATCTACGACGTCGCCACCAATCAATATGTAAACGCGCAGGACAATCTGGGTATCCGCTCGTCCGTGCTTGTGGAGGCCAACGACGACGTGAAGATCACGCTCTCGGCCGACTACAATCTTCAGAATCCGGTCTGCTGCGCCCAGATCTATGCGCTGGTCGGCACCACCCAACGCGCCCTGAACCGCCAATACGCGGCACTGACCGCGCGCTTCCCGGGATACAAGGTTCCCAGCACCAACCCGTTCGACCGTCTGACCGATCTCGACGCCCCGTTGGCCGCGCGCAATGAGATCGGCGGCGCTTCGGCGCTGGTGGAGTGGAAGCTCGGTGCCGGCACGCTGACCTCGATCAGTTCCTGGCGCTATTGGGATTGGGGCCCGCAGAACGACCGCGATTTCACCGGCCTGCCGATCTACACGAAATCGGAGAATCCGACCAAGCAGGAGCAGGTATCCCAGGAGGTCCGCTACAACTACGAAGCCGGACAATTCAATTTCGTGGTCGGGACTTTCGGCTTCTACCAGAAAATCCGCACCAAGGGCGTCCAGGAGTCCGGCACGGCCGCGAGCGCTTGGCTGCTCGCGCCCACCAGCGCGCTTTCCAACGCCCCGGCGGTGCTCGACGGCCTGCGGGCGCAAAACGATATCCGGCTGGACAACAACAGCTTCGCGACCTTCGGCAAGCTGAACTGGGAGGCGGCCGGCCGGATCACCGTCTCGCCGGGCCTGCGCATCAATTACGACACCAAGAAGGGGCTCTACAATTCAGTGGTCACCGGCATCGCATCGAACGGCACGCGCCAGATCGTCGGCAACGATCCCGCCAGCCCGTCCTACAACGACGTCTGGACCACGGCCCAGCGCGGCGTGCTGGCCTCGCAATACTTCAGGATTCCCTATGAGAAATGGCAACTCTCCTACGACCTCAACCTCGCCTATAAGGTGACCGACGACATCAACGCCTATGCCACTTACGCGCGGTCGTTCAAGACCGGCGGGGTGAACCTGAACGGCGTGCCGAGCCAGGCCAACGGATTGCCGCAGCTGGATGTGGCGATCATCAAGCCCGAGAAGGTCAACCACTTCGAAGTCGGCCTGAAGAATCAGCTGCTCGACCGCCTCGCGACATTGAACCTCGCCGGGTTTTGGACCCAGATCGACGACTTCCAGGCCAGCGTGGTCGGCAACGTCAGCAGCAGCAACGTGCTGCGCGGTTATCTCGCCAACGCCGGCCAGGCGCGCGTGCGGGGCGTCGAGGCCGATTTCTCGGTCCGCGCGGGCGAACGGCTGAGCGCCTATGCGAGCGGCGCCTT
>JAIBCD010000108.1 GCA_019694335.1 Rhodospirillaceae bacterium | reverse complement strand
ACTCCATGGGCGGCGCCATCGGCTTCTATTGCCTCGCGCGCCATCCCAAAGTGTTCGACGCCGCCGTGCTGTCGGCGCCGATGCTGGGGCTTCGGCTCGGCGGGCTGCCGCGCTGGCTTGCGGCAGCGATCGTCTGGCTGGGGGCGAAACTCGGTGGGCCTGACGCCTTCGCGCCCGGCGCCGGCCGCTGGACCGCCGACCCGGCCATGTGCCCGGCGAGGAGTCATGTCTCCAACGACCCGCGCCGCTGTCTGATTCAACGCGAATGGTACAGCGCCCGCCCGGTGCTGCAAGTGGACGGCGCGACCTACGGCTGGCTTAGGGCCGCGCTGGAGCTCACCGACACCTTGAGCGATCCTGGTTTGATCGCAAAGGTCATCACCCCGGTGCTGATCGGCAGCGCCGGACGCGACGTGCTGGTGAGCCCACGCCAGCATGAACGCACCGCCGCCGCCTTGCCGGAAGGCAAGCTGGTGACATTCCCGGACGCCAAGCACGAGTTGTTCATGGAAACCGACGCGGTGCGCGACGCCTGGTTCGTCGCCATCGATGATTTCATCAAAAGCCGCCTGCCCGCATGACCAGCGCCGACAGCCCTTGGTGGCAAAGGGCGACCGTCTACCAGATCTATCCACGCTCGTTCCAGGACAGCAACGGCGACGGCATCGGCGACCTCGCCGGCGTAACGCAGCGCCTCGACTATCTGGTGTGGCTGGGCATCGACGCGATCTGGCTGTCGCCGTTCTATCCTTCGCCCATGGCGGACTTCGGTTACGATGTCGCGGACTACTGCGATGTCGATCCGGTCTTCGGTACGCTGGCGGATTTCGACCGGCTGGTAAGTGAGGCCCACGCGCGCGGTCTCAAGGTCATCGTCGACTTCGTACCCAATCATACGTCCGAAGCGCATCCGTGGTTCGTGGAGAGCCGCGGCAACCGCGGCAATCCAAAACGCGACTGGTTCGTCTGGCGCGATCCCGCGCCGGATGGAGGGCCGCCGACCAACTGGCTTTCGGAATTCGGCGGGCCTGCCTGGACCAAGGATGCCGCTACCGGCCAGTACTATTATCACGCCTATCTGCCGCAGCAGCCGGACCTGAACTGGCGCAACCCCGCTGTCCGCGCGGCGATGCAGGATGCCTTACGGTTCTGGCTGGAGCGCGGCGTCGACGGCTTCCGCCTTGACACCATCCACCATCTGTTCGAGGACGAAGGCTTACGCGACAACCCACCCAACCCGTTTTTCAAGGACGGCATGGCGCCGACCCTGCGGTTCGACCGGGTGCACCAGGTCGATCAGCCCGAGGTGCAGGATGTGCTCCGGGAGTGGCGCGCGCTCATGGACAGCTACGCCGGCACTGATGGCTCTCGGGCGCGCATCCTCATCGGCGAAGCCTATCTGCCGCTCGAGAAGATCATGGCCTATTACGGCGACGCCCAGGAAAAGGGAATGAGCGGCGTGCACCTGCCGTTCAATTTCCAACTCATCGGCGCGCCATGGGACGCAGGCGTTCTCGCCGACCTCATCAGCCGCTATGAATCGCTGTTGCCGCCGGGCGGCTGGCCCAACTGGGTGCTGGGCAACCACGACCGGTCGCGGGTCGCGAGCCGCTTCGGCCCGGAAGCCGCGCCGCTCGCGGCCATGCTGCTGCTGACCTTGCGCGGCACGCCGACACTTTATTATGGCGACGAACTGGGCCTCACCGACGTTCCGGTCCCGCCGGAGATGATCCAGGATCCGTGGGAGAAACGCGTACCCGGGTTCGGCCTGGGGCGCGATCCCGTACGCAGCCCGATGCCCTGGGACACCGGCGCCGGCGCGGGCTTCACGACCGGCACGCCGTGGCTGCCCCTCAATGCCGATCACGCCACGCGCAACGTCGCTGCGATGCGGGCCGAGAAAAGCAACCTTCTGCACCTCACGCGCGATCTGCTCGCCCTGCGCAAGATCGAACCGGCGCTGCACGACGGCGCTTATGGCCCGATCGAAAGCCGCGGCGGCATCCTGATTTACGAGCGCGTGCACGGCGCCCGCCGCCTGCTGGTCGTGCTCAATATGAGCGCCGCCGCGCGCCACACGCCGGTGCCGGCTTACGAACTCCTGCTCTCCACGCATCGTGACCGCAGCGGGGAAATCGGCGAAAATCTCCTGCGCCTGCGGCCGCGGGAAGGCGCGATCCTGGCGGCGCGGGAATAGGCGGCTGCTTGCCAGCCCAGGACAGAGTCTTTACAGGTCATCCCTTCCCGATGACCACTTTGCCGTCCCCCACCGCCACCCGCCGCGTTCTGCTTCCGGACGTACCCGTGGTCGTGGCCGAATGGACCACGGCGGCCGTGCTCGACCCTTCGGGCGAGATCGCCATCAAACCCGCCGCGGCCGCCGGCCAGAGAGTCGCCGCCGCGCGGCCAATGGTGTGTCATGCCCCGGCCACCGCGGCGCGGTTGCGGCAGGAACGGTTCCCGGCGTTCGACGTGCTCGAACTGTTCGCTTTCGTGCACCCCGCCACGTTCTGCCTGCCGACCGTCACCGGACTCGCGGTTGCTTTGGGACTGCCGCGCCCTGAGTCGTTCGAAGATCATCCGGTCACCTTGCGCGATGCCGCACAGACGCTGCTGATTTCACTCTCACGCCTGCACGACCTGGAGACCAAGGCGCTCGCCGCCGTCGCCGGCGCGATGACCCGCGGCGGCTGGCTGTGGGGACCGGCGGTGCTGGCCGCCTTGGGCGGCGACCCGAATGAGACCAAAGGCTACGGCCCCGCGGCGGGTTTGCGGATCTGGCAGGGCCTCCCCGAGTGGGAAGAACGCGCGCCGCCGCCGCCGCCCGGCGCCATCCCGCTCGACCCCGCCGAGAGCGAGGACCGGCTGACCCGCCTGCTTGGCGCGAACGCCGAACCACGCGGCGTTCAGCGCACCTATACCCGCGACGTGACCGCTGCCTTCCAGCCGCGTGCCAGCGCGGGGCAACCGCGCCTGGTGCTGGCCGAAGCCGGCACCGGCACCGGAAAGACCTTGGGTTATGTCGCGCCCGCGAGCATCTGGGCCGAACGTAACGGCGGCGCGGTGTGGCTCTCGACTTTCACGCGCAATCTCCAACGCCAGCTGGATCAGGAACTGGACCGGCTGCATCCCGATCCCGACGACAAGAAGCGCAAGGTGGTGATCCGCAAGGGCCGCGAGAACTACCTGTGTCTTCTGAGCTTCGAGGACGCGGTCAACCGTATTCAGACCCAACCCTATGACGCCATCGGCCTCGGCATCCTCGCGCGCTGGGCCTCCATGACCCGCAATGGCGATATGGTGGGTGGCGACTTGCCTGGCTGGCTGCCGGAAATTCTTGGCCGCGAGAAGACCATCGGCCTCGCCGACCGGCGCGGCGAGTGCATCTACGGCGCCTGCGCGCATTATCAAAAGTGTTTCATCGAGCGCACGGTACGCCGCGCCCGCCATGCCGACATCGTCGTGGCTAACCACGCCCTGGTGATGGCGCAAGCCGCCCTCGGCGGCCTCGACGACGGTTCGCGCCCCGCCCGTTACGTGTTCGACGAAGGGCACCATATTTTCGAGGCGGCGGATTCGGCTTTCTCTGCCCATCTCTCCGGCTTCGAGACCGCCGAATTGCGGCGTTGGCTGCTCGGCGCCGAAGCGGGCGCCACCCGCAGCCGTGCGCGCGGCCTGAAACGCCGCGCCGAGGACTTGATCGCGGCGGTCGCCGAGCAAAAGAGCGATTCACCCCTGGCCATGATCCTGGACGAAATCCTGATGGCGGCGCGCGCCCTGCCGGGCCAGGGTTGGCGTAACCGCATCAAGGACGGCAAACCCAGCGGCCCAGCCGAAACCTTCCTGGCCTTGGTGCGCAGCCAGGTGCTGGCGCGCGTGGATGCTTCGTCACCCTATTCCCTGGAAGCCGATACGGCGCCGCCCGTGGACGGACTGCTCGATGCCGCGGCGGAATTGGAGAAGGCGCTCGCCCGCCTGGAATCGCCCCTGCGGCGCATGATTTCGAACCTGGAAGGCGTGCTCGAGGACCAAGCCGGCAAGCTCGACACCGAAACCCGTGGCCGCATCGAATCCCTGGTGCGGTCCCTGGACCGGCGCGGCGTGATCCAGGCCGCGGCCTGGCGCTCCATGCTCACCGCGCTCAGCGCCGCCACGCCACCCGAGTTCGTCGACTGGCTCAGCATCGAACGCGAGGGCGGCAACGATCTCGACGTCGGCCTGCACCGCCATTGGCTGGACCCGACCCTGCCGTTCGCGCGCGCCCTGGCCGACCATGCCCACGGCATCGTCGTGACGTCGGCCACATTGCTCGATGGAGAACCTGAAGGCGGCCCGGACTGGACCAGCGCCGAGCAGCGTGTCGGCGCCAGCCATCTCTCGCCCGTCGTCACGCGGGTGTCCCTGCCTTCGCCGTTCAACTATGTCGACCAGACGCGCGTGATCGTGGTGACCGACGTGCGCAAGGACGACCTCACCCAGGTCGCCAGCGCCTATCGCGAGCTGTTCGCGGCCTCGGGCGGCGGGGCGCTCGGCCTGTTCACCGCCATCTCGCGGCTGCGGGAAGTGCAGAAGCGGATCGCGCCCGCGCTCGATGCCGCGGGGATTTCGCTCTACGCCCAGCATGTGGACGCCATGGATATCTCAACCCTGGTGGACATCTTCCGCGCCGAGGAAGACGCCTGCCTTCTGGGTACGGACGCCGTGCGCGAGGGCGTGGACGTGCCGGGAGGGTCGCTGCGCCTGGTGGTGTTCGACCGCGTGCCCTGGCCGCGCCCCGACATCCTGCACAAAGCCCGCCGCGCTTTCTTCGGCAAGCGCACCTATGACGACGCGGTCACGCGGTTGCGCCTGAAACAAGCCTTCGGCCGCCTGATCCGCCGCGACACCGACCGGGGCATTTTTGTGCTGCTCGACCCGATGATGCCGTCGCGCCTCAAGAGCGCGTTTCCGCCGGGGGTGCCGTACCTGCGGGTGGGGTTGAAGGACGCCGTGGAAGAGATTCGGGCGTTCTTTGCGAAACGCTAGTCGTTGGTCGTATCGACCAGCGTCAGCGTGATCGGCGTAGTGCCGACGGGCG
Organism: Rhodospirillaceae bacterium; assembly: GCA_019694335.1. Classification (GTDB taxonomy): domain Bacteria; phylum Pseudomonadota; class Alphaproteobacteria; order Rhodospirillales; family Rhodospirillaceae; genus SHVO01. The sequence goes on along the minus strand of JAIBCD010000108.1, from coordinate 5,810 downwards.
CGGCCTGGCGGGTGATCTCGATACGGCCCTTGTCGCGCTCGACGCACTGGCCCTTGGCGCCGTCGGGCAGCGAGAGATTGGCGAGTTCCTTGCGCGAAATACGCACCGGCACCAGCGGATGCGCCTTGCCCCAGCTCACCTCGCGCTCCTTGTCGATGAACAGCAGCGTCCAGTAATCGGGCAGCGGCAGCCAGTGCAATTCCTCGAAATCCTTGTAAGGGAATCCGATCACCTGGGTGAGTTCGTCAGCCGTCAGCCCATTGGTGACCGCGCAGACCTTCACCCACGGCCAGTCGGTGAGCGGCGCCATGTCGAGCGCGGCGCCCTCGGCCATCAGCGCGAAGCGCAGGTTCTTCTGGAACACCAGTTCCTTGCCCGAGGCCGGGCCGCCGGTGCGGGTGTAGAGGATATAGAGCGTCGCCGGCGCCAGCGAGAACACCAGCAACAGAACAAGGACGCGCAGGAACGTGGGCGAGGGCTTCCAGGACATGCGCGGCATACTCCGTGAATTGCTCGGAAAATAATAGGCAAAATAAAAGGGCCGCAGTGCGTCCACCGCGGCCCTTTTGTCTCTAATGGATGGCCAGACTTCTTAGAAGTCCATGCCGCCCATGCCGCCGCCGCCCGGCGGCATGGCAGGAGCTTCATCCTTCTTCGGCAGATCGGCCACCATCGCTTCGGTGGTGATCAGGAGGCCGGCCACGGAGGCCGCGTCCTGCAGGGCGACACGCACGACCTTGGTCGGGTCGACGATGCCGGCCTTCACCATGTCCACGTACTTGCCGCTCTGGGCGTCGAAGCCGTGGTTGGTGTCCTTGGCTTCGGACACTTTGCCGGCCACGACCGCACCGTCTTCACCGGCGTTGTCGGCGATCTGACGCAGCGGAACCGCGAGCGCCTTGCGGACGATCTCGATACCCACCTTCTGATCGTCGTTGGCGCCTTCGGCCTTGGTCAGGTTGCGCGAGGCGCGCAGCAGGGCGACGCCGCCGCCCGGCACGATGCCTTCTTCCACCGCGGCGCGGGTGGCGTGGAGGGCGTCGTCAACGCGGTCCTTCTTTTCCTTCACTTCGACTTCGGTCGCGCCGCCGACGCGGATCACCGCGACGCCGCCCGCGATCTTCGCCAGACGCTCCTGGAGCTTCTCCTTGTCGTAGTCCGAGGTGGTGTCCTCGATCTGACGGCGGATCTGCTCGCAACGGGCGTTGATCTCGGCCTTCTTGCCGGCGCCGTCGACGATGGTGGTGTTGTCCTTGTCGATGGTGACCTGCTTGGCCTGGCCCAGCATCTGGAGAGTCACGCTCTCCAGCTTGATGCCGAGGTCTTCGGAGATCACGTCACCCGCGGTCAGGGTGGCGATGTCTTCCAGCATGGCCTTGCGGCGGTCGCCGAAGCCCGGGGCCTTCACGGCCGCGACCTTGAGGCCGCCGCGGAGCTTGTTGACGACGAGGGTGGCGAGCGCCTGGCCTTCGATGTCTTCCGCGATGATCAGCAGCGGACGCGACGACTGCACCACGGCTTCCAGGATCGGCAGCAGCGGGGCGAGGTCGGCCAGCTTCTTTTCATGGATCAGGATGTAGGGGTTCTGCAGTTCCACCACCATCTTGTCGGCGTTGGTGATGAAGTACGGCGACAGGTAGCCGCGGTCGAACTGCATGCCTTCCACGACGTCCAGTTCGGTGTCGAGGCCCTTGGCTTCCTCGACGGTGATCACGCCTTCCTTGCCGACCTTATCCATGGCCTTGGCGATGATCTCGCCGATTTCGCGTTCGCCGTTGGCCGAGATGGTGCCGACCTGGGCGATCTCTTCGCTGGTCTTGATCTTCTTGGAGAGCTTTTCCAGATCGCCGACGACCAGTTCGACGGCCTTGTCGATGCCGCGCTTGAGGTCCATCGGGTTCATGCCGGCGGCGACCGACTTGGCGCCTTCGCGCACGATCGCCTGGGCCAGCACGGTGGCGGTGGTGGTGCCGTCACCGGCGAGGTCGTTGGTCTTGGAAGCGACTTCCTTGACCATCTGCGCGCCCATGTTCTCGAACTTGTCCTTCAGTTCGATTTCCTTGGCGACGGTGACGCCGTCCTTGGTGATGCGCGGGGCGCCGAACGCCTTTTCGATCACCACGTTGCGGCCCTTGGGGCCGAGGGTGACCTTCACCGCGTTGGCGAGGATGTCGACGCCGCGGAGCATGCGGTCACGCGCGTCGGGGCCGAATTTTACGTCTTTGGCTGCCATGTTCTTGTGTCCCTTTGTCTAAAGCCGGGCTTACTCGATGATTCCCATGATGTCGGACTCCTTCATGATCAACAGGTCATCCCCGTCGACCTTCACTTCGGTGCCCGACCATTTGCCGAAGAGGATGCGGTCGCCCTTCTTCACATCGAGCGGGACGAGCTTGCCGTCTTCGCCGCGGACGCCGGAGCCCACCGAGATGACCTTGCCTTCCATGGGCTTTTCCTGGGCGGTGTCGGGGATGATGATGCCCCCCTTGGTCTTGGTGTCGGACTCGACGCGCTTGACCAGAACCCGGTCATGCAATGGCCGAAACTTCATGAATTCCTCCTGCTAGTCGGCTGATTTAGTTGCACTTTTTTAAGAATGCCAACGGTCGTTAGCACTCTCGAAAATAGAGTGCCAGCTAGGTAATGGCCCCCCCGGGGAGAGTCAAGGCGGGGTGGCGTGAAAAATCCCGGGTCAGGCCCTCCGCGGGCGGGTTAACCGCCCGCCGGCTGGCGTTTCTCGCGCCTCACCAGATGGAGATTGCGGCTGTAAATCACAAGCGCGGCGACCTGCGGCAGCAGGAACACCGGCTCCTCGATATGGAAGGCGTAGACCATGGTGATCAGCCCGCCGACGATGGAGAGGTACCAGAAAGCCTCGGGGATCACGCTGCGCCCGGCGCGCTCGCTCACCCACCACTGCACGAAGAAGCGCGAGCCGAATACGATCTGGCCGATGATGCCGATGGCCTTCCAGGCGGTCATGTCGGTGAACCAGCTGATGAACCAGGACATGTGGGGCTCCTTCGGACGGCACGGATACGGAGAATGGGCGCGGAGAATGGGCGCTATGGTTAATCGCGGCGGCGAACCTGCGCCATCCCTAAGTTATATCAGGGCCTTGTAACTTTGCCGCTGGCTTGCCAGCACTGCGCCGCTGGCCTACATCCTTCGTATGTCATCCCCCGTTCCCCATCGCATGATCGCGATCTGGCTCATGATTTGCGCGGTCATGGTCGCGGTGATGGTCATGCTCGGAGGCGCCACGCGCCTCACCGAGTCAGGGCTGTCCATGGTGCACTGGAAGCCGCTGACCGTGCTGCCGCCGATGAACGACACGGAATGGCAGACCGCTTTCACCGACTACCAGGCCTCGCCGGAATTCGTGAAAAAGAATTCCTGGATGACGGTCGAGGATTTCAAGTCGATCTACTGGCTCGAATACCTGCACCGCCTGTGGGGGCGCACCATCGGCTTCGCGGTATTCCTGCCGCTGGTGTGGCTGGGGGCCAAGCGCGCCATCGACCGGCCGCTGGCCTGGAAACTCGGCGTGCTCTTGGTGCTCGGCGGCCTGCAAGGCGTCCTGGGCTGGTACATGGTGGCGAGCGGCCTGGTCGATCGCCCCGACGTCAGCCAATACCGCCTCGCCGCGCATCTGGTCAGCGCCTTCGTGCTCTACGGCTTCATCGTCTGGCTGGTGCTCGATCAGCGCGAGGCCGCCAAGCCGGCGGCGCGTATCGACGAACCGGCATTGGCACGCTTCGCGCTCGCGATTCCGCCCCTGGTGTTGCTGGTGGTGGCCGCGGGCGCTTTCGTCGCGGGGCTCGACGCCGGCAAGGTCTACAACACCTTCCCGCTCATGGATGGCCAGTGGACGCCGCCGGACGGACTCGCGCTGCAGCCCTGGTACATGAACCTGTTCGAGAACATCGCCACGGTGCAGTTCCAGCACCGCGTGTTGGCGGTCTCGCTGGTGACATTGATCGCGGCACTCTGGTTTTACGGACGCGGCCGCGCGCTCGGCACCCGCGTCCATACCCTGCGGCACGCGCTTCTCGCGATGGCGCTCGTCCAGGCCGCTCTCGGCATCTCCACGCTGCTGATGGTGGTGCCCTTGGGCCTTGCACTCACCCACCAGATGGGCGCGCTGGTGTTGTTCACACTCTCGATCTGCTTTGCCCATGCGGTGCGCCCGGCGGTGCAAACGCGTGAACCCCTGAACCTCTCCATGACCCCCGCGGAGTGATCCATGGCCGACATCGCACTGACCGAAGGCTTGTTCTTCACCAAGACCGGCATGGACAAGGGCAACGTCGACCGCATCGTGGGCGACGCCCTCAAGGGCTGCGACGACGGCGAGCTGTACCTCGAATACTGCCAGTCCGAGACCTTCAGCTTCGACGATGGCCGGGTGAAGAACGCGTCGTTCGACACCTCGCAGGGCTTCGGCTTGCGCGCGGTGTCCGGCGAAACCACCGGCTACGCCCACGCCACCAATTTCAGCGAGGACGCCATCGCGCGGGCCGGCGATACCGTGAAAGCCGTGCGCACCGGCTCCGGCGGCATTCTCGCGGCGCCGCCGATCGGCACCAACCAGCAGCTCTACACCGACGCCAACCCGCTGCCGCTGGTGCCGTTCGACGAGAAGATCGCGGTACTGGCCGCCATCGACGCCTATGCGCGCGGGCTTGATTCAAAGGTCAAACAGGTCAGCGCCTCGCTCGCCGGCTCCTGGCAGGCGGTGCATATCGTACGCGCCAACGGCCAGCCCGCCGCCGACATCCGTCCTCTGGTGCGACTCAACGTCACCATCGTCGTCGGCGACGGCAAGCGCATGGAAACCGGCAGCTACGGCACCGGCGGCCGTTCCACCTATGGCGACTTCCTCAAGGAAGGCACCTGGAAGGCGGCGGTGGACGAAGCCTTGCGCCAGGCGCTGGTGAACCTGGAATCGGTCGAGGCCCCCGGCGGCGAGATGGAAGTGGTGCTCGGCCCGGGCTGGCCCGGCGTGCTGCTGCACGAAGCGGTCGGCCACGGCCTGGAAGGCGACTTCAACCGCAAGAAAACCTCGGCGTTCTCGTCGCTGATGGGCCAGCAGGTCGCCGCCAAGGGCGTGACCGTGGTGGACGACGGCACTTTCGCCGATAGACGTGGATCTTTGACCATCGACGACGAAGGCACGCCCACGCAGCGCAATGTGCTGATCGAGGACGGCATTCTCGTCGGCTATCTCCAGGACCGCCTCAACGCGCGGCTGATGAACATGAAGCCGACCGGCAGCGGCCGCAGGCAATCCCACGCCCATCACCCGCTACCGCGCATGACCAATACCTTCATGCTGTCGGGCGACAAGGCGCCGGAAGAAATCATCAAATCGGTGAAGAAGGGACTCTACGCCGTCAACTTCGGCGGCGGCCAGGTGGACATCACCTCGGGCAAGTTCGTGTTCTCGGCGACCGAGGCCTACATGATCGAAAACGGCAAGGTCGGCCGCCCGGTGAAGGGCGCCACCCTGATCGGCAACGGCCCCGACGTGATGCGCAAGGTCACCATGATCGGCAACGACATGGCGCTCGATCCCGGCATCGGCACCTGCGGCAAGGACGGCCAGGGCGTGCCGTGCGGCGTGGGTCAACCGACGTTGAAAATCTCCCAGCTCACCGTCGGCGGAACCGCCGTTTAAGGGGCCGGCCTTCCGCCGGCGGTGTTTCATTGCCGGCCTTCCGCCGGCGGGGTCAGCGCTTCATCATCGCCGCGACATCGGCGCTGGTCCCGCCAAGGGCCGCCAGCCCCTCACGCACGCCGTCATGGTC
>JAIBCD010000021.1 GCA_019694335.1 Rhodospirillaceae bacterium | reverse complement strand
TGCGCACTTTCGTCGCCTGCGGCAAGGTGTTGCCGGACCACAAGGTCGAAGTGCGCGCCGACGACGGCGCCGTGGTCGGCGAACGCACGGTGGGGCGCATCTTCTTCAAGGGGCCGAGCGTCATGCTCGGCTATCTCAACGACGACGAAGCCACCGCCGACGCATTGCAGGACGGTTGGTTGAACACCGGCGACCTCGGCTATTGGCTGAACGACGAGCTGGTGATCGTCGGCCGCGCCAAGGACATGATGATCATCAACGGCCGCAATGTCTGGCCGCAGGACATCGAATGGGCGGTCGAACACGTCGAGGGCCTGCGGTCCGGCGACAGCGCCGCCGTGTTGCTGGGGTCGGGCGAAAACGAACAGCCCGCCGTGCTGGTGCAATGCCGCGCCGCCAAGGCGGCCGACCGCCAGCGCCTGGCCGCCGAGGTCAAGGCGCGGGTGCAGGAAGCGGCGGGCGTCGTTTGCGACGTGATCCTGGTCGCGCCCCGCAGCCTGCCGAAGACCAGTTCCGGCAAACTCGCCCGCGCGCGCGCCAAGGCGATGTACGAGCGCGGCGAGATTGCCGCCCTGCCGCAGGACAGCGACGGCCCAGCCGTCGCCGACGAAGGCTAATCGCCATGAATGCGCCCCGACCCGACTTTCCACAAATCGTCGCGGTCACGGGCGCCACCGGCTTTGTCGGCGGCTACATGCTGCGCAATTTGAGCGCCGCCGGATTCCAGGTGCGCGCGCTGGCGCGCAAGCCGCAAGGCGCTCAAGACAACGTCACCTGGATTCAGGGCGCGCTTGAGGACGAAGCCGCGCTTGGCGCGCTGCTCGAAGGCGCGGATGCGGTGATCCACTGCGCCGGCGCCATCAAGGCGCGGTCGCGGGACGAATTCTTCGACATCAACGCCGGCGGCACGCGCCGCCTCGCCGGGATCGCGGCCGCGCAGGCCAAGCGGCCGCGTTTCATATTGGTCTCGTCGCTCGCGGCGCGCGAACCGCACCTGTCTTCCTACGCGGCCAGCAAGCGGGCCGCCGAGCAGGTGCTCCGGGCGTTCAGCCCGCGCCTGCCGACGCTCATTCTGCGCCCGCCCGCGGTCTACGGCGCCGGCGACATGGAGACTTTACGGATTTTCCAGATGGCGGAACGGGGCTGGCTGGTCGCGCCGTCCGGGGCGGGGAAAATCTCCCTGGTGCATGCCGACGACGTCGGCCGGGTTCTGGCCGGCGCTCTGGCGGAGCAACCGATGCCCACGCAGCCGGTGGAGTTCGACGATGGCAAGGCGGGGGGGTATGCCTGGGACGAAATCGCCGCCGCGGCCGGCCGCGCCCTCGGGAAAATCCCCAAGATCGCCAGGATTCCGGCGCCGGTACTCTATATGGCCGGCGCCGCCGGCAGCCTGTTCAGCCGGCTCACCGGCCGCCCAAGCGTGCTGGGGTTCGAGAAAATGCGCGAATTTACGCATCCCGACTGGGTCGCGGCCGGCGCGCCGCCCCAAGGCTTTAAGCCACTGTGGGATATAGAAAAAGGCTTTGCGGATGCGGTCGCCTGGTACCGCTCACGAGGCCTGTTAAAGAGTAACCCCTAAGTTGATTTGTCCTTAACGGGCGCATCCCGCACAAGTTTTCCAATGACTTGCGCGGGTTACCCACTTTTTGCCGCGCGAGGAGTGAAAAGTGTGGACTGGTTTTCGCTATGAGCGCCCCGGCCGAGATTGTCGCACGGCTGATCCCGATCCTGGGGCCGTTCAACAAAACCAATGCCCCGCTTTCCGCGGCGACGCGATTCACCGAGGATCTCAATTTCGACTCGCTGATCGTCATGGAGTTCGTTGCCGCGGTTGAAGACGCGTTCGACATCTCGGTGCCGCTCAACATCCTGCCGGATGTGGCGACCGTGGGAGAGCTGGCGAGCGCGATCGACAAGATTTTGGGTGAGGGAAAGTCTTGAGTCGCGTCCCGTCTGCATTTTGTTCTGCGGAGACTACCCATGGCTGACCTATTCGACCGCTTCGCGCCCCTGATGGCGCAACGTGACGCCCTCCTGGGCGACGGCGGCATCAATCCTTTCCAAGTGAAGATGGACGAACTGCTCTCGCCGACCGAGGCGATGATCGAAGGCCGCCGCACCATCCTCGCCGGTACCAATAACTACCTCGGCCTGACCTTCTCGCCGGAAGCCCTGAAGGCCGCGCATGATGCGCTCGAGGCCTGTGGCACCGGCACCACCGGCAGCCGCGTCGCCAACGGCACCTACGGCAGCCACAAGGATCTGGAAAACGCCCTGGCCGAGTTCTTCGGCAAGGACCACGCGATGGTGTTCTCCACCGGGTTCCTCGCCAATCTCGGCATTCTCTCCACGCTGATGGGCCCCGAGGATTACATCCTCATGGACGCCGACTGCCACGCGTCGATCTACGACGGCGTGCGCGGCAGCGCGGCGCAGATCATCCGTTTCCGCCACAACGACGCGGCCGACCTCGAGAAGCGCCTGGCGCGCCTCGAAGGCAAGCCCGGCAACAAGCTGATCGTGATCGAGGGCATCTACTCGATGCTGGGCGACAAGGCGCCGATCGCCGAGATCGTTGCGGTCAAAAAGAAGTTCTCCAACGTCTACCTGCTCTCCGACGAAGCGCACTCGCTCGGCGTGCTCGGCCGGTATGGCCGCGGCCTGCCGGAAGAGGCCGGTGTGGAAGACGATGTGGATTTCATTGTTGGCACCTTCTCCAAATCGGTTGGCACGGTCGGCGGTTTCTGCGTCTCCAATCATCCGCAATTCGACGTGCTGCGCCTGGTGTGCCGCGCTTATGTGTTCACGGCCTCGCTGCCGCCGTCGGTGGTGGTGTCGGCCACGGCCAACCTCAAGCTCATCAAGCAGGGCGGCGCCTTGCGCGCCCGCCTGATGCGCAACGCCGAACAGCTGCACCAGGGCCTTTCCGGCCTCGGCCTCAAGCTGGGCAGCGACGTGAGTTCGGTGATCGCCGTGGTGGCGCCGGATCCGCAGACTGCGATCGCCTTTTGGCGCGGCCTGATCGAGGCGGGCGTCTATGTGAACCTGGCCCTGCCGCCGGCGACGCCGTTCGGCTACTCGCTGCTGCGGGCCAGCCTGTGCGCCGCGCATACCGAAGCGCAGATCGACCAGATCATCGACATCTTCGCCGATGTCGCGTTGCGCCTGGGCATGATCGAGCGCCCCGCTTCCCGGCGCATCGCCGCCGGCTGATTCCCTTAACGTATCGCGTTTAGGCGCAGGCTTCGGGCGAACAGCCTGAGGCCCGCGCGCAGTGGCTTTTTGCGGTCATCGTCGGTGACGGGAAGCATGATCCCCGTATGCCGCCCGATCTTCCAGGCCGCGTAGTCGATGCCGCCCTGAAACGTGAACGCGGCCTTTATCAAGCGCAGGGCATTGAGGGTCTTGCCCAGGATGCGCCGCAGGCACCAGGCCAGCGTGGCGCCTGCCCGCGCGCCGCGCCGCGGGACGATGCGGTATACGCCGTCGCTGGGGGCGCCCAGGACGCGCTCGGTCGCGGCGGCGTAAAACGCGGCAGTGCCATCCACCAGCGACCGGATGCGCTCCGGCCGCTCCGGGCGCAGCTCGGCGGCAAAGCTTTCGCTCAACACGCGCCGCCACAGGTCCAGGGCGGTGAATTGCGGCGGCATCAACGGCAGGGTCCGCTGGATGCAGGTGTTCGCGGCGGTGACGAAACCCGCCTCCAGCCGCGCCCGCAAGGCGTTGTCGCGGGCATGAACGATGGCGCACGGCTGCGCGAATCGCGCCGACAGGGTGGTTGTGAACCGGTTCGCGCCGAGGTCGGACAGAAACTCATCCACGCGCATGACCGCGACCTTGGCGCGCGCGGTTCCCAGCACATGAGAGTAGACATTGGGCGGCAACAGCCACGCGCCCAGCGCCGCGGCGTTTCCCATCGCGTCGCTATACCGGTCCACCAGCACATAGAAATCGAGCAGGCCGTCGGCCGTGCGGTCGCGCAAGCACGAGCCATAGAAGATGACCGCGGCGGCGCGGTAATGCCGGCGCAGGTCTTCCGCGCACAATTCCCAAGGATTCATGACGGCACTTGCAGGAAACGCAGGCGCGGCTGGCTGTCCACGGTCACCGGCCGGTCGGCGTGGGCCTCGTACAGCTCGCCGTCCAGGGTATATGCGCCATCGAAGCGCAAGGTGAGGCTACCGGCGCGCCGCACGGTACGTCCCGGGCCGGGCGCGATCCGGCCGTGCAGCAGGTCCGGCACGGCATCGAGCATCGGCTTGACGCCGTTGCGGACGGAAAGATAACGGAGTCCCGGTGCATCCTCGCGCGCCGCGGTGGCGGGCTTGAGGCCGAACAGCAACTCGTCCAGCACCGTGATCCCGATCAGGAAGAAGCGCCCGTCCTCCAGGCCGCCGCGTTCGTCGGCGACACTCACTTGCTTGCCGCGCTTGACCACGCTGCGCACAAACGTAAGCGTCGCTGCCACCGCATGGCTGAACGTGTCGGGCAGATTGAGGGGGTAGAGGCGCTTGCGGCACAGCTTGATGCCGTCCGCCACTTCGGCCGCGCCGAAGAACGCGCCGTACAGCGTGGGCTCCTTGGGGCGCGACAGGCGCAGGATCGGCCGTTCGACCAGGTGCCGCGCGAAGCCGCGCTCGCGCCGAAGTTCGAGAATGGATCTGAGTGACGCGGGGGCATTGCCGCCCCGGCTCCAGCCGGCGGCGGTCATGTTGGTCTTGCCGCCGGGCAGCAGCGCGATGGACGGCCGTTCGCCGTAGCCGTTGTCATTGAGCAGGGCCTGGAACACCAGGCCAGCGGTGCCGTCGCCGCCGTTCACCACGATCGTGCGCGCACCCAGGGCGGCGCAGCGCCCGACACATGCCGCGGCGTCTTGTGCGCGATCGAACTGGAAGTGGGCGACCCTGGCCTCGTGCGCCATGAGCGGGTCGACCCAGTTGTCGTTGCCGCGGTTCCGCGCCGCGCGGCGGTTGGTGATGACGGCGAGGGGTTCTGGCACGGCCTTAACCATGGAGTCGAAGCGAATCAGCATCCTCTGGACGTGGGCGAACGGAAGGGCATGCGGCCCGGCCATAAAAAAGGTGGCCTAGCCTCAAGCCTGCCGGGCCCCTAAAATCTTCAGGTTGCATCCAAAGTGTGACATAAGCGCGCGGCGGCAGCGGAACGATTTCCTGCGTTCTGTAACAATAAAAAATCGCGACCGTGCGCGTTCACGGCAGGGCTGAGACGATGAAGGCCATCGACTGGTACCTCTTGCGCCAGATCATACCGACCCTGCTGATCACGCTGCTGGTCGCGGCGCTGATCCTCAGCATGGACCGGTTGATGCGCCTGCTCGATCTCGCGGTCGGCAACGGGGTCTCGACCTTGGTGGTGTTCCAGATGCTGTTCAATCTGGTGCCGGGCTATATCGCGCTGGCCCTGCCGGTTGGACTGTTCCTGGGCGTGCTGCTCGCTTTCCGAAAGCTTTCCGCGCAGGCGGAACTGGACGCCATCCAGTCCAGCGGCGTCGGCATCGTGCGCTTCATCCGTCCGGCGGTCGGGCTGGCCTTCATCATGATGGCGTTCAACTTCGTCCTTTCGGGCTACGTGCAGCCTTATGCCTACTACGCCTACCGCCTGATCCTGTTCAAGGTGACCTCCGGCGTGATCGAGCAGGGAATTGGCGAAGGCATCTTCATGAGCCTGCCCAACGGCTACACCCTGCGCGTCGATCAATCGCGCTCCGGCGGGCGCGAGCTTTACGGCGTGTTCGCCCATAAGCAGGAGCCGGACGGCACCATCACCACGCTCACCGCCAAACAGGGCGAAGTGATCGCGGGCGGGCTCGACGGCAACGTCTCCTTGCGCCTCTACAACGGCAACCGTTCGGAATGGGATCCCAAGACCCACGCCAACTCGACCCTGCAGTTCGACGCCATGGACTGGCCGCTCAATCTCGCCGAGCTGATGCGCTTTCGCGGACGTGGCGGCGACGAGCGCGAGCTGACCATCGCCGAACTCTTGCGCGGCTACCGCTACAATCTTCTTGCTGGCCGCTTCGGCTCCCAGGCGGATGCGAATCCCGAACCGGAAGAACCGCCCGAGCAGATCGTGGCGCCGTCGGCGGTGGCGGCGGCGTTCCACAATCGTCTGGTGTTCGGCATTTCGATGCTGTTCCTGCCGCTGCTGGCGGCGCCCATGGGCATCATGACGCGCCGTTCGTCGCGGTCCTTTGGCCTGGTGCTGGGCCTCTCGATCATCGTCAGTTACCACAAGTGCCTGGATTTCACCGCCGCCTACGCCAGCGCCACCGGCGCCCCCGCCGGCTTGATTCTGTGGACGCTGTTCGCGCTCTACGCCACCGGCAGCACCTATCTGTTCTTCCGTACCGACCTCAAGGCGGGCACGCCGCCGGTGCAGCAGCTCGAGGCCGCCTGGTTGTCGTTCCAGGGCCGCGTCGCTTCGGTGTTCCGCCGCAAGCCGCCCGTGAGCGCATGACGGCCCGCACATGATCATGTCGCGTTACCTGATGCGCTCCTTCGTGGGGCATTTCGTGGCCTTGCTCGCGGGCCTGGTGTTGTTCCTCCAGACCCTCGATCTGCTGGCCACCGCGAACGAGATTCTCAATGGCGGCGGACCGCCGATCGCATCGCTCCTGCGCTATGTCTCCCTGCGCGCGCCGTCGCTGATCGAGACCTTGGCGCCGCTCGCGGGGCTGCTCGGCGCGCTGATGGCGCTGCTCGGCATGGCGCGCAACAGCGAGATCATCGCCATGCGCGCGGCCGGCCGCTCGGTATTCAGCCTGATCGGCGGCCTGGTGGCGATCGGCATCGGCCTGTCGGCGATGCTGTTCCTGTTCGGCGAATTCGTCGTCGTGCCCGCCAGCGCCAGCTTGCAGGAATGGCGCAACGCCGGTTTCAAGGCCGATGGCCAGGTCGACACCGGCGACAACAACTGGCTGATCGAAGGCAACACCATCATCCGCGTCGGTCATGTGGCGCGCGAAGGCCAGGTGCTCAACGACATCCACCTGTTCCGCCAGGGCACTCACGCCGACATCACCGAAATCCTGACGGTGCGCCTGGCCGTGTGGGAAGACGACCACTGGACCATGTTCGACGTGGAGCGCGTCGGCGGCACCGGTGCCGATCCGCCCACCTGGGAGACCCATCTCAAGCCCGAACATTTCATCCACGAGCAGGCGCACCCCAACCAGCTATCGCTGAACGCCCTGCAGGAATATGTCGGCAAGGTCACCATGGGCTCACGGCCGACGTATTTTTATGAAACATGGTTACAGCAGAAGATAGCGGGCCCGATCGTGCTCGCCCTGATGCCGCTGCTCGCCGCGATCGCGGCCTTCAGCCACCACCGCCAGGGGTCGCCGGCGCTAACCCTTGTCTGGGGCATCACTTTCGGCTTTGGGTTCATTGTCATCGACAACATCCTCTTGGCCATGGGCCAGTTCGGATCCTTGCCGCCGTCCTTCGCGGCCTGGCTGCCATTGGCGATATTCGCCACCGGCGGCGTCTGGCTGGTGTTCAACCTCGAGCACACTGGCGCCCGCACCTGAGCGGGTTTATATAAACGCCACGTATTCGGCGGTTTCGCAGGGCCATCTTGGCGCAGTCTTTCAAGTTCGGATTCTGGTCCGACCGGGCCTATCACCTCGACCGCATGAACCTGCGGGAGCTGACCCAGGCCTATTTCCAGTACTACGCCATCGCGGCTTATATCGCGGTCGCGCTGGTCGCGGGCGCCTTTGCCGTGCAAGGCCTGCTGGCGGGCCGCGCGGACGTCCTGCCGGTGTTCGCCGCCGTCGCGGCTGCGTTCTTCCTCTATCCGGTGGCGTGGTACCTGCTGCACCGGTTCATCCTGCACAGCCGCTGGATGTGGAAATCGCCGCTCACCGCCGGCACATGGAAGCGCATCCATTACGACCATCATAGCGACCCCAACAATCTCAAGGTGCTGTTCGGCGCGCTCTACACCACGCTGCCGACCGTGGCCTTGGCGACCATGCCGGTCGGCTACGCGCTGGCGGGCTGGACCGGCGCGCTGGCGGCGCTCGCCACCGGCGTGATCCAGACCTGCGTCTATGAATACTTCCACTGTATCCAGCACCTCGGCTACGTGCCGAAATGGGGCTGGGTGCGCGAGATCAAGAAATTCCACATGGCGCACCACTTCCACAACGAGAACGGCAACTACGGCATCACCAATCTGTGGTGGGACAAGGTGCTGGGCACGTTCTATCAGGGCCCGAAGGATCGCCCGCGGTCCGCCACCGTGTTCAACCTCGGCTATGACGAGGAAGTGGCCAAGCGCTACCCTTACGTCGCGCGCCTGACGCCGACCTGGCCCTACAACACCAATCCGGCGCAGCGCAAACGCGAAGCCGCCACCTGAGAGACCAGCCCTTGGCCATCACGATCAAGCGTGTCGGCGAGAGCGCGAAGGTCGCGGACTTTCTGCGCGTGCCGCATATCACCCAGGGGCACGATCCCTACTGGGTCGCATCCCTTTCATTTGAATGCGGGCCGCTGGCCGACGGCGAGGCGCCTCGCCTCAATCCGAAGCGGAATCCCTGGTTCCAGCACGGCGAGGCGGTCCTGTGGGTGGCGGAGCGGGACGGCAAGCTCGCGGGCCGCATCTCCGCCCAGATCGATCACAACCATCTCAAGCTCTATAACGACGCCACCGGCTTTTTCGGCTTCTTCGAATGCATCGACGACCAAGGCGTCGCGGATGCGCTGTTCGACGCGGCATTCGTCTGGTTGCGCGAAAAAGGCATGCGGCGCTGTGTCGGGCCGTTCAGCTTCAACATCAACGACGAGTCCGGCCTTCTCATCGACGGGTTCAACTGCCCGCCGCGCCTCGCCATGGGCCACGCGCAGCCCTATTATCAAAAGCTGGTCGAGACGGCCGGATTTGCCAAAGCCGTCGATATGCGCGCCTATCTCACGCCCATGGACACGGCGCTGCCCTACAAGCAGCTCAAGTGGTTGAAACGCAGTCTCCAGCGCAATCCGAAGCTGAAGGTGCGCGCCCTCGACCCGAAGCGCTACGACGAGGATTTCGCCGCGATCATCGATATCTTCCGCGCCGGCTGGACCGAGAACTGGGGTTCGATCCCCATGACCGACGCCGAGGCCAAACACCTGGCCGAGGAGGTGAAGCTCATCCTGGTGCCGGAGCTGGTCTCGATCGCGACCATCGACGACCGGCCCGTGGCGATGTGCCTGGCGTTGCCGGACCGCAACGAGATGATCCACGACCTTAAGGGCAAGCTGTCCCTGGTCAACGCCCTCAAGCTGCTGTGGCGCCTGTTGACCCTGAAGTCCTACATCTCGGGCACGCGCGTGATCCTCATGGGAGTCTTGCCCGAGTTCAAGAACAAGCCGATGGGGTCGCAGCTGGCGCTGCTCACCGTCGGCGCCGTGCGCGAGGCTTCGCTGAAACTGCGGATGCCGGTGTGCGAGATGAGCTGGGTGCTGGAGACCAACACCCAGACCTGCCACTCCATCGAGGATATCGGCGGCCGGGTCTACAAAACCTACCGCATGTTCGAGCGCCCGCTGGATGGGCGCGCTTCCCCGCGCGCGGAAAACGCGACATGATCGCGCGCATCCTCCGCGTGGCCTTTGCGCTGGCAATCGCCGCGGTGGTGCTGGTGCTGTTCGCCTACGCCTTTCTGGCGGCGTTGATCGTGGTGCCGGTTCTGGCGCTGCTGTTCTTTCTGTTCGGCAAGAAATATGGGAATGTCTGGGTGGTCGGCGGCGCGCCGATCAGGCCTGGCGAATCTCCCGGCGATCAGCGGCACACGCCGCCGGTGATCGATCACGACCCGAACGATCTGCCGCTCAGAAATGACGATGGGGACAGGCGATGATCTTGCGTTGGACTCTCGCAGCGGCCCTAATCCTGGCAGCGCCGGCCTTTGCCGCGGCGCCCGACAAGGACGGCTACACCAATATCGGGCCGACCCTCGACGGCATCGGCAAATCCTACATGGGGCGCGAGATCGCCTATGTGATGGGTCATGAAGCCGCCCAGTGGCTGGACCGGCCCGAGCGCAACAAAGAGGAGGGCTCCGAGCGCCTGGTGTCGCTGCTTGGCCTGAAACCCAACGACGCGGTCGCCGACATCGGCGCGGGTTCAGGCTATTTCAGTTTCCGGCTCGCGGCGGCGGTGCCCCAGGGGTACGTCTACGCCGTGGATATCCAGAAAGAGATGCTGGACATGATCAAGGAGCGCCAAGCCAGGACCGCTCAGGGCAAGGCAGAGGGCGCCAATATCGTGACCGTGCTGGGGGGCGTCGCCGATCCACGCCTGAAGCCGAACACCATCGACCTGATCCTGCTGGTCGACGCCTATCACGAATTTTCCTACCCGCGCGAGATGGGCCTGGCCATGGCGCGCGCACTGAAACCGGGCGGGCGCATCGCATTGGTCGAATATCGCGGCGAAGATCCCAAGGTGCCGATCCGCGACACCCACCGCATGACCCAGGCGCAGGCCAAGAAGGAAATGGCGGCGGTGGGTCTGACCTGGCTGCGCACGGACGACAGCCTGCCCTGGCAGCACCTGATGTTTTTCACTAAGCCTTGACGCGCGGTCAACGCGCGTCATCTTCAAGAATCCGGGCGCGGTCAACGCGCGTCATCTTCAGGGATCCGGGCGCGCGGTCAACGCGCGTCATCTTCAGGGATCCGGGCGCACGGTCAACGCGCGTCATCCCAAAGCAACTGGCGCGGTAAGCGCGTATCGTCCTAAAGGCTGTTTGCGCGCGCGGCCTGGCCCCGGGGCTGGGCTCCTCCCGCAGCGCCCGCTGTTTCAAAAAAAAACGCCGGCGGTCAAACCGCTGCCGATGCTTGCGTCACGGGTTGCGGCAACGGGCTTTTCAGGACTTCCGCCGCCGCCGCGATCAGATGGCGCGGGAAACGGATGGTGGCGG
Source organism: Rhodospirillaceae bacterium (assembly GCA_019694335.1). Taxonomy (GTDB): domain Bacteria; phylum Pseudomonadota; class Alphaproteobacteria; order Rhodospirillales; family Rhodospirillaceae; genus SHVO01. Next base: position 38,815 of record JAIBCD010000021.1, on the reverse strand, counting down.
TCGTGCCGCTGCCGAGGGTGCTTTCCACCTTCAGTTCGCCGTCCAGGAGGTCCATGTAGCGTTTGCAGATGGACAGCCCGAGCCCGGTGCCCTGGCCGGAGTGCGAGAGGGCCGGGTTACCCTGCAGGAAGGGTTCGCCCAGCCGCTTGAGCAGGCTGGGTTCGATGCCGGGTCCATGATCCGAGACCGATATGGTGACGCCGGATTCGGGATGATTGCACGCGCCGATCACGATCTCGGCGCCCGATGGCGAGAACTTGATCGCGTTGGACATGAGGTTGATCAGAACCTGGCGCACGAAGCGTTCGTCGCTCGCGATCATCGGCAGTTCGTTCGGCAGGGCGACGCTCAGCTTGAGGTTTTTCCCGGCGGCGAGTCCCTCGACGAAGCCGATCGCGCCCAGGACGAGGGTGCGGATGTCGGTGGGTTTTTGCTGCAAGGGTTCGCCCCCCAGCTCGATCTTGGCGGTATCCAGGATCTCGTTGACGATATGCAGGAGATGCTCGCCCGAGCGGTGGATGTGGGCGGCGTAGCCGACATAGTCCGGCGAAACGGTCCCGCCCAGCACTTGGTTCTTGATGATCTCGGAGAACCCCATGATGGCGTTGAGGGGCGTGCGGAACTCGTGGCTCATATGGGCGAGGAAGCGGCTCTTGGCGTCGCTGGCGTCCTCCGCCAAGGCTTTTGCGTGGCGCAAGGCCAGTTCGTTCTGCTCGGTATGATGAATCTGGCGCAGGATGATCACGGCGAATGCCGCGGCGCCCAGAATCACGACCGCCATCGCCAGGAAGATCTGGTTGCGCGTCGCGCGCCAGGGCGCCATGAAATCGCGGCCGTCCATCTCGACCGCCACGAACACCGGCAGCGCGCCGACCAGCCCGAGGGCGGTGACTTTGCTTTCGTTGTCCCCGCGTCCCTGGACATAGGTGAGGGTCCGGCCGTCGGACGCGTCGCGCAATTTACGCATTTCTTCCGCCATGGCGGCATTGGCCGCGCCGCGGCTTTCGTTGCGGCTGGCGGCGAGCATGAGGCCATCCGCCGACCAGATCGAAATCTGGCCGTGCGCGCCGGGGTCCAGGGTGGCGTAGTATTGGGCGAAGAAATTGGCGTTGAACAAGGCCACCACATAGCCGCGCACGATGCCCCCGGCGTCGCGGACGATCTTGCCAAACGGCAGGAACCATTGGTCGACGAGGAGGCCGGGGCGGATGTTCCTGTAGAGCTGGCCGAAGAACATGTCGTCGCCGATGTCCGCGAAGGTTTCGAAGGACATCCCGCTGGTGATGATCATGGACACATCGACCGGATAGGAGCGCGAACCGGCGATGCCGTGGTGCTCGGTATCGAACAGCGTGAAGGTGACCAGGCCCTGCATGCGCGGCAGCTTGGCGCTCATCAGCTGGTGCAGCGTGGCTTCGTTGACCTGATTGTGGGCGAGTTGCTCGCGGTAGACGTCGGCCACGCCCTCAGACATGCGCAAGGTGTCGCCGAAGGTCTGCGCGGCTTGATATTGCACGGTGTCGAGCGCGGCGCGTGCGGTGCGCCGCGCGGTATCGATCGCCGCCTGGCGTTGCTGTTCGAGGTAGTAGGCGCCCGCGCTGATCACCAGAAGCACGAAACTGGTGAACAGAAGCAGGGTCGCCGCACGGAGCCGGCGCAGCGACGAGGCGCCGTTTTTTGAGGACTGGTTGGGCGCCCGAGCCAAAGCGGCGCCGGCTATTCGGCCGCCGGCGGCGCGTATTTCGCGATCGCCATCTTGAGGGCCTTGAACAGCATCTGGCCGACATCGCCGCCGTCGCCCTCGATCTCGTCGCGCGACACCGCGCGCATGGTGTCGATATGCGCCTTGACGATCTCCAGGTTGGAGTCGTCCTGGCGGCACGGCGGCTTGGTCACTTCGTACAGCGACTTGCCGAACACCGTGATCAGCGGATAGCCGAAGGTGCCGCCCTGACCGCGCAGTTCGTGGGCGATCAGGTTGATTTCCTCGAAATTGGCGGTGCGCTCGCCGCTGATCTGCTTGGCCTCCGCCACCTGGCGCGAGAGGCGTTCCAGGTATCCCTTGGCCCAGTCCAGGAAGCCGTCGGCCTCGCGCTTCAATTGCTGTTCGGCCGAGGCCAGCATGGCGTCGGGCAGCATGAACGGCTGGCGCTGGGCGTTCGAGCCCATCTTTTGTTTGAGGTAGTTGGGCAGCTTGAACAGCCACACGTCCGAGGGCGACGCCGGCTTTTCCACCTTGTCCTTGGCATAGACGATGGTGGCGTGGGCTTCGCCTTCCTTGCGCCGCTCCTGCCCCTTGGGCGGTCCGGCCTTGGAGCGGCGGCGATCCGGCCCGAAGTAGGTCTGGGTGGTCACGAACTGGCGCGGCGCGTCGATGATCCGCTGCAGCACCTTATAGATATTCTCGACCGAGAACGGTTTGGCCATGAAGTCGTTGACACCATGGTCGCGCGAGGCCTCCACGTTCACACGGTCGGCGGCGCCGGACAGCATGATGAACGGCATGAAACGGGACGGCGACTGCTTGTCGTCCCGCAGCCACTGCAACAGGTGCACGCCGCTCACCGGCGACATGATGAAGTCCGAGATGACGATGTCGATGGGCTCGACCGCCGCGGAGAAACCCTTGGAGGTGAGTTTCAGGTACTCGACCGCTTCCTTGCCGTTCTTGGCCTTCTGGACACGGGTGAAACCCAGCCGCTTGAGGCTGTTGACCAGGATGTCGAGCATGTACTCGTTGTCCTCGACCACCATGATCGAGATACGGTCCTGACCGATATCTTCTTTGTCTTTGTTCAGCATCTAGCCCGAGAGCATCCAGCCGGTTCCGGGCGGCTGCCCGGAAACTCTTGGAAAAGTTGAGAATTACCTGAGCGGTCGGGGGGGCTCAAGTCCAAGTTACCCAAAAACCAACGGGCTGAATACAACCATCGGTTACGTGGGTCCGATTACAAAGTCAGGCATTCCGCGAACACGGCGGGATCGACGTTGCCGCCGGAGAGAACCACGAGTGTGCAGCGGTCCTTGGTGTCGTGCAGGCCGGCCAGCACCGCCGCCAGGCCCACCGCGCCGCCGGGCTCGACCACCAGCTTCAAGGTGCGGAAGGCATATCCAATGGCGTGGCGCACCTGGGCGTCGGTGACGGCATAGCCACCCGCGAGCGCCTTGCCATTGATGGCCCAGGTGATCTCGCCGGGCGTCGCCGCCAGCAGCGCGTCGCACAAGGCCGCGTCCAGCGAGCTGTTGCGCTCGCGCTTGCCGGATTCGACCGAGCGTTTGTGGTCGTCGTAGCCCACGGGCTCGACGGTGTAGACCTTGGCGTTCGGATTGGCGTGATGCACCGCGAGGCCGACGCCGGCGATCAGGCCGCCGCCGCTGGCCGGCGCCAGCGCGGCGTCGACGGTCAGGCCCAGGGCTTTCGCCTGGTTCATCGCCTCGAAGCCCAGGGTGCCCTGGCCGGTGAGGATGTAAGGGTCATCGTAGGCCGGAACGATGATGCGGCCGTTCGCGACGCGCCGCGCGATTTCCTCGCGGTCTTCCTTGACGCGGTCATAGGTCACCACTTCCGCGCCGTAGGCTTTGGTGTTGGCGAGTTTGATGGCCGGCGCGTCGGCCGGCATGATGATGGTGGCTTTCAGACCCAGGATCTTCGCCGCCGCCGCCACGCCCTGCGCATGATTGCCGGACGAGAACGCCACCACGCCCGCGGCTTTCTGTTCGGGGGTGAGCTGAGACAGCCGGTTGAAAGCGCCCCGGAACTTGAACGAACCGGTCCGCTGCAGGGTTTCGGCCTTCAGCAGCACCGTGCCGCCGGTCAGGGCGTCCAGGTCGGGGGACCGCAATAGCGGTGTAACAATAGTGTGGCTGGCGATTCGCTTGGCCGCGGCTTCAATGTCGTCATATGTCGGAAGGTGGGCGGTCAACAGAGATCCTCCTGAATGCGCGCGCCATAATGTACGTGAAAGGCAAGTTATCCCAGGGTTTTACCATAATTGGGAACTTGAACCGCGAGTGATATATGGTGCCGCCATGTTCGCGACCCCGTTTCCGGCCCTCCGCACACCAGCGCGGGCGGCCTGGTTGTTATGCCTGGTCATCCCGCTCGGATTTGGCGCCCTTGCCCTGATTTTGGGCCAGGACGCCAATTGGGATCTGCGGAATTACCATTGGTACAACCCCTACCGCTTCCTGACCGGGCGGCTTGCCACCGACCTCGGCGCCTCCACGCCCTATAACCCGCTGCTCGACGTGCCGCTTTATCTCGGCGGGACGCTGCTGCCGGCGAAAGTGTTCTCGTTCCTGCTCGGCTGTATCCACGGGCTCAACTATGTCCTGCTCTATCTGCTGGCGCGCGCGGTGCTGACGCCGGTCGTGGAGCCGCGCCGCACCTGGGCCGCCGTGGCGATTGCACTCTGTGGCGTCATCGGCGGCGGCCATATCGGCCTGGTGGGCACCAGCTTCCACGACAATGTGGTGAGCCTCGCGATCATCGGCGCGATGATCCTGGTGGTGCGGGCGCCCGAGGATGTGTTCGCGGGCAAATCCTGGTCCGGCTATGCGCGCGTGGGCGCGGCGGGGACGCTGCTGGGGTTGGGCGTCGGGCTGAAACTGCCGACCATCACCTTCGCCGTCGGCCTGTGCTTCGCCTTCCTGCTGGTGGCCGGCACCTTCTGGCGGCGCATGTTTCTCGCCTTCTGGTTCGGGATCGGCATCATCGCCGGCATGGCCGCGTCTTGCGGTTTCTGGATGCTGCACTTGTGGCAGGAATACCAAAACCCGATTTTTCCCTACTTCAATAATGTTTTCAAATCGCCGCTGGGCTTGCAGTCCGGCAATCGTGACGTGGCTTATGTGCCGAAGACTTTCCTTGCCGCCATCACGTTCCCGCTAAGTTTCAGCTTCGACAGCCACAAGGTGGGCGAAGCGGATTTCCGCGACTTCCGCATCCTCGCGGCCTACCTCGTGCTGCTCGCGACGCCGGTAATCCTGTGGCTCCGTCGTGCGCGCGAAACCGCGCCGGTGGTCGGCCGCCTGGCCGCGCGCTATGTGATCGCGGCCTGTGCGCTGTCGTTCGCGGTCTGGGTGCCGCTGTTCGGCATCTACCGCTACATCATTCCCCTGGAGATGCTCGCGCCTCTCACGGTGGTGGCAGTTATCGGCCTGTGGCCCGTCGCCGTCCAGACCCGCGCGCTGGCGGCCGGCGCGATCCTGCTGGTCGTGACCGTCACCGCGCGGCCCGGCGACTGGATCAGGCTGCCGGCCTGGACGGAGAAAATGGTCGAGGTGAGCGCGCCGCCGCTGCCGGACCCCGCGCATACCATGATCCTGATGGTCGGGCTGGAGCCGTTGTCCTACGTGATCCCGTCGCTGCCGCCGGAAATGCCGGTGGTGCGCCTGCAGGGCTATTTCACCGACCCCAAGGACGACACCGGCATGAACCGCCTGATCCGCGAACGGCTCGCGGCCCACCAGGGGTCGTTCTACCTGCTGTCCGCCGCCTGGGATCACGACGTGGCGGTGGCGGTGCTGCCGCAATTCGGGCTGAGCGCCGACTTTTCGGCCTGTGAAAGGGTTGTCACCAACCTTCAGCCGCCGCCGGACGAGGCCATGAGAATCACGCTCTGCCCCGTAACACGCACTGGACCCGCGCCGGAACATCCGTGATAAGAACCCCGGTTCTCGAGCAACTGATCCATGACCGCCCCGCGTATTGCCGTCCTTATCCCGTGCTACAACGAAGAAGCCGCCATCGGCCGGGTGGTGGCGGATTTCCGCGCCGCGTTGCCGGCGGCCACGGTTTATGTCTACGACAACAATTCGCGCGATCTGACGGTGCAGGTGGCCGCCGCCGCCGGCGCGGTGGTGCGCGCCGAGCCGCTCCAGGGTAAAGGCAACGTGGTGCGCCGCATGTTCGCGGACATCGAGGCCGACGTCTACGTGCTGGTGGACGGCGACGACACCTATCACGCCGCCAGCGCGCCGGTGCTGATCGACAAACTGCTCGACGAGCAGCTCGACATGCTCAACGCCGCGCGCATCTCGCAGGTCGAGGCCGCCTACCGCCGCGGCCACGTCTTCGGCAACTGGCTACTCACCACGCTCGTGGCCTCGGTGTTCGGCAAGCGCACCACCGACATGCTCTCCGGATACCGCGTGTTTTCGCGCCGGTTCGTCAAGTCGTTCCCGGCGCTGGCGGGCGGGTTCGAAATCGAGACCGAGCTCACGGTGCATGCGCTCGAGATGCGCATGCCGTTCGGCGAAGTCGGCACGCCCTACAAGGAGCGCCCGCCCGGCTCAACCAGTAAGCTGTCCACCTTCAAGGACGGCTTCCGCATCCTGTTCATGATCGGCAAGCTGGTGAAAGAGGAACGTCCGCTGGCGTCGTTCACGATCACCGGCGCGTTGCTCGCGTTGCTCTCGCTGATCATCGCGGCGCCCGTGCTGATCACCTACTACCAAACCGGGCTGGTGCCGCGCCTGCCGACGGCGGTGCTGGCGGCCGCGATCATGATCCTCGCGTTCCTGTCCGTCACCTGCGGCCTGATCCTGCAAACCGTTACCCAAGGCCGGCGCGAACTGAAGCGCATGACCTATCTCTCATACCCCGCGCCGCGGAAGGCCAAGGTTTCCTCGTGAGCGAACCCGCACCCGTGCAAAGCGCCGCGCACCAGGCGGTGGGCGAAATCGCCCGCTTCGCGATCATCGGCACCATCGGCTTCATCGTCGATGCCTCCACGCTCAAGTTGCTGGTGGCGCTTCTGAACATGGACCTCTACAGCGGGCGCGTGGTGTCTTTCCTGACGGCGGCCACCGGTAACTGGATGCTCAACCGGCGTTTCACCTTCCGGCAGGCGGGCGATCACGCGCCGATGAAGCAATGGTTGAAATACCTGGGCGCCAACGCCGTCGGCTTCGCGGTCAACTATTCCACCTACGCCGCCCTGATCACCTATGTCGCCGTCGCCAAAGCCCATCCCGTGCTCGGCGTGGCGGCGGGCTCCATCGCCGCCATGTCGCTGAATTTCACCGTAAACAAGTTCTGGGTCTTCCGTGCGCGCACTTAGTCTGATTCTTATCGTCATCGTCGCGGCGCCGGCTTTCGCCGCCGATCCGGTTCAAGGTAAACGCCAGTTCGCGCCGTGCTCGGCCTGCCACACGGTCGAGGCGGGCGGGCCCGACAAGATCGGTCCCAACCTGCACGGTGTGTTCGGCCGCACCGCTGGCACCAAGCCGGGTTATGCCTATTCCAACGCCATGAAGAAGGCCGGCTTCGTCTGGGACGAGGCCAAGGTCGCGGCCTATATCACCAAGCCGCAGGGCCTGGTGCCCGGCAATAAGATGTCCTTCGCCGGCGTAATCAAAGACGATGTGCGCGACAACATCATCGCCTATCTCAAGGACGCCACCAAATAGGCGTTCCCCCCGGCCCGCCGCCCGGTCCAAACTCGGGTTGGGGAGAAAAGGGTGAGGGCAGGGTGAGCCACGCCGATCATCACCGCCGGTCGCTGCAAGACCCGGAGACATTCTGGGCCGACGCCGCGCGCGCGCTCGATTGGATAACGCCCTGGCGCAAGGTCTTGGGCGCGGATGCGGCGGGCATGCCGCTGTGGTTCGAAGGTGCTGCCGCCAACACCTGCTGGAACGCCCTCGACCGCCATGTCGCTGCCGGGCGCGGTTTGCAGACGGCGCTGATCTTCGACAGCCCGGTCACCGGCACCAAGCGCCGCTATACCTATTCCGAACTCACCGATCTCGTGGCGCGCGTCGCGGGCATGCTGACCGCGTTCGGCGTCGGGAAGGGCGACCGTGTCCTGATCTACATGCCGGTGATCCCCGAGGCGGTTGCGGCCATGCTGGCCTGCGCGCGCATCGGCGCGGTGCACTCCGTTGTGTTCGGCGGCTTCGCCGCCCATGAACTCGCCTCGCGCATCCAGGACGCGGGCCCCAAAGTGCTGCTGACGGCCTCCTGCGGCATCGAGCCCGCGCGCATCGTGCCCTACAAGCCGGCGGTGGATCAGGCGCTGGAACGCGCGCCCAGCATTGTCGAGGCTTGCGTCGTGTTTCAGCGACCGCAGGCCGTCGCCGCGCTCACGCCGGGCCGGGACCACGATTGGAACGATGCGATGGCCGCCGCGCAGCCCGTGCCGTGCGTGGCGGTGGACGCCAACGATCCGCTTTATATCCTCTACACCTCGGGCACCACCGGCGCTCCCAAGGGCATCGTCCGGCCTTCGGGCGGGCATATGGTCGCGCTGCTGTGGGCGATGCAGCATATCTACAACGCGTCGCCCGGCGAAGTTTTCTGGGCCTGCTCCGACATCGGTTGGGCGGTGGGCCATTCCTTCGCGGTCTACGGCCCGCTGCTCAACGGCAACGCGACGGTGTTCTACGAAGGCAAGCCGGTGGGTACGCCCGACGCCGGCGCGTTCTGGCGGGTGATCGCCGAATACGACGTGCGCACTTTTTTCGTGGCGCCCACGGCGGTGCGCGCGATCAAGCGCGAGGATCCGGACGGCGCCTTGATGAAGCCCCACGATCTCTCGCGCCTGAAGGCGTTCTTCGTGGCGGGCGAGCGCTGCGATCCGCCGACGGCGGCGTGGCTCGCGGAAAAATTTCCCTGCCCGATCGTCGATCACTGGTGGCAGACGGAATCCGGCTGGCCGATGGCGGCCAACCCGCTGGGTATTGAGCGCTTCCCGACCAAACACGGCACGGTCACCAAGCCAGTGCCGGGATGGGATATCCGCGCGGTCGATGCCGAAGGCCGGGACGTGGCCGCGGGTGAAACGGGCGCCATCGTCGCCCGGCTGCCGTTGCCGCCGGGCGCGGCCACTACTTTGTGGAACGCGCCCGCGCGTTACCGCGCGGCATACCTCGATCGCTATCCGGGTTTCTACAATACCGGTGACGCCGGGTTCATCGATGCCGACGGGTATCTCAGCGTCATGACCCGTACCGACGATGTCATCAACGTGGCGGGTCACAGGCTCTCCACCGGCGCTATCGAGGAAGTGGTCGCCGCGCATCCCGATATCGCCGAGTGCGCCGTGGTGGGTCTTGATGACGAACTGAAGGGTCAGGTGCCGCTCGGCTTGCTGGTCCTGAAAGCGGGCGCCACCAACCAGAACGTGATCGCCGAAGTGGTGCAGCGCGTGCGTGAGATCATGGGCGCGGTGGTGGCGTTCAAGACCGCGGTTGTGGTGGTGCGCCTGCCCAAGACCCGGTCCGGCAAGGTGTTGCGCGGAACCATCGCGAAAATCGCCAACGGCGCGGCCTATATGGCGCCCGCCACCATTGAGGATGCGGCGGCCCTGGATGAAATCGCCGCCGCCCTGCGCCAGGCCCGAATCGGCCGGGCCTGAGGCCCGCCGCCTCGGGAATCGCCGTAAGCCCTGGGCTTTTGCGTGCCACCCCCACCTCCTGTGGGCGATTGACCCATATCAAGGCAGGCTGCCCAGGCTTTCCCTAGGGTCGCGGTCGCAATACCGGGAAGGGCCCCTTGAACGCCTTTGCGACGCGAACCGATTTTGATGCCTGGGCGCGCCACCGCCTCGCGGAAATGGACGCCGGGCTAGCCGCCATGGAAGCTGAAGTCGCCACGGTGCGGGCCGCGGTGATTCCCGCCAGCCGCGTGTCCATGGAACAGGCGGAAATTTGGCGCAACCGCTTCGCCGACTGCGTGCAACTGGTCGGTCATGACCCGGAGAGCGCGCGGTTCCGCGGCATCGCCGCCGCCCTGCAGGAAGCCTGGGCGCAATTCGAAGCCGCCATGGAAAATTGGGCCGCCGCCGCCGAACAGAAAAGCTCTGCCTTCGACGCGCGCGCCAAGGCGCTGCTCGGGGTTTGGCATTCCACGGCTGCCAGCTACAAAGCCCAGGCGCTGACCGTCGTGGGCCGCCAGCGCGACCAGATCGAAGCCGCCATCGCCAGGCTGGAGCGCGACGCCGCGCGTTATGGCGAGAAATTCGAGGATCTCAAGGGCGTGGGGCGCCTGTCCTGGATGATGATGGGCGAGGCCCTCAAGCAATCGCGGGCCGCGTTCGAACGCGACAGCGACAAGGCCGAGGCAGCTCTGGCCGCCGCGCGCAAGCATTGATCCTGGCCAATGTCCCACTTGTGATGGAACGTTCCGCGGCCCGGTTGCCGCTCTGGGATGGCCGCGCAACGACGCGGGTTACGCCTGCGTTTGTTTGCGGCCGGAATGAGGAATTTGGCAGCGCGCCGTAAAGCAAATTCCCATCTATGTTAGCATCCGTTTTTTGAATCGCAGCCGAGACCCATGAAACCCGAACTGAGCTTTGTTGTCGTTGAAGATGACGCTACGACCGCCGCGGTCGTGCGCAAGATTCTGGAAAGCGCGGGCCACAAGGTCGAGGTGGTGTTGGATTCCACCGCCGCGCTCGAGACCGTGCTCAAGGTGCGGCCCGATGTGGTGATAACGGACATCATGATGCCGGGCATGGACGGCCTCGAGGTCTGCCGCCGTCTGCGCTCGGTGCCGGAACTCAAGGACACCAAGATCGTGGTGCTCTCGGCCAAGGGTTACGAGGCTGACCGCGCCCAGGCCATGGCCATGGGTGCCGACGGCATGATCAACAAGCCGTTTGACGCGCGCACGCTCGAAGCCACCATCCGCGAACTGATTTCCGACGCGGTCGTTGTCCGGTATTGGGGCGTGCGCGGCACCCTGCCGATCCCGGGAAAACGTTCCTTGCGCTACGGCGGCAATACTTCGTGCTTTACGCTCGAGATGCCCAAGGACCAGTTCTTCATCCTCGACGCCGGTACCGGCATCCGAGAGTTGGCCAACTACCTGATGGCCACGCGCCATGGCCCGATCTCGGCCAAGATCTTCATCTCGCATCCCCACTGGGACCACATCAACGCGCTGCCGTTCTTCACGCCGCTGTTCTTTCCGGGCAACGAGTTCGAGGTGTTCGGCGCGCCCCAGGGCGCCATGACCATGCGCGAACTGATGGCCTCGCAGCTGGACGGCGTGCACTCTCCCATCGCATTGCGCAATTTCGGGGCGCGCGTGTTCTTCCGCAATCTGTCGGAGGAAAAGTTGACGGTCGGCGACGTGCAGGTCTCGACCATGTACCTGACGCATCCGGGCTTAAGCCTCGGTTACCGCTTCGACATCCGCGGCAAGTCGTTCTGCTACATCACCGACAACGAGCTGCACCTGCCGGACTCGCCGCAGTTCAATCGGGAATTCCGCGATCATCTCGTGCGCTTCATCAAAGGCACGGATATCCTGCTCACCGACGCCACCTACAGCGACACGGAATACCCCAAGCGCGTGAACTGGGGCCATTCGGCGGTCGGCCAGGTGGCGGTGCTGGCCCATGATGCCGGCGTCAAGGAACTGCAGCTGTTCCACCACGATCCCGACCAGAGCGACGACGACATCGACCGCAAACTGGAAAGCGCCCAGATGACGCTCGCCCAGCTCGGTTCCAGCGTCGTCTGCACCGTGCCGGCGGAAGGCGAAGTCCGCCGGTTCTAGTTCAGTTCTGGATTTGGCAAAGAGGCGGCAGCCAGCTCGTCCTGCCGCGGCTCTTCGTCCGCGATGATGGTCCGCGAGGCAGGGGCCGTGCCCGCCAGCTTCTCGGCGTCCGCGAAGCGCCCTTGCGCCATCATCGCGCGTACATGGCCCTGACAGGCCGTCCCGTTCTGTTCGATGCGCGACAACATCGGGTGCTTGCGGCGCCGTGGGCGTAAGGCGCTGGATGTTGTCGCCCTAGCGTTCGATGGACTGGATCTGCGCGGCCACCGGCGCGGCGGCAACGCAGGCGCCAATCGGGAGAAGGGATCCCAAGGGCTGACGGCGCTTAAAATTAATAAGCACGGGAAAGATCGCTCAGGCAAAGCGCCACCTGCATCAGCAGACTGGCGGAATAATGATCGGCGGCCGCATCCAGGGCGGGCAGCGTGTCGGCCGCCGGCAGTTGTCCCTGCACGGCGTCGGCGGTGAGGCGGGCGACGGACTGCATGCCGAGGGACTGTTTCTCGGGTGAGGTCTCGCCTGTGACCACATCGATCCAGGCGGGCGCGCTGCCTGGCGTGGCGCTCCAGGCGCCATTGATGCCGGCGAGACGCGCGGGCGTCGCGAAGCCGCCCCAGATCAGATTCAAGGGCACGCGCACGGCGTCGTAGCCGAAACGCGGCGGGAATTTCCCGGCGGGCGCCAGTCCGGTCGCGGTTTCCAGCCAGTCCGGCGGCAGGGCTTGCGCGCCGAAACGCGCCTGGTCGATGAGGATGACGCCGGTCTCGGCGACACGATGCCAGGTCTCGTCGCCGGTGATGCGTCCGATCTCGTTCAGGGCCGGGAAGATCCAGTAGGACAGATTGACCACGCGGCTGTTCTCGGCGGTGAAGCCGCTCAACCCCGGCAGCAGATAGGCGCGGGCATCGGCGTTCACGACCGCGGCCTTGAGAGCCGCCGCCAAGGCCTGTCCGGCTTTGGTGTAATCGCCGCCCCAGCGTTTCCCTGCGCGCAGCAACGCCCAAGCCATGAGCAGGTCGCCGTCGCTGGCGTTGTTGTGATCCGCGACCGGCGGGTTCGCACCCGGCACATAGCGCCAGGCGTGCAAGCCGTCGGCGCGGGCGAGATTGGCCTGGGTCCAGGCCCACAGGGCATCGAACGCGGCGCGGTCGTCGTGGGCCGCGGCGAACAGCATGCCGTAGCCCTGGCCTTCCGAGTGGCTGATGCCGCCGTTGCCGGTGTCGGCGATGCGGCCTTCAGGCAGGAGGAAGCGGGTCTTATAGGCCAGCCAGCGCGGATCGGGCGGCGCCTTGCGCGCGCAAGCGGCCGCGAGCGCAGCGATCGCTGCACCCGTTGCCGTCATCACTGCGCGGCGAGACAAGGTAGCCATGAAGAAGTCTTAGCGCCTCTCCTTGCGTCGGGCCAGAATCCACACGCTCGGGGCCGACAGCGGCACCGGGGCGGCGGCCGCGCCGCCCAGCCACCACCACGGGCGCTGGGAGATATACGAGCGCGGGTTCAACACCTTGTCGTGACCGTCGCCGATGGAGAAGCGCGGGCTGAGACGGAGCGTCGAGATGGAGTCCTGCGTGTCCTGCCACATCATGAAATCGCCCGTGGCGCGTCCCCGGTATTCGGGCCGCACCGGCCTGTCGATGGCCGAGGCCAGGACCGCAGGAGTGTCGGCGGCGATGACGGTGGTGGCGGCTTCGCCGGATTCCGCGCGCACGGCGCCTCGGCGCTGGCGGACGGCGCGGACGAGAACGCCTTTGCCTACGCCCGATTGCGGGCGCAAATAGCGCCTGCGCGGGTGCGCTAACACAATGATAAGGATCAAAAAATAGCCGGGGTGGTGCTAACCCTGGGTGGCATTGAGTTCCTTGGCGCGCACGATCTGTGAATAGGCGCGCATCAGAAGGGGCTTCAGGGTGTCCGGCAGCGCCCGGAAAGTTTCCAGCGGCATGTTGAGCGGCGAACGTTGGGGGTGATTGCCGTCATCGAAGAACCAGTTGCGGGCATAAACCATGTAAAGGATCGGCCGCACGGTCTGGCTGCGGTTCGGCAGGCCGGCGTGCAGGGTGCGGTAGTCGATCAGGATGGCGTCGCCCTTCAGGAACGGCACGGTCAGCAGATCCTGTTCCGGCGGCAGCTTGTCGTCGTTCAGGCGGTGGCTGGCGGGCCAGATCCCAGTTGGACCGATGGCCGCGTCGACGTCGATCAGCGGCACCGAGACGTTGACGGCATACGTGGGAAGGTTCGGGCCGACCTGATAATCGGGGAACAGCTGCGCGGCGTCGCGGTGCATGCGCTGCCGGTCGGCGCCGGGATACGCCGCCACGGCGCTGACGCCGGACAGGCGCAAGTCCTGGCCCATCAGGGGAATCAGGAATCGCAGCAACAGGCCGTTGGCGTAGGCGCGCATGTCGAAGGCGCCCACCAGTTTCATGACGATCTCGAACCGGCCCTTGCCCACCTCGATCACCGGGCTGGGATTGCGCGAAAGCTCCTCCATCCCGGCCACGTCCAGGTGTCCGTATTGCGCCAGGTACTCAGCATGCATCTCGGTCACGAGGTCGGGCGCGAAGCAGCCGCGCAGGATCACGAACCCGAGCGTGTTCATGGCGCTGTAGGCCCGTTTCGCGCTGTCCTGGGCGAGCTGCCCCGCGGCCCGCTCCTCGGGCGTGACTTCGACGATGTATTTCGCGCCGGCGTTCATGACAGGCCCTTGGCGCGCACGATCTGGGAATAGGCGCGCATCAGGAGCGGTTTCAGGTTGTCCGGCAGCGCCCGGAAAGTTTCCAGCGGCATGTTGAGCGGCGACCGCAGGCGGTGATTGGTGTCGTCGACGAACCAGCTGCGGGCGTAGACCATGTACAGGATCGGCCGCACGTTCTGACTCAGGTTGGGCAGGCCGGCGTGCAGCGTGCGGTAGTCGATCAGGATGGCGTCGCCCTTCAGGAACGGCACGGTAAGCAGGCCCTCCTCGGGCGGCTTCTTGCCCTCGGCGAGGCGATGGCTGCCGGGCCACACGCCGGTCGGCCCCATGGTCGCGTCCACATCGATCAGCGGCACCGTGACATTGACCGCGTAGGTGGGCAGGGTGGGGCCCATTTGAAACTCCGGGAACAGATGTCCCGCGTCACGGTGCATGCGCTGCTGGACCGCGCCGGGGTAGGAGGTGACGGCCGTGACGCTGGACAGGCGCAGGTCGCTGCCCATGAGTGGGATCAGGAACCGCAACAGCAGGTCGCTGGCATAGGCGCGGATATCGAACGCGCCCACCAGCTTCAGGACGATCTCGAAGCGGCCTTTATCGACCTCGAGCACCGGACTGGCCTTGCCGGCCAGCACCCGCATGTCGGCCTCGGTCATGGCGCCGTACTGCGCCTGGTATTCCCGGTGCATGTCCGCCACATGGGCCGGCGAGAAACAGCCGCGCAGGATCGCGAACCCCTGCAGGTTCATGGCGCTGTAAGCCCGGTTGGCGTTGGCCTGGTTGAGCTGGCCGAGCGCCCGCTCCTCGGGCGTGACTTCGACAAGGTATGCGGGATTTTCGATCATGGGGCGTTATAGCGTGCGGCGCTTGGATCGTTCCAGTGGGCCGTTCCGATAGGTCTTTCCAGGATGGATTTGCCCGTAATCGCGGGCCTATTCTTGAGATCTACAACCCTGGGAGGGGGGCATGGCAACACCCACGATGCGCGCCAGGATCGCGACCGAAAGCGGCGTCGCGCTCCATGAAGCGCCTGCGCCTGCCCATCGACCGCGTGTTCAAGCTGGAGCGGGCCGCCGAGGCCCAGGCCACGGTGTCGGCCAACGCGCAGTTTGGGAAGATTGTGCTGGCGGTGCGAATAAGGCAGCCCGCATTCGGGGCGCGGGGTGGACATGACCGGGAAGGTCGTTGAGCGGTTCGGCGATGGTGTGGAATCGGATGAAATGCTCTATCGGATCATACCGATTGAGCGGTTTATCCAGATGTACGAGCGCAAGCGCCTCTATCTGTTGAGCCCGGCAAAATGGGACGATCCCTTTGAGAAACTTTGGTTTGAGCTGGGCTGTGCCTCTCCAGCCAAGGACATGGAAGCACGGCGCAGGGTCTTCGGGCTTTGCTGGACGAAGGAGTCAATGTCGGACGCATTGTGGAGGATCTATTCGCCGAACGAGCTGAGTATTCGGATACGGACGACCAGAAAGCTTCTCAAGGCGGTCCTTCGAAAAGCGAAAGCGCTGAAGGAGGCCTACACGCTGATCGGGGACGTGGACTATTGCGACGGAAAAACTTTGCTCAAGAGGGCGAAGGCTCTGCACGAAAGCGCCAGCAAGACGACGGAATTGGCATCCGAGAAAATCGCAAAAGCCTGGTTGTCAAAGAGGACGGCGTTTCGGCACGAAGCCGAAGTGCGGCTGATATCCGTGTTTTCCAGCACGGGACACAAGGACGATCGCGTTGAAGTGCCAATCGATCCTGGAACGCTCGTCCAGGCCGTACGCTTGGATCCACGAATGCCCGTCGATGTTTTCGAATCGCTGAAACGCCATTTCGTCAATTCGTTTGGCATAGAGGCGGACACCATTCAGAGATCCACACTTTATACGCTGCCCAAAAGAATTAACGCCCTTGCGTCTCCCAGGAAGGCTGGGAAAAAGTCCCGCCGATAGCCGCGCGAGAACGGTATCCGGCGGCGGGTTGTGGCCGCGACGACGCAGTTGGGAAGTGGTCGCGGCTGTCGTAGAGTACGCCCATGACCGACCCCCGCACCGTCCGTAATCGCCGCCTCGTCAATGCTCTCGTCTGGCTCGCCATTTGGGGCGGGATAGTGTGGTTCACGGAATCTTGGGGGGACTGGGGCTCAATGTTTTTCGAAGCCCTGATTCCGCTCATGCTGGGCGGCTACATCCATATCGTGCTGCGCGGGCAGGACAGCCCGGCGTGAAGCGTTGGCTGGAGTGCAAGGTTAATTTGTTTCACGTGAAACATGCGCCTTCGGTTTCCACAGGCCGACATAAGCGTCACCGCTTAAGCGTCACCGCTTACCGCAAATCTCGCGCCACGGCGGCGAGGAATCCGCCCACCGAATAGGCGTAACGCCCGATCATGCGGCGCGGCTCCAGGATCATGCGCCACGCCCATTCGAGATTCAGCGCCTTGACCAGGCCGGGAGGCGTAGGGGTCAGGCCCAGGGCCATCTTGACCGCCTGGCCGACACACAGCGCCCAGCACGCCGGCAGGCGGTCGCGGTGTGTGTCGACGAACATTTCACTCTTTGGCGCACCGAGCCCCATGAACAGGATGGTCGTGCCATGCGCGCGGATCGCCTCGACCAGCGCGTCGCTGCGCGCGGCGTCCGTGTCGAAGCCGAAAGCCGGCACCGCCGTCTGGCTGGCGACGCCGCGTTCTTCCGCCCAGGTGCGGATCGCGGCGGCGGCGGCTTGGTTGTCGACCACAAAGAAAAAGCGATGCCGCGCGGGAAAAGAGCGGCGGCCCATGATGTCCATGGCGATGTCGCATCCGGTCACCCGGCCCGGTGAGGGGGCGCCGCGCAGCTTGGCGTAATAATGAACCGGAAAACCGTCGCAAACGATCTCCGCGGCGTTGTGATAGGCCCGCCGAAAGGCGGGATTGCCGTGCAACAGGGCGACATGCTGGATATTCGGCGTCACGATCAAACCCAGCCGGCCGGCCGGCGGCGGCTCGTCAACGACCTTGTCGGCGATCTGTCCCGCTGTCAGGGGACTGATGCCGAGGCCGAAAATCCGCCGGCCGCTCACGGCCCCCTGCTTGCTCACGGCCTCCTGCTTGCTCACGGATTGTCCTTGGCGCAGGTGGCTTTGAGGGCCTGGCAGATATCCGGCGCGCCTTTCGGACCGCAGATGCCGTCGGCCCGGGTCTCGGACACATTCAGCACCCCGTAGATGGTCAAAGACGTATCCTTCAGGATCGGCGGATCGGCGGCATGCGGGTCGCACGCAGAGTAGCGGTCATGCGCCGCACGGTAGCGGGCGAAGTGGCTGTGAGAGCCGTAATCATTGTCCCACCCCATCCCACCATAGGTATTGAACACCGACGAAACATCCAGCCTGTCGCAATTGAGGCAGCCGAGGTACTCCCGGTGCAACGGTCCCGCCCAGATATGCATCGCCCGGCCGATAGTAGTGCCCTGCCCCCATGACTCGACCGGCGGCGCCATCAGCAGGACGACCAGCACCGGCAGAAGCCGCCGCATCACAGGCCTCCTCGCAACTTCTTGAGGCCCCGCCGGGCGACGGCGGAATATAGCTCGCGCGCCTTCAGCGACCAGCTGTGATGCCGTTCATAGCGCTGGAGCGTGATGGGGAAGAACGGCTGCAGCTTCTCGACCACCCGCGCCGGCGAGATGAATGTGTTGCTCTGCACCACCGCGAACAGGCCGTCGGCCTCTTCGGAGAAATGATGTTCCGCGCGCCATTCGTCGAGATTCCGCCCGCCCTTGCCGGCAAACCACACGCTGTCCGATGCATGCACCGAACGCTGCCCCGGCGCCGCCACCGCATGATAGCGGTCGATCAGGCCTTCACGCTCGGCGTTGAGCCAGTACAGCGTATATTCGGTCCAATCGATCGTATAGTTCGACAGCAGGATCCGTATCCAATCCTGATGATGCAGCTCCTCCAGGCGCTTATGCAGGCTGCGGCACAGGCTCGAAGACAGAATCGCCGGAGTCCACCAGATACCGTCGCGGTCGAGATGAGGATCCTGCTGCAGGAGCTTCACGGAGGAGCGCCAGAAATCCGGCTCGCGCATGCGCGGCTGCATATGGGTCAAGGCGCGTCCGCCGGGGAGCAACGTGTCGGCATCGAACCTATGGGTGGCGAAGACGTCCGGGTCGAACACAATGAAGTATTCGGTATTGATCAGCGCCGGGGCATACAGCTTGATGATCTGCTGACGATGCCAGGGCCGGATCTGATGCGGCAGCGCAAAGTCGCGGAAAGCGGTCATGTGCAGTGATTCGTCGACGACCTCGACCGGAAAGTCCGACCAGGCCCTGGCATAGCCCTTGGCGTCCTCGAACTCGTCATGGGGAACCACGATGACGATCTTGTCGAAGGTCGAGGGCGAGGTGAAATGCCGCAGCGACGAAAAGAGAATATCGCACCGCGCGATATTGTCGGCATAGTGCCGGCCTTTCGTCTTGACGGGCAGGATGGCGCTGAGTTTGGTCATGGCTGATCGAAATCCGGCCGCTAGAGGAAGCGGTAGACGTAGGCGGGGATGTAGCTGCGCCGGTAGGTCATCGCCACGCCGACGATGCGCCCGCCAGTGTCGTTGACTTGGGCTTTCATCTGCAGTGCGACCGGCTTGCGGGTGGCTTCGGCCCGCACGCCCAGCACGGTCGCGTCCGCCAGGATCGCGGCTTCGATGCCGGCGAAGGACCGGCCGACCGGCGGAACGCGCATGACGATGTACTCATGCTTGCTGCGCAGAAGGTCGAACAGGCCGGCGCTCTGGCGCCCGCTGGGCAATATCGCCCCGGGTTTGAGGCTGCCAACCACGATGTAGCGGTTCTCGACCGGGTGAAAAGTGAACATCGTTTCCGCCTCGGCACTGCTGGCGGGACGCACGGCGGCGCCGCGCCAGGACGGCGCGGGCCCCGCCTCACCCGGCCACGTCAGCAGGCGATCATGGTCCGGCTGTCCGTAGAGGTCGCCCTTCTCCGTAAGATCGAGAATAAGTACCGGGCGGGTCGAACGGCGTTCCAGTTCCTCGACCAGAGCCTTGGCCACGGTGTCGAGCCCGTCGTCGTCGCGCGAGGAGAGCAGCATCACGACGCGCGAGGATTTATCGGCCCCGGCGGCGCCGTTGATGGCGGCGACCATACGGCCCATTTCTGTACGCGGCATGCGGCGCTGCGGCGGCTGCGGCGGCGGTTCTGGTGGCGCTGCTTCCGCCGGCGCAGCTTCCGCCGGCGCAGCTTCCGACGGCGCCAGAAGCTGCGCCTGCATCTGGCGCAGCGTCTGCCCAATTTCCCGCACCACCTGCGGCGCCTCGGCTGAATGGAGCGGGGCAAAGAGCACCGGCAGGGCCAGCAGGCGCTCGACCTCTTCCGGACTCAAGAAGGTTTCGCGCAAAGAGGAGCGCACCAGCATTGAAATCCCGGCGACCATGATACCGGCCACCAATGCGGCGGCCAGGAACAGGATCGGCGGATTGCTGCGCTGGGTGGGCGGCACCGGCGCCTGGATGATGCGCACGTTGGTGCTGCTCGAGGTATCGGCCTGGTTCTGCTGGATGCGGGCCTGTTCGACTTCACGCGAGAAACCCTTGAAGCTGTCGGCCAGCAGGTCGCGGTCGATTTCCAGGCGGTGCAGCTGGTTGGCGGTGGTGATCAGGGACTGGAAATGATCGTCGGCTTCCTTGATCTGATCGTCGAGGGTCTGCTTGCGCTCCTCCTGGCCGGCGACGTCGGCGCTCAGGCGCGTGATGCGGTCCTGCACGGTATCGTAATAGCTGTTGCGGCCGCGCCGAACGGCGCTGACCACCTCGGATTTCTGCTTCGCGATTTCCTTTTCCACATCGGCGATCTGATCGTCGATCTGCTTCACGAAAGGCGATTCCGGCAAATAGCGCGCCGCCAGATCGGCTCGCCGCGACTGAAGCTGCAGCAGGGTTAGCTGCATGGTGCCGATGGCATGCGCCGCTTCGGTGTTGTCTTCGTATAGATCGATCGTGGCGGGAACCGACTTGGCTTCTGCCTTCAGCTTTTCCAGCGCACTTTTATCCTGCGCCAGCGATGCCTCGTTTTCCATCCCACGCTGTTTCAGGAGGGCGTTCAACGCCACGGCGCTGGCGATCTGCGCGTCGACATCGACCACATCACGGCTGCGCTGGAAGGCCATCAGCTGAGCGTTGGCCTTGTCGAGCTGGGCCCGCACGCGATCCCGCTGCTGGACCAGAAAGCTGACCCGGCCTTCGGTAAAGACGCCTGCGCGCTGGCGGAAATAGTGGTCTATGAGACGGTCGAGGATTTTCGCCGCCTTGACCGGGTCGCTGTCGCTATAGAACAGCTGGATGACATTGGCGGTTTCAACCTTTTCGATCGACAAACGGCTTTCGAGACGGCGCACGGCGCGGTCAAGCGCCTCTTTGCTCGCCGTCGGCCCCAGTTCTTCCTGCACGACGGCGCGGTGAAGTTCCGGGCTGGCCAGGATCTGCGATTCGACGCTGACGATCCCGCCCGTCTCCAGGCCCGGCAATCCGCCACCGAGGCCGGCTCCCGTCTGGCCGACCTGCATGTTGTAGTAGCCGGCATAGAGCGTCAGCAGGCGCGCTTCGGCGCGGTAGGAGGGAGGTATCAGGATGGCGAGGAGACATCCCAGCACGACCGTCACGGCGAGCGCGGCCGCGGCCGTCCAGCGGTAATAAAAAGCGGTATTGAGGAAATCGCGCATGGAAAAACGCAGCGGGGACAAGTTATTGCCGCTGGTCGACTTCGTCTGAAGAGAAACAATCATAGCGGCTTGATCTTCGCTCAGAACCCACTGAAAAGCTGTCGTCTTTTAGCAAAACACAACAGACAGTTCGTTGCGTTAGCCCTAAGGCCTGAGTTATTGAAAAGCCGTGTATTCGTAATGCGTGTATTACTATAGATCGAAAATCGGTCTTTGATCGATCTTTATTGAAAATAAGGCATCGTTCGCTAGGGTTTCGCTATGACGAACTTTCTTCGCGCCACGGCGATGATGTCGGCATTTTTCCTTGCCGCCTGCGCTGAAGTGGCGCCTCGCTACCAGCACCCCGACGCCTTCGATTCGATCGCCGAATTGCCGCCGTCCTACATCATCGGTCCAGGCGATGAGTTGTCGGTGGTGTTTCCGTTCAACGCCGAGTTGAATTACGAGGGGCCGGTTGGGCCCGACAGCACCTTTACTCTGCCGGTCGCCGGCACCGTCTCCACCGCCGGCAAGACCTCCACCCAGGTCGAAGAAGCCATCTCCCAGGCCCTGACCGCTCGCAAGATCGCGCAGAACCCCCCGGTATCCATCAGCATCCGGCGCTATGCCCAGGTGGTCTACGTCGGCGGCGAGGTTAAGTTGCCGGGCGCCATTCCGCTCCAGAACAAGATGGACCCGCTGCAGGCCGTGATCGCGGCGGGTGGCGCGCTCGACACGGCGCGCACCAGCTCGGCGGTCATCATTCGGCGGGGCGCGGACGGCAAGCCCCTGCTGCGGGTGGTCGATCTCAACAAGCTGATTCACACCGGCGACAAGGCCCAGGCGATCGCGCTGCGGCCTTCGGACAGCATTTTCATTCCCAAGACCTCCATCGCCGAAGCCGACCTGTGGATTGATCAGTACATCAACAAGCTCGTCCCCTTCCAACGCGGCTTCAGCTACACGATCAACTCTCAGAATCCCAACGCCCTAGTCACGCCGCCACAGTGAGCCAGATCGCCGCGGAACCCCTTCCTCCCCAATCATGGGACGAGGCCGGCGAGCTCCGAACGCAAGAACGGGGAGCGATCCCGGCGGACGCCGACATGACGCCGTCGCGGCCCGGGGTGATCCTCATCCTGCTGACGGCGTTGCCGATGTTCGGCCAGATCTTCCATTACATGAAGGATCTGATGCCGCTCTGGACCTTGTCCAAGGCGTTTCCGATCCTGTCGCTGCCGTTGGCGCTGGTGGTGTTCCGCCATCCGATGCCGCCGATGGCGCGTCAGGTCATGCTGTCCTTTCTGTGGCTGATGATCGTGCCGAGCTTCGCCGGCATCTTCTCCTTCGAACAAAATTTCTTCACCGGCCTGGCGGCCGAAGTGAAGCTGTTGCCGATGCTCTATTTCTTCTCATTCCTGGGGCTGCTGCTGCTGCTGCGGCCGACATTGCGGGAACTGACGACAGGATTTCTGCTCTGCGCCCTGCTTACCTTCGCCAGCCTGGTGATCTTCTGGGCGGTGATACCGCAAAGCTGGTACGTCGAGCATTATCCCGCCGGAGGAGGGCCGTTGTTCTCGGCCGACAATCGCGGCAACCGCATCCGCATGCCGATGTTTTTCGGCACCATCGGAATTTTCTATTACTATCGTCGCTTTCTGCGCGCCCCCCATCTCGGTTCACTCTTGGCCGTAGTGGTCGGCATCACCCTGACCATGGTGCTGGTCAAGGCCCGGTCGCAGATGTTTGGCGTCATCGCCGTGGTGGTCTTCACCAGCTTCTTCGCTACCCGCGGTGCCTTGCGCTACGTCATCTCGGGAGGAGCCGTGGCGGCGGCGGTGGGACTGTTCTCGTTCGGCTATCTCGGCAGCATGTTCGACACCGGCGCGGGCACGGGCTTCGATCTGCGCTGGGAAACCGTCGTGAAGGCGTCAAGCTTCCTGGGCATTTCCCCGACGCGCTGGTTGTTCGGCGTCGGCACCATCAGCCCGACCAGCACCGACAGCCTGTCGGCTTACTTCGACCACTTCTTCTTCTTGGCAGACATCACCTGGCTGGGCGTTGTTTTCGAGTTCGGCCTGATCGGCGCGCTGCTGTTCGTGTTCTATGAGCTGCGCGGCCTGCTGTTCTATCAGCGCGCCCTGCGGCCGCGCATCGAGAGCGATTTTCTCGGCAGCTTGAAGGATTACCTGCTCTACGTGCTGGTGATTTCCAACCTCTACCCCCCAACACTGACGCCGGGCGAGACCGCCGTGATCCTCGCCATATTCGCCTACGTCTGGCTGTGGTTACAGCAAAGTGGGGCTGAATGGCGGGAGGCAACCTAATGACCCCACGCTTACCATTGCCGCTCGCGCCGGTCCCGCTTCTGCTGCCGACTTTGACCGCACTTCCATTGGCGGCACTTCTTTTGACGGCAGGGGCCCGGGCCGCCGAGCCGAACATCGTGGTCACGGTCACGGTCGATGCCGAAGCCGATAAGAAGCCGATCAATCCGCTGATCTACGGCCTCAACTACGCCACCACCGCGCAGCTCGCCGCGTTGAACGTTCCGCTCAACCGCTCCGGCGGCAACAGCGCCAGTCTCTATAACTGGCGCATCAATGCCCGCAACGCCGGCAAGGACTATTTCTACGAAAGCCTGGCCGGCGGCGACGACATCTTCGATCAGCATGGCGAGAGCTTCGTCGCCTTGACCAAGGAGGCCGGCGCGCAGCCGATGATGACGGTGCCGATGATCGGTTGGGTGGCCAAACTCGACCGCGGCCGCAAGCCGCTGGCGGCCTTCTCGATCGGCAAATACGGCCTGCAACAGGATTTCGACGAGAACGGCTTCGCCGAGGCCGGCAACGGACGGACGCTGGACGGCGTCCCCATTACCGGAAACGATCCCAACGACGCGGCCCAACCCGACAGCCTGGACAATCAGCAGGAATGGATCCGCAGCCTGGTGGCGCGATGGGGCACCGCCGACAAGGGCGGAGTCCGCTATTACATCATGGACAATGAGCCGAGCGCCTGGCACAGCATCCACAACCATGTCCGGCCCACCGGCGCGCACGCGAAGGAAATAGCGGATCTGGTCAAGGATTACGCCGCCATGGTGAAATCCGTCGATCCGGCGGCGCTCGTTGTCGCCCCGGAGGAATGGGGTTGGACCGGCTATCACTATAGCGGTTTCGATCAGCAGTATTCCGCGGAGCACGGCTACGACCGCGCGCCCGACCGCACCACTCAAACGCAAGGCATGGACTATCTGCCGTGGCTGCTGACGCAGTGGAAGAAGGCCGGGCGGCCGGTCGACGTCGTCAGCGTGCATTATTATCCGCAGGGCGGCGAATACGACGGCAAGGACAGCACCTCACCGGGCATGCAGCTGATGCGCAATCGCTCGACGCGCGATCTGTGGGACACCACCTATAAGAACACGACCTGGATCAATTCCGTCGTTGCGTTGATCCCGACCCTGCGCAAATGGGTCGACACTTATTATTATCCCGGCACGCCGATCGCCATCACCGAATATAACTGGGGCGCCGAGGACACCATGAACGGCGGAACCACTCAGGCCGACATCCTGGGCATCTTCGGACGCGAGGGGCTGGATATGGCGACGCGCTGGGCCACGCCTCCGACCGGCAGCCCCACTTATCTGGCCTTCAAGCTCTACCGCAACTACGACGGCAAGAACGCGACTTTCGGCGATACCAGCGTGCGGGCGAAAACCCCGGATCCCGATAAAGTTTCCGCGTTCGCCGCCTTGCGCAAGGATGGCGCCTTGACCCTGATGGTCATCAACAAGCAGCTCGATGCGCCCGTGCCGGTCAAGCTTGATGTGAGCCATTTCTCCACCCAGGCCGATGCCGAAGTCTGGCAACTGGCTGCCGGCCGTTTGACGGCCAAGCCCGCGGTCCGCCCCGATAACGGCACCATAACCCTGCCGCCGCAGAGCGTGACCTTGTTCGTGCTGCACGGCGGCCGTGGCTGAAAGTCCCATGGCTGAAAGACCCGCGGCCGAACGTCCCACGGCTGAAACAAACAGCGGCGTCGGCCGCGGATTGCTGCGCGGGTCGGCGGTCAGCGTCGCCGTTCGCCTGATCGACCTGCCGAGCCGCTACGGCTTCCATCTGCTGGTGGCGGCGCGGCTCGGCGTGGCGCAGACCGGCGACTTCTATATCGTCTTCAGCCTGATGACCCTGCTGGCCGGTCTCGGCCGTATCGGCATCGATAAGGCGATGACGCGCGAGGTGGCGGTGGCCTGCGCCGAAAATCGCCCCGGGGACGTGCGGCGCGTTGTGGCGCGCGGTTATCTGTGGATTTTGTGCGCATCGGCCTTCGTTGCGACCATTTTGATGCTTGTCGCCGGTCCACTGGCCGCGCGGATTCTCGAGAAGCCGGAACTCGCCACCCCGATCCTGCTCGGTGCGCTGGCGATCGTGCCGCAGAACCTCTCGACAGCGGCGGGCGGCGCCCTGGCCGGACTGAAGCGGATCGGGTTCAGCCAGATGATCTATTCCTGGCTCTGGCCGGCGCTGTTCTGCGGCCTGACCTGGCTGATCCCGGGGGGCGTGGTCAATACCGTGCTGCTGATCGCGGCCTGCTTCGCCGCCGCCGCCATAATCGGTACGCTGTTGGTGCTGCGTTTCGCCCCACCCGGCGAATCCGCAAAACCCGGCGCGTCACCCGCGCCCTTGGTGCGGCCTGGCCTGTCGCTATTCACTCTGGAGCTGACGCAGCTTGCGATCTCATCGTTGCCGGCGCTGATACTTGGCATGACAGCCGACAGCGACCGTGTCGGGCTGTTCGCCGTGGCGTGGCGCGTCGCGCTTCTGACCAATGTGCTGATCTCCGGCGTGGCCGGCATGGCCGCGCCAACCTTCGCCGGACTGCATGCCGCCGGCGACCGGCCGGGCCTCGCGCAGGCCGCCCGCCATGCGGTCCTGCTGGGACTGGCTCTGACCGCGGCGCCGGTGCTGGTCATGCTGGCGGCCCCAGGGCTGCTGCTGGGATTCCTGGGGCAGGGCTTTTCGGACGGCGCCACGACATTGCGCATCCTCGCGCTTGGGCAGTTCGGCGCCGCCTGCTTCACGGCCCTGCCGGAATTACTTGGCATGACCGGCCATCTCGCCGATCTGCGCCGGGTCAACATGATGGCGATGACCGTGCTGCTGATGGGTTGCGCCCTGCTGTCGCCTTTCTGGCTCAATGACGGCGCCGCCCTGGCGACCACTCTGGCCATCCTGGTCAACGGCGCCGGCGCCGCCGTCGCCGCGCGCCGCACATTGGGCATTGCCCCCTGGAGGGTGTCATCCGCATCCGCACCCTGACGGTTGGGGCGGCGCAGGCGGCCGCATTCGCCTGCGCCGTCACTTGCACCGGGCCCGTCTTCGCCGACGAGCGGCCGCCGCGCTACGATATTGATGGGCTTTGCAACCGTCTGGCCATCACGCCGGACGGCGTCTCGCCCGAGTCCAAGGCGGCGTGCATAGCGGCACAGAGTGACGCGCTGGATGCTGCCCGGCGCGCTTGGCCCAGTACACCCGGCTATATCCAGGACAATTGCGATATTCAGGCAAGAGTCGACCGCGACGGAGACTACCTGATTCTCCAGGCTTGCATCCGCGCCCAGAACCGCTTGCGGGAAGACAATGGGGGCGGATTGCCCCGCCCGAAGGCGAAGGCCAAACCGGGCGATACACCGAAGTAACTGAGGCCGCCGTCCGGATAAATCCGCATCAGGATTGGTTTGGTCACCGCGGCTCTCCTTTCAGATGTTCGGCGAGACGTAAGGCAAGAGCGACGGCGGTCAAGGTGGGATTGGCCTGACTTGATGTGGGAAACACCGCGGCCCCGGCGACATAGAGATTGTCGAGGCCATGCACCCGGCAGTCTTTATCGACCACGCTGACGGCTGGATTGCCGCCCATGCGCGCGGTGCCGATGTGATGCCCGCCATAGGCGCGGTAGCGGGTCATTTCTTGTTCGACCGCAGAGGGATCATAGTCGAAGCGGCCAGTTCCGGACCGCGCGATATCGCCCTCTAGGAGCGCCAGCGCGCCTTCGACGGTCTTTATATCCACGGCGCCGTATCGCCAATCGGTTTTGAGACGCGGCATACCCAGCGCGTCGGTGTCATCGGTCAGCACAACCCGGCTATCGGGATCGGGTGCGTGCTCGGCATGAAAATCGAGGCTGAATTCATTGGCCTTCGGGCGAACCACGACCGAAGGATATTTGCGTTCCGCCAGCAGCCGGTCGCGCAAAAGATGGACCATGAAACCGAACGTCGCCGGCAAATCGGAGATGACGTTGCCGGCATGGGCCAGCCAGCGGCTTACGCCGCCCGGCTCGCCGTCCTGCAGGCGCGTGCGGTAGTCATGGGGGACCAACCGCCTGGCGAGATAGAGCGCAGACAGGATGCCGCTACGGTGGCGCGGGTCGGGGATGCGCGGATGGTGCAGACGGGCGACGAAATTGCCGAGGCCCCGCCGGCGCTGTGTTTCGGGGCGGAGAGCGAAGCGGCGTCGGCAATAAACGCCATCGCCGGCGATGTCATAGCCGTTCCACACGGCGTCGGGCGGGCCGGAGAATTTCAGCGTGCCGATGGTGCCGGCGATGTGGCACATGTAATAGCGCCCGACCGCGTCGCGTTCCCGGCCCAGCCCGCTGGCCAGCAGCAGCCGCGCCGTCTCCAGCCCACCCATCGCCAGTATGATCCGTCCGGCCGCAACGCGGCCGCGACGTCCGCGCAGCGACCGCACGTCCAACCCGATGACATGCCCGCCGGCCTCCGACCGCGCGATCGATGTGACATTGGCGTGCAGCACCACCTTCAATCCTTCAGCGGTCTCCAACGCGCGGCGGTAGCGACGGCCAAAATCGGTCGGACGGCTGAAGCGTTCCAATGTATTGGTGGTGAAATTCTCGCCCGTGAAGCCGGCGATCATGTCCCGGCGGGGGCCGTCGAAGGCGGCTTCAATAGTGAAAGCGGCGCGGCCGGCCTCGCACAGCTGCGTCGCCTCGCCGTAGTAAGGCGCCACCGCGGCGAGATCTATCGGCCAGCCGCTATGCGGGATGTAGGGACGCGCCTCGAAATCGATGGCGTCAAACGGCATCAAGCGGCCGCCCCAGGTGGTGCTGGAACCGCCATAGCGCCGTTCGCGGTAATGATCCGGCGGCGGATGCAGACCGGCGTCGTCGACCTGCCCCCGATACAGGGCTTGGCTGTCCCGCTCCGTACCGGGACCGCCGCCCTCCAGCACCACAATCCGCCGTCCGTTTCCCGCCAGTTTCAGGGCCAGGGTGATGCCGACCGGACCGGCGCCGACAATGCAGATATCCGCTTCGAGAGTGAAATTGTCAGGCAGCGCCTGGATATCGAAAATCACACCAGCCCATCAATATGCGTTGCGGTTGATCAATCCCACGAAAGGAGTCATCAGCAGAATACGCAGATCGAAGAAAATCGACCAGTTCTCGATGTACCAGAGATCATGGGCGACGCGGCGGCGAATCTGAGCATCTTCCTCGATGGTGCCGCGCAGGCCATTGACCTGAGCCCAGCCGGTGATGCCGGGGCGCACGCGGTGACGGGAATAATACTGGCGGATGATGCGGGCGAACTGCTCGTCGTGATCGACCGCGTGCGGACGCGGACCGATGATCGACATCTCGCCGCGCAGGACGTTGAACAGCTGTGGCAGTTCGTCGAGACTGGTGCGGCGCAGGATGTTCCCGACGAAAGTGATGCGCGGATCGTCGCGCAGGGTCGCCTTGGTTACGCCGGTCGGCACGCTGTCGGCGGCACGCATCGTGCGGAATTTATATACCATGAACTCGCGGCCATTGAAGCCCTTGCGCCGCTGACGGAACAAGACCGGGCCGGGACTGTCGAGCTTGATCGCCAGCGCGATCAGCAGGCAAACCGGGAGCACCACCGGAGTCAGCAGCGTGATCAGGATGCCGTCCTCGATACCCTTGATGAGCCAACCCCAACCGTCGAGAGGCCGGCGCGACACGCTGAACATCGGCAGCCCGCCGAGCGTGGTGGCGATGGAATTCTTCAGCAGCGGAAAACTCTGCACCACGAAATTCAGGCCTTCGGGGCAAATCTGGACTTCGATGGCCAGTTCCTGCAATACCTCGACCATCTCGCGCACGCGGTGTTCGCTGGACCAGGGCAGATTGATAACGACACAATCGACGCTTTCATATCTGGCCCGCTTGAGGAAGTCCTGCGCGGTGCCCAGAAGCGTGACGCCCTGTTCGAGCGCGCGCTGCTGCAGGCGGGCGAAACGGTCGTCATAGACCCCGACCAGTTCGATGTGCCCCTGCTGTTTTAGATAGTGATAGAGCTGCAACCCGCTCTCGTCGCCGCCGATGATGGCGACGCGTGTGACCAGATTGCCCCCGGCGCGCGCGCGGCGCATGAACGTCGCGCCGACGGCGCGCACGCCGACCAGGCCAAGTGCGGAGATTGTCATCCATAGCGTGGCCCAGCCGCGCGAATAGCTGGCGCCGACACGCGCCAGGAAGACCGTGGCGATCAGCAAAAGGCACACCAGCGCCCAATGTGCGAGCACCCGGCTGGCCGCGGCCCAGAAATTATCCGCCTCGCCGGGTGAATAGACCTTGCCGAGATTGAACACGACGGTCGACATCATGACGGCGAAGGTCAAGGCCAGCATGACAAGGCCCGGCACCGGGACCAGGCCGAAGCGGACCCAATGGGCGACGAGGCCGCCCAGCCAGATCACCATGAGGTCGACGATACGCATCACCAACAGCAAGGCCGCGACCCAACCCTGCCGGCGCAGCTTGCGCCCCTCGGTCGTCATCCCCGCGGTCAGGTCGTGAGAAACACGCTCCGCCGAGAAATCATCCGCCGACCCAGTCATAGAACCCTCAAAAAAACCGGCGACTGTTCTGTTACTCTTAACGGCGACCTCCTTTCCTGTCCGTTAAAATCGCATTTAGAAATGCGAATTTCTCGTTATCGTTGCGGTTCAAATCTAACTGCCGTGTTGGAACTTGGATTTTGTCAGTCTCGAAATAGTCGGCGATGGCGCGGCCAATCCATTGAAACAGCAGGCTTCAAGAGAACGCGGTCCGAACAGCAGGCCGAATCGTGAGGCAGCCGGGTCACCTCAAGAGAGATAGGGTGCCTTCGGGCGATTACAACCGTGCCGATAAGCCCTGCACATCCATTCCGCTGGCATCCCGCTGGCATCCCACTGGGCCTCCTCGCCGCCAATGATGCGCGCCCTACCTTGCCGCTTTAGGGGAAGTGGCGACCCGGGCCTGGCATCTGGATGGCGCATATCTCAACGACTTATTGTCCGGCGTGACAGATTCTCCTGCCGGGGTTTTCCGTCGATTTGTCACACCCCAAAGACGGATTCGTTGGGCGGTCCTTGTCGCACATCCCTGGGATCGCTGCCCGATGAGCGCATTGTCTGGTCCACAGTCATGGGCGAAGCGGACATCGCGCAGCATACGCCCGTGATGTTCACGACACGTTTTCCCGTTGCATCGATCGCGAAGACGATGACTGCGGCGATGACAACGCGAGTGGTGGCGGAGCATCGCCTGTCGCTTGATACGGCGATGGTGGCCGCCACGGCAGTGGTCCGTGATCCGATGCCTTAAGGAAGGAGTTGGGCGCGCTTCAGGTCAGCCGCGATCCTTCTGCCGCGCGTATCACGCGGCGACGTAGCGTTGATCTGAGCTTCAATTTTGAGCGCGCAGTTATCCGTGCGAAGCACCTGCTGGCGACCTTGCCGGGCGAATGACGTGAGGCCGCCATGCCGTGCTTCCGCGCATGAAAAAAGGGCTCAGCGATAAATCGCTAAGCCCTTGTTTTGATGGTGGAGCTGAGCGGAATCGAACCGCTGACCTCTACAATGCCATCGAATCTTGGATTTCAAGGATTTGCCGGAAAGTTATCTAAACCAACAACGAACGTCCCCGCGCGCTCCCATGCTTCCGACGAATTGTTGGCCGAATGGGTCTCAATTGGGCCTCAATGTGGCAACGTGTGGCAACACCGGACTGATTGCTAACGTCTGCGATCTCCTGGTTTAAAATGGCGGTTATTTCGCTCGGAACAAATTGCTGCGCTTTGGTGTCAGCCTTGGTTAATATTCCCACGCGCCTATGACAGCAGTCCAGGAGTGAGCCATAAGTGTCCGCAAGGCCCGTTCGGCCGCGAAGATTTCGCAGAGAGAGTTAGCCGAACAATCTGGCCTCCCCCTTACCCAACTGGCCCTTGTCGAGCGCGGCTTAGCGCCTCTCCAAAGAAGCGATGCCGAGCGATTGGCTACAGCCCTTGGAGTCGATGCCGAGGATTTAAGCTCAGGCGAAGCCATCGCGGGCGAAGGATATGTCACGGCCACAAAGTTCGTGGGGGATGGGGTCGTCGCACGAACCCGAGCACCTAATCTCTCATTGCGCCCTGTTATTGATCTCTTCTGCGGCGTGGGCGGGTTTTCCACCGGCTTTGAACAAACAGAAGAGTTCGAAGTGGTTGCAGGCATCGACCTCTTGGGCGACCGGCTAGATACCTTTTGCCGTAACCATCCGACCGCTAACGGACACGGCGGCGACATTCGATCTCTATCCATGGAAGCGCTGATAGAATCGTCTCCTAAGCCATTCGTCGTTATTGGTGGGCCACCTTGCCAAGGCTTTTCGAGTATTCGCCCATTTCGCAATGTGGAATGGAACGATCCCCGGAATAACCTTGGGGAAGAATTTTGTCGGGTAGTCGCCGCGACCAATCCTGAATGGATTGTGTTTGAGAACGTCGTAGGACTAGTAACTCATGGCGGCGGGCGGGCTCTGACGGCTCTGACGGACGCGTTCGAAGCGCTTGGCTACCGAACCTCCGCCCGCATCTTGAACGCGGCGTTCCATGGTCTACCTCAACGCCGTGAACGCCTAATTATTGTTGGGTCTAAAAAGGGCAAGGCGTTTGAATGGCCGCGTGCCACGCATAATCACGGCCACAAAAGTATGGCTGGGCAATCCAAACTGCTTATCGCGCCGAACCAGGGGATGTTTGACGATACTCTTCCGGCGCTTACGTTAATGGATGCCATTAGCGACCTTCCATCCGTTCCCTCCGGCGGTAGCGCCACAATCTATGATCGTTCGCCAGAAAATAGGTTCCAAGAAATACTGCGCTTTGGCGCTGAGACGCTGACTTTGCACGAAGCAACTGCGCACTCACCCCAGATGCTGAATATAATTCGCCATGCTGGAGATAATATTTATGCGTTACCGCCAGGCATGGTGACGAGCGGCTTTTCCACTTGCTATAGCCGTCTAGCCGCTCATGAGCCCGCAAATACGATTACCGTAAATTTCGTGCATCCAGCCTCCAATCGATGCATCCACCCATTCCAAGATCGCGCTCTCACGCCTCGTGAAGGAGCGCGTCTGCAAAGCTTTCCCGACACATTTGAGTTTCGAGGCAGCCGTTCGCAGATCGTAAAGCAGATAGGTAACGCAGTTCCGCCGCTTTTGGGAAAGTTGATAGCTGAGGCTATACTAGAGTCGGATTAGCTGATCCAAATAGCGCTTGGTAGGCCTTATAGCGAGCGCCGCGCTTGGCGCCCGGCACAATATCCAGGTCCACATAAACTACTTTCAGCACTTCCATCCCTTCGGCGTTAATAACGGCGGTCTTTCCGCTATCGCCGTCGGTGTTGCTAATATTGAAGTGCTGATCTTTTAGGTACCCCGTCCGAAGCTCCCACACGACCGCTTTCTGGGCCTTGGGCCGATCAGCCTTCTCTATGCAAGGCACCCCGGCGCTGTCGACCAAAAGGTATCGACAAGTGATGTAGTGGCCCTCCTTCGCGAGGTGTCCCTTTGGATTATTGCGATTGAGCGCCATCTTAATTTCGATTCCATCGCCTACCGGATTTCGACCGGTCGACAGGAGATCTGGAAACTTATGCGGCCCATTTCTGACGTAGAGACCGTTACTGCACTTCGCGAGTTCAGCCCCAAGAATATTGCCGATCATAGATGAAAGATTAGCAAGCTCGACCACTTGGCAAAGCGGGTCGACGCCATCGCCAACTAGAGTTGCGTCAATACGATCAAGAAGACGATAAGTTCCGACAATGCTTGTCGCCAATTGGTCATGCGAGAGTTTTATTTCACGGAGCGCCGCTTCGTTAGCAAACCCTGTGCGGCATACTGTGCGCTTTAAAATATGATCGGGAGGCATTCAGCACCGCGACAGCTATTTGAGAGCAGCCTTATTGCTGCTAGCCGTCGATCCTACGGAAGTGCGTTTTCTGTTTCTAGCCAGATAATTTAAGCTGCCGACGTATGTCCCAATCAGGGCTTCAACATAGAAGTGAACGCTGTAATTTCAGTCGCGGCGCGCTTTCTTCGGCGGTGATTTCAAGAGCTCCGAAGGTTCAATGCTGAGTGCCGTGGCGAGCTTGCCAACTACCTTTAAGCTGGCGTGAAAAACGCCCTTCTCAAGCTGGCTTAAATAGCTCCGGCTGACGTCGGCTTCATAAGCGAGATCGTCTTGGGAAAGCCCCTTGGCATTCCTGCAACGCCGCAAATTCGTCGCGAACACCTGTCGCAAATCCATTGCCACAGGTGAGGGGACATGTTTAGTTTTTTCACCTCGATATATCCGACAAAGTGAGCCGTTTGCTCATGTCTGCAAACAAGCGCGAAGGGGCGGCAATGCAAAAGCGAATACTTGTGGGATTGAGCTTTGGTCTGATCGCGGCATGTGGCGGCGCAATCACGGCTTACATGGAAACGAGGGAGAATGGGGAGCCGGATATTGTCGCGCAGTGCTCTTCGAACGGCTTCGGTCAGGGAAAGTGCATCTTCCAAAATCGCGGTACCGGCTCGGGAAGCATCTGCGTCTATTCAGCGATAGGGCGTAACTGGAACCCGAACGATCCTAGCCTCTACGAAGACAAGGGCGGCCAGGACGGTAAAATCCCTGTGGGGATTATCTCGCAACCTATTTGCTCAGGGCGGATTGCCGGGGGAGACGTGGTTGAGCGGTCCATTCTTGGATATGCACCTGCTGTGTATGACGCCGTTACAAGAACCGAGGCTGGCGTTTCGGTTAGCCCAGCCGAATTTTGTCTGCCCCGAGGCTTTGAGCGGGTCATTAGCTACTCGTCGTGGACAGATGCATGCACCGTGAAAACGACGCCTGATGTGACCGCACTGCTCGAATTGACGAAGACCAAAAGTAAATAAGAACAGTATATGGGCCGCTCTTCGAAGTCTGGGTTCCTCGGGTTTGTGTGGCTGCTGATCTTCCTAGTTCTATTGGTCCGGGTGGCACTGCATTAGCGGCCCGCCCTCCACGCCACCTAAGCCATCGCGTGCTTCCGGGCGCTACTAGCCCTTCCGCGTTGACGCATGTACCCGCTGTATAGCAGCCATGTGCCCCTGCTGCGGGGTTTGGCTTGTCTGGGCGGATCAGCTTGAACAGGGTTTGCAACCGTAAACGAACGTTTTCGGTTGGTAAGCATGAAACCCATCATCGGATATGTCCGCGTATCTACGCGCCGGCAGGGCCAATCCGGCCTCGGAATTGAAGCCCAGCAAGAGCGTATAAAGTCCTTCTGCGAGCAATTCGGTTACGAGCTATGCGAGACCTACAACGAGATCGAAACAGGCGCGGGAAGCGACGCAATTGATGCCCGGCCTAAGCTCCGGGATGCACTTACCGAGGCCAAGCGGCGGCGGTGCGCTATTGTCGTCGCCAAACTTGATCGACTATCCCGAGATGTGGCCTTCATATCCGGTCTAATGGCCCGAAAGGTGCCCTTCATCGTCGCGGAACTCGGTCCCGATGTGGATGCTTTCATGCTTCACCTTTATGCTGCCCTCGCGGAAAAAGAACGCAACTTGATCGCGGAGCGCACTCGCTCCGCGCTGCGTGCAAAGCGTTCGCGCGGGGAACAGCTAGGTAATAGAACCAATCTAGCCACGGCTCAAAAACGCGGTAGTGAGGCTCAGCGCGCCGAGGCCACGGAACGCGCTCAGAAGTTAGCACCCGCAATTCGCGAGCTACAGAAGGCCGGTATCAGCTCCTACTCCGGGATTGCGGTTGCGCTAAACGCAAGGGGCATAACCACCCCACGCGGTGGGCAGTGGCACGCCTCCACGGTCGCCAGAGCATTGCACCGGCTCTCACTTGGCTAGGTTTGGGCGATCCCTCAGCGTACTGGAGAGGCATGGCCTCTATCAGATTTGTACTAGTCGAGGTCTATCGTAGCTGCGCGGCCCCTTGGGCGTAAGAAACCGTACATGCAGGCACCGGGTAAGTCGTTATCACGGCTTCGAAAACCTCGCACCACGGGGGCGCGGTAGCAGGCGTTAGAAATAGCTCATCATCAAACTCGTCGAAATATGATATCGAAGGCGATATCGCCGCAATCGATGTGTTTCGCGACATCGCCGCTCGTATCCGGCGCGCGAGAGATGCTCATGGGCGGATAATCCTGGAGCGAGAGGCGGGAGAATGTTGGAGACGCATCTGCGCGCGAATGAAAGAGAGGCGCATGAGCATCGATAGGCCGCCCCGAAGCTCGCTACAAAGTTCCGTATAATTTTCAAAGTTGCGTGGCCTATTTGGCCACGGGCTTCCTACTTAGCCTCCAGCCTCCGTCGCCCGCGAATTTTGCGGGCGAGCCCTAATACAATAGGAGGTCAGAGTGGTATTACGATCACTAAATATACCCATTCATGCACAGGCTACGTATCCGGACGTGGTTATCTTTCAGCATGACACGGCGCCTGTGGGTGTGCCGGACAACTACCGTGATGTGCTTCGGGATGGTTTGGGCTTTGGCCTGCGGCATCGGCGCAGTGGATTGTGGCAAGAGCTAGTGACATCCGCCGGCCTACCTGTTTCGATAAAGGTGCATTCGGTCGCAGGCGCATTTTTGCGCTTTACGCTCACGCTAAATATTCTCAAGGGGCTGCACGCAAATAGCCGAGCGGAGACCACGGAGCTATGCTCATCGAACAACACCAATTGGATCAAGTCGCCCGATATCAGGCGAGACAATCGCAATGTGTGGCGGGCCGCCGACGCAGCAATAGCTGAGCTACAGACCTATTGCGGCACCACCTTTCAGCACGTTCTGGAGCATTCAAGCTCAGGCCAAACCCCGAATGTACTAGATCGGCAATCGCGGACGATCCTGCTAGGCGTCGAGTTTGCGTATGACGCGCTGGTCGCTCAGCCCATTAGCTTCGTAGCGGAGATAATCGAAGAAATTAGGAGGCTAGGACGGGAGGTGGACCGGTTTGAATACCATCCCCCTCTGCGAACCACCTCTAGACCGTCCGGCCTTATGGCGACTGTCAAGCTTCACAGCGGCGAACGTCTAAAGGTCTACTCGAAGACGAATTGCCGGGTCAGATTTGAAATTCAGGTCGATAGCTCTCGCCTTCGTCGGCTATGTCCAGGCCTAACGCGAAATCGTGAGCCGCTTCACATTACCGAGGAGACGCCATTTTCTCTCTGGTTCGGGACTGCCGCGCCGAATTTTACCCGAATTGCAAATTCGCTTATTCGCCAGTGGCGGCGGGGACGAGCAGTGGCGGATAGGACCGCCTACGAATTGATTTCCTTGGTCAGGGGATGCGTTCGAGACGAGCCACGCGCTCGATGGATCATTGACCAGCTAGTAACCGAGGGCCGAGCCTCTCCAGCAATCGGTCAACATACGCTCCGGCAACTCCGGAGCTACGGGGTGATTGACCGTGGTGATTGGGCTGTACACCCGCTATCGCGTGACTTCATTCGTGCTGCCCGCCTTCTCACGGACGCTCCGGGTTTTTTCGACCGTTCCGTCGATAGCGCGGCAGCTCTCACGACTTAAGCTAGTCCGGTCTAAGCCCCCCAATCTCCTCCGAAATTTCAAAGAAAGACGGGCGCTATGCTCCGTACCAGAAGCACGAGCTTTCGCGCGCTAGATGCGCGAACCCCCCAAGAGCAGCCCTTCGCCCCAGAAGCCGAAGGCAGCCCACGGACGAACGGCCGAGCATCTGGAGCAGAACTACTCGGTTCCGAAGCTGTATTTCCGCCCGTGCTTACCGTCTACGAGGTCGCCCGGCTGTTGCGGATGAACGTCGATAGCGTTCGGCGTATCGACCGCGCCTTGCTTCCTTACATGCACGGCGGGGCCGGAAAATGGGCGCTATATGCCCTCTCCGATGTTCTCGCATATGTCTGCAAAAGTGCGCGGACACAGAGCGGGGAATTGGATTTCAAGGATCAGCACGAGCTGATAGGTGAAATCCTTGGAAGTGCGCGGGGGCGTTCCTCACAACCACGAGGAATGTCATGAGTAAAACTACAAAAGTTGGTCCTTACAGGATCGCCCCGCATGTGCGCGCAGGAAGGCTGACCGGCAGATGGTTCTTGGATATTCCAAGAAGCATTGCCGGTAGGCGACTGCGGAAGCTCTTTGCAAATCGTGAAGAAGCCATACAGGCAGCCAAGGACTTGATACGCGGCTTTGCCCAAGAGAGTTTGGTCGGAAGCCTGCATCCTAAATCCCGCACGCCGTCGGTGACCCTCTTCGAAGCGGAGGAACGGTGGCTAGCCGAACAAGAACGCCGGGTCTTCACGAAGAAGAAGCAGGCTTCGTCACTGGAGCGCGACAAGTACAACCTCAAGAACGTCAAAGCTTTCTTCGGGGACGTAAAACTGAGCCAGATTGACGAACAGGGACTAGAGAAGTTCCAGGCGTGGCGGTTCAGGAAAGGTCGAGCGCCGGATACGATCAATGCCGATACGCAGATGCTTCTAAAACTTCTGCGGTGGGCCTGCCGTCGTCAGCTACTGTCTCAGGTCCCGGAAATTGATCTCTTGCCAAGTGACGCTGGGCGAAACCTAATTGTGCCCACGTTGGACGAAGTGGCCCGCATCATCGAGGCACTACCCGAAAGTAACCGCCTCGTTGTGAGGTTCATCGCCGAGACAGGAAGTCGAAGCGGCGAGGTATTCAATCTCGATTGGAAAAATGTCGATCTTGAGAACAGGATCGCTCACTACCGGCGTCGTGCGGATTGGACGCCGAAGACACGTCATTCCGAACGGTCAGTAGCATTTAGCGAAGTCACGCGATCGGAGCTTCTGAAAATCAAAAACAGGGAGGGTCTTGTCTTCCCTAGCCCCAAAGACCCCGAAAAGACCCGCGACAATATCCGCAAGTCGTTGAAGACGGCGGTCAAGGCGGCCAACATCTCGCGGGACAGAAAGCCGCTTCATGTCACGCTTCACACCCTTCGTAAGTGCTATGCGACTTGGGGTGCGATGGAGGTCAGAATGCCCCATCGCCAATTACAAGATCAGCTCGGGCACGCTCCCGGCTCGAAGATGAACCTCAAGCACTACGTGGGCAGGTCACGCGATCTGCTTCACCAATGCGTTATGCCTCTCCCTGTCATCTCTCAAGTGGCGGAAGTGGCAACAGCCCCAAAATGACAAAAGCCGCCTTTCGGCGGCTAGTGTCATAAGCTTCGATAATCCGCAGATTAGTCGATGGTGGAGCTGAGGGGAATCGAACCCCTGACCTCTACAATGCCATCGTGCCCGAAGAAGATTCCGTAGCGTTCCGCAGGTGTCATTAAGGCCCATAGATAAAGGGTTTCTGTTGACCCACGATTCCGCGAGTGTCATCAAGATTCCGGCGATTTCCTCCCGCGTGCTTACGCAGCGCTTACGCGGGATCGATTGTAGAGGTCACGGATGGCACATCTCACGAAGCGATTTATCGATGCTCTAGAGCCGCGCGGTGATTATTTCAGCGTATGGGACGACGAGATGCCGGGCTTCGGTCTGCGTGTCTTCGCTTCGGGCAAGAAGAGCTACGTCGTTCAATATCGGAAAGAAGGGCGAAG
>JAIBCD010000107.1 GCA_019694335.1 Rhodospirillaceae bacterium | reverse complement strand
CGCCTTCACCAGGTCGTCCGTGACCAGGGCGTCGCCCGGCACGATGTTCACGCCCAGTTGCTTGAGCGCGGCGGTATCGGACGACGCGCGCACCATCACCGTCACCTTCTCGCCGCGCTCGACCAGGTCCTTGACGGCCTCGAGGCCGGCGCCGCGCGTACCGCCGAACACCAACACGCCGCCGGCCCGGGGCAGCACTTCCTCGCTGACGATCCCGCGCGGGGCCGCGCGGGGCTTGGGCGGCTCGGTTGATTCCTGCTGCGCGCGCGCCGGGCCGGCCAGAACCGCAATCGTGGCCAGCAGCAGCAGCAGGGGCCGGAAAACAGCGCGCATCAGCAAATCCCTTTGACGGCAAAGGCGCCCGGAAGCGAGGGCGCCGGCTCGATCATAACTCCGGCACCCCCATAACGTCTCAGCCAGTTACGCCCACACCTTTTTAGAGGCCGGCAGGGCCGGCCGGAGGGCCGGGCGATGCGCTGGCCGGGAACACCCGGGCGGCGCGGGCGGCGATGGCGACCTGCTGGCCGACTTTCAGCCCCAGGTCCAGGTAACGTTTGCGGCTGAGCTGCGCCTCGATCAGAGGTTGCACCCCCTGGACCGAGACTTCGATGCGTGCGGTCGGGCCGGCCGCCGCAACGTGGCGCACCACGGCCGGCTCGCCCTGTCCCGCGGGCAGCAGCTCGATATCGTGCGGGCGCACGTACGCGAATCCGGCGGTTTCACCCGCCGGCAAGGTCGCCCCGTCGTGGGTTTCGGCCGCCACGTCGACACCCCACAGCGATACCTTGCCGTTCTCGATCCGGCACGGCACGCGGTTGACGTTACCCAGGAACTCATAGACGAACGGGGTGGCCGGGGAGTCGTAAACCTCTTCCGGCGTGCCCACCTGCTCGATGGCGCCCTGGTTCATGACCACCACGCGGTCGGCCAGCTCGAGGGCTTCTTCCTGGTCGTGGGTGACGAAGATCGAGGTCAGCCCCATGTCGTCGTGCAGGCGGCGCAGCCAGCGGCGCAGTTCCTTGCGCACCTTGGCATCGAGGGCGCCGAAAGGTTCATCCAGCAACAGCACCCGCGGTTCGATGGCCAGCGCGCGCGCCAGCGCCACCCGCTGGCGCTGCCCGCCCGAAAGCTGGGTCGGATAGCGGTCGGCGAGACGGTCGAGCTGCACCAGTGACAGCAGCGAATTGACGCGCTTCTTGATGTCGCTGTCGGACATGCGGCGCTGGCGCGGCACCACGCGCAGGCCGAAGGCGATGTTCTCGAACACGGTCATGTGCCGGAACAGCGCGTAGTGCTGGAACACGAAGCCCACGCGGCGCTCGCCGACGTGACGGCCGCCGGCGTCGGTGCCGTCGAACAGGATCTGGCCTTCGTTGGCGAATTCCAGGCCCGCGATCACGCGCAGCAGCGTGGTCTTGCCCGAGCCCGAAGGCCCCAAGAGCGCCACCAGCTCGCCCGGTTGAATCTGGAGATTCAGGCCGTGCAGGGCGGTGAAGGTGTCAAAGCGTTTGGTGACGTTGCGGACTTCAATGACCATGACTGACTCTAAGCGCTCACGAATCTAAGCACGGGCGCCGCCCAGCTCATGGCCGTACGCCCACTCCAGCACGCCCTTGGCCACCAGGGTGACCAAGGCGAGGAACGCGAGCAATGAGGCCACGGCGAAGGCCGCGACGATATTGTATTCGTTGTAAAGGATTTCCACGTGCAGCGGCATGGTGTTGGTCAGGCCGCGGATCTTGCCCGACACAACCGACACCGCGCCGAACTCGCCCATGGCGCGGGCGTTGCAAAGCAGCACGCCGTACAGCAGGCCCCAGCGGATATTGGGCAGGGTCACGCGCCAGAAGGTCTGCCAGCCGTCGGCGCCCAGCGAGCGCGCGGCTTCTTCCTCTTCCGTGCCTTGCTCCTGCATCAGGGGGATCAGTTCGCGGGCGACGAACGGGAACGTGACGAAGATGG
The DNA here is from genome assembly GCA_019694335.1 of Rhodospirillaceae bacterium. Taxonomy (GTDB): domain Bacteria; phylum Pseudomonadota; class Alphaproteobacteria; order Rhodospirillales; family Rhodospirillaceae; genus SHVO01. The sequence continues at coordinate 9,423 of JAIBCD010000107.1, read as the reverse complement.
TCGCCAATACGATCCCCGGCACCGCGAACACGATCTGGATATCGTGTTCCGCGAGCCATGGCCCCAGAATGCCTTGCGCGCCGAACAGCAGCACGTAGATCAGGCCCGAGATCACCGGCGAGACCGAGAACGGCAGGTCGATGAGCGTGATCAGCACGCTCTTGCCGCGAAATTCGAACTTGGCGATCGCCCAGGACGCGGCGATTCCGAACGCCATGTTGAACGGCACGGCGATCGCGGCGGTGAGCAGCGTGAGCTTGATCGCCGAACGCGCCGCCGGGTCGTTGATGGCCGTGAAATAGCCGCCGAAGCCCTTGCCCAGCGCCTCGGTGAACACCGTCACAACCGGCAGCACCAGGAACAGCAGGATGTACAGCAGCGAAGCCGCGATCAGGCCGGCGCGCAAGCCGCGCCTTTCGGTGATCGGATTGATCCTGCCCATCACCCGCCCATCCGCTGTCTGCTCCAGCGCTGGAGCATGTTGATGACCAGCAGCAGCACGAAGGACGCGGCCAGCATGGCGGCGCCGATGGCCGCGGCGCCCCGGTAGTCGAACTGCTCCAGCTTGATGATGATCAGCAGCGGCACGATCTCGGACTTCATCGGCAGATTGCCGGCGATGAAGATCACCGAACCGTATTCGCCGATGGCGCGCGCGAACGCGAGCGCGAAGCCGGTCACGGCCGCCGGCAGGATGCTGGGAAGAATCACATGACGGAAAGTCTGGAAGCGGTCGGCGCCGAGGCTGGCGGCCGCCTCCTCGACTTCCTTGTCGAGATCCTGGAGCACCGGCTGCACCGTACGCACCACGAACGGCAGACCGATGAACACCAGGGCCACCATCACGCCCAGGGGCGTGAACGCGACCTTCAGGCCCAAGGGCTCGACGACGGAACCGATCCAGCCGTTTTTCGAGAACAGAGTCGCGAGCGCGATGCCCGCCACCGCCGTCGGCAGCGCGAACGGCAGGTCGACCAGGCCATCGACCAGGCGTTTGAACGGGAAGCGGTAGCGCACCAGCACCCAGGCCACGAGCACGCCGAACACGATGTTGATGGCCGCGGCGATGAATGCGGCGCCGAAAGACAAACGATAGGCCGCGACCGCGCGCGGCGCGGTCACCACCGCCACGAACTGGTCCCAGCCCAGGCCGCCCGCGCGCACCACCAAGGCGGCGAGCGGCAACAGCACGATCAGGCTGAGATAAACCAGCGTGAAACCCATGGTCATGCCGAAACCGGGCACCACCGAAGGGGTCAACCAGGACCTTTGCGAGGCCGCAGAACTCAAGAAACCGCCATCCCTCTTACATGAACAATCCGCTGGCGGCATTTTGCCGCAGCGGATCAGGACGCATCGTTGTTTTTCGAATTTTAGCCCAAGCACGCCCGCGCGACATCCGAAATCGGGCCGCGGCGGCGCTCACGGACATGTCAGGATTTGATGCCGGCGCAAACTCTCCCGCCCGCTCCGCCAAGTCTCCCGGAATTGCCTACCTCCCTGGGAAGACTTGGGATTTTAGAAGAATTTTCTCCCTTCCCCGAGACCGGAGAAAACCAACCTATTTTCCCGCCACGCCGTTCCCCGCCTCACCGCGTGAAAAGCGAAAGCGATGGCCGCCGGAGGAAACGTTTCACCTACAACGAAGGTCACGCCTAGCCACAGCCCAGCCGGCCGCTGGAGCCACGGCGCATTCTCCCGTCGCCCCGAACGGGCGCAAACAAAGGCTCTGGGAGAATGCCTAGGCATTCTCCCAGAGCTGGGCGATGCGGGCGCGCTGCTTCTCGTCGGCCAGGGGGCCCCTGCCCGCCTCGATGTTTTCGGCCATATGGGCCGGGTTCTCGGTGCCGGGAATCGCGACGGTGACCGCCGGGTGCGAGACCAGGAACTTGAGCGCCAGTTGGGCGTAGGTCTTGCAGCCCAGTTCCTCGCGCGCCCAGGCCGGCACTTCCTTGCCGCGCATTTTATTGAGCAGCCGGTTGCGGCCGAACGGCAGCGCCACGAACACCGCCACGCCCTTGTCCCTGGCCATGGGCAACAACTTCTGCTCGGGCGCGCGGTAATCGACCGAATAGGCGAACTCGACAAAATCCACCTGGTCCATCCAGGTGGCGAGGCGGTCCTGATTGCCGCCGGTGGAAGTGACGCCGAAGTACCGGATGCGGTTCTGGGCCTTTAGATCCTTCAGCCACGGCAAATGCGTGTCGGTATCGATCATGTTGTGCACATACATGAGGTCGATGACATTGGTGCGCAGGCGCTTGAAGGAGTTCTCCACCGAACGCATTCCCGCATCCTTGCCGGTTTCGCCGAACTTGGTGGCGATGAACAGCTTCGAACGGTTGCCCAGCTTTTCCATGAACTCGCCGCACACCGCCTCGGCGTCGCTGTAGGACGCGGCGGTATCCAGAACCTTCGCGCCTTTGTCGGAGAGGGTTTTGATGACGCCCTGCTTGGCGTCCCTGTTGGCGGCGTCGCTGCGCACGCCGAACTCCTGCGCGGTGCCGAGGCCGATCACCGGCAGCTGTTCGCCGGCCTTGCTTTTGGGAATCGCGCGCAGGGCCAAACCGGCGTCGGCCGCAAACGCGGGCAGGATCGGCGCGGTGGCGGCGGCGGCGGCAAGTTTCAGGAAAGTCGCGCGGCTGAAAGAGGTTTGATCCATGACGCTACCCTGCCCTGTGCCCGGTTCTTGAATGAAGGCTTACGGTCCCCGCCAAGGGCCGGGGCTGTCAAGCAACCGGCTGGCCGCGATGCTTCAAAGGCGTGGGAGCCGCGGTTACATCGCGGCCCGGCGGAGGGGTTCAAAAAGTTGAATAGAATCAGCAATTAGGACGCTAAAATCGAGATTAAATAGCTGTTACCACATATGATCCTGTCATTCCCGCCGGTAACATCGCCGGAACGCATCGGCTGACACTGCAGCGTCGCTGCCTCTCTCCATCCATCACGAAAGGCCACCCCCTCCATGAGCGTCCGCTTCCATAGGTTTGTTCTCGCCACGGCCGCGGCTGCGGCGCTGTTCGCCACGCCGGCGGTGAACGCGGCGGCGCAAAGCGCGATCCCGACGCGCGACGGCATGCCGACCCTCGCGCCGCTGGTGGAAAAAGTGGTGCCGGGCGTGGTCAACATCGCGGTCAAGGCCAAGGTCGAGGTCTCCGCCGACAACCCGCTGTTCAACGACCCCATGTTCCGCCGCTTCTTCGGCGACAAAAACGCCCCCAAGATGCCGGAACGCTCGGCGGTCGGTTCGGGTATCATCATCGACGCCAAGCAGGGCTACATCCTCACCAACCACCACGTGATCGAGGACGCCAGCGACATCGCGGTCACCCTGTCCGACCGGCGCGTGTTCACCGCCAAGGTCGTCGGCAGCGACGACCAGACCGACATCGCCGTCCTGAAAGTGGACGCCAAGAACCTGACCGCGATCCCGATGGGCGATTCCGAGGACGTGAAGGTCGGCGACTATGTGATCGCGGTCGGCAATCCGTTCGCGCTGGGCCAGACCGTCACCGCCGGCATCGTCTCGGCCAAGGGCCGCGGCAGCATGGGCGGCACCATGGGCATCGAGGGCTACGAGGACTTCATCCAGACCGACGCTTCGATCAACCCGGGCAACTCGGGCGGCGCGCTGGTCAACCTGAAGGGCGAACTGGTCGGCATGAACACCGCCATCGTCGGCCCGTCGGGCGGCAACGTCGGCATCGGCTTCGCCGTGCCCACCTCGATGATCAAGGGCGTGATGGCGCAGCTCACCCAATACGGCGAGGTCAAGCGCGGCATCATCGGCGTCGGCATCCAGGATCTGAACCCGGAACTCGCCAAGAACCTGGGCATGGAGCAGACCGAAGGCGCCCTGGTCGGCAGCATCGCCAAGGGCTCGCCCGCCGAAGCCGCCGGCGTGAAGGCCGGCGACGTGGTGGTCGCCATGGACGGCCGCCCGGTGCGCAGCTCGGGCGAACTCCGCAACCGCATCGGCCTCCTGACGGTCGGCACCAGCATCAACCTCACCATCGTCCGCGACAAGGTGAAGAAGGACTTCAAGGTGACCATCGGCAAGGCTCCGGCCGAGCAGGAAGTGGCCAAGGTCAACGACCGGCCCGAACTGGAAGGCGCAACCTTCAGCTCCGCCGCTTCCGACGACAAGGTCAAGGGCGTGGTGGTGACCCAGATCGAGCGCAACAGCCCGGCCGCCCAGCGCTTCCGCCAGGGCGACCACATCCTCTCGGTCAACCGCAAGCCCGTGAACACGGTCGAGGAATTCAAGACCGCGCTCAAGGATTCGGGCCGCTCCTCCGCGCTGTTCGTCAAACGCGGCGAAGAAGACGTCCTGATCGTCCTGCAATAAGACGGGTTGCTCCAAAAGCGGCGCCCTCCACCCGGAGGGCGCCGCTTTCTTTTGCGCGGACGCCATGGCGTCTGGCGACCCGGCGATCGCCATAGGCCTTGGTTAATTCCTGTCGCGTGTCCCGACGAAAAACCGGTGTCCGCTTTTTCTGGACACGCTTGAGGACAAGGACGCGTAAGAGTCGTGGAGCGTTGCACCCCACCCCGCATTTTCCGGGGGTGGGCGTATGACCAACCTTTAGGCATACTGTATCCATCCCAAGGGAGAACGATCCGCCTATGCTTCCGACGTCCGTTGCGCGCCTTGCTCGCCTGGCCGCGGCCTTCTGCGTTTGCGCCGCTTTCACTACCTTTGCCTTGGGCCCTGCCCTGGCCGATGTCGACCGGGTGGAAGTGCTCGAACGCGTTCCCCTGGCCGGGGCCAAGCCTTTCGGCAATGTCGGGGCCTATGAACGGATCCGCGGGCGGCTCTATCTGGCGGTCGATGCCAACGCGCCCGAGAACCAGGCCATCACCGATATCAAACTCGCCCCGCGCGACACCGCCGGGCGTGTGCACTTCACCACCGATTTCATCCTGCTCCGGCCGATCGACCCGGCACGCGCCAACGGCCGCCTGATCTACGACGTCAACAACCGCGGCGGCCTGACCGCGCTCGGCGCCTTCAATGACGGCCGCGGCACGAACCTGCCGCTGACTCCCGAGGACGCCGGCAACGGGTTTCTGATGGAGCAAGGCTACGCGATACTCGCGACCGGCTGGTCATGGGACATCCAGCCCGGCGGCGACCGCTTGCGCGCCGACCTGCCTGTCGCCACCGAGGGCGGCAAACCCATCCTCGGCAAGGTCGAAGGCGAGATCATCGTCACGCAAGCCACCCCGACGGCATCGCATGTCGGCGTCCTGGCGCTGGCCTATGAACCCGCGCGCGCCGACGACCCCGAGGCCGTGCTGACCGTGCGCGAAGGCCCTTACGGCACGCGCACGCCGATCGCGCGCAACCGCTGGACCTTCGGCCAGAAGATCGGCGACCGGCTGGTTTACGATCCGGCCCTGATCACGCTCGAGGGCGGTTTCCGCCCGGGCTCGATCTACACCCTCACTTACACCGCGCGTGGCCCGCGCGTGGTGGGCCTCGGCCTCGCCGGCATCCGCGACGCGCTGCTGTTCTTCCGCTTCGAGCGCACCGACAAATACGGCACGCTCAACCCGCTGCTCGACGACGGCGCGGCGCTGCCGGCCACGGTGCTGGCGTACGGCGCGTCCCAGTCGGCACGCCTCCTGCAATCCATGGTGTATTACGGCCTCGTCACCGACGGCCGCGGGCGGCTGTCGTTCGACGGCGCGCTGCTGAAAGCCCCCGGCGCCGGCAAGGGCAGCTTCAACCTGCGCTTCGGCCAGGTCAGCCGCCACTTCAGCCCTGACGTCGAACTCGACTTCCCGACCGACTGGTTCCCGTTCTCGACCAGCCCGCAAGCCGAAGCCCCGGGCGCCGACCCGCGCAGCGTGCTCGACAAAACTCCGGGCGCGGGCCCCCGGCTGTTCTACGTCAACACCGCCACGGAATACTGGGCGCGGTCGGCGTCCCTGACCCACACGTCGATCGATGCCACCGCCGACCTCGCGCCCGCCGCCCGCGCGCGCATCTATTCCGTCGCCGGCGCACAACACCGGATCGCTTCCCCGGCCGCCGGCGCGACCCTCGCCCACTGCCCGAACCCCCTCGACGAGCGGCCGATGCTGCGGTCGCTGCTCCTGCACCTCGATGCCTGGATCACCCTGAAGCGGGAACCGCCGGCCTCGAACTATCCGCAGATCGCCGACGGCAACCTGGGCAAGCTCAGCCAGTACGTCGAGGCCTTCCCGAAAATCCCCGGCATGCGCACGCCCAGCCGGTTCCTGGAACCGCCGCGCCTGGATTTCGGGCCGCGCTTCGCCGACGGCATCATGGACATCGTGCCACCCAAGATCGGCAAGACCTACACCGCGCTGGTGCCGCTGCCCGACAAGGACGGCCTCGACAAAGGCGGCGTGCATCTGCCGGACCTGGCGGCGCCGCTCGGCACCTACACCGGCTGGAACCTGCTCAACGCCGCCACCGGCACGCCGGACCGCCTGGCACGGTTCGACGGCAGCTTCGTTCCCTTCGCCCGCAACGAGAACGAACGCCTGGCGGCGAACGACCCGCGCCCCTCCATCGCCGAGCGCTACGCCACGCGCGACGCCTACCGCCAGGCCTATGCCGGCGCGGCGCTCGATCTGGCCGAGAAGGGCCTGATCCTCGGCTCCGAAGTGGACCAGATGGTGGACAAGGCCGGCGCATTCTACGACCGCCTGATGGCGCGCAAGCCCACGCCGGAATCCTGCGGTTACCTGTTCGCGGGCGGCTAGACCGCCGGAGGCTTAGTTTGTTTCACGTGAAACAGATTAAACCTCCACCTGTTCCACGACGCGGCACGGCTTAAAGCGTTTCCTGGAACCGCACCGGCGCGCCGACGGGTTTATCGAGCAATGCGTCGTCGCGCATGACGATATGGCCGCGCACGATGGTGGCCTTGGGCCAGCCGGTCACGTCCATGCCGTCGAACGCCGTCCAGCCCGAGCGGCTGGCGATCCAGGCGTTGGTGATGGTGCGCTTGGCTTTCAGATCGACCAGCGTGAAGTCGGCGTCGTAGCCCTTGGCGACGCGGCCCTTGCCGGCGATGCCGAAGATGCGCGCCGGGCCCGCGCTGGTGAGGTCCACCAGACGCGCGAGCGTCAGGCGTCCCCGCGCCATGTGATCCAGCAACAGCGGCAGCAGGGTCTGTACACCGGTCAATCCCGACGGACTGCGCGGATAAGGCCGCGCCTTCTCCTCGCGGGTATGCGGGGCATGGTCGGAGCCGACGCAATCCACCACGCCGGCGTCGATCGCGGCCCACAGGGCGTCGCGGTGACGGGCTTCGCGGATCGGCGGGTTCATCTGGGCGAAAGTGCCGAGCCGCTGGTAGCACTCGGGCGCCGCCAGGGTGAGGTGTTGCGGCAGCACCTCGACGGTGGCGATGTCGCGGTGCCGCGCGAGCAGCTCCATTTCCTCGGCCGTGGTCACATGCAGTACGTGGACGCGGCGGTGATGTTGGCGCGCGAGGCGCAGCAGGCGCTCGGTCGAGCGCACCGCTGTCTCCACGTCGCGCCACTCCGGGTGCATGGAGACGTCGGCGCCGTCCTTCACCAGCGCCGACCGCTCCTGCAGGCGCATGTCGTCCTCGCTGTGGACCGTGACGCGGCGCGAACCGGACGCCAGCACCCGGCTGACGTTCTCGTCGTCGGCCACCAGGAGCGAGCCGGTGGATGAACCCATGAACATCTTGACCCCGCACACGCCGGGCAGGCGTTCCAACCTGCCCAGTTCGGCGGCATTCTCCGGCGATGCGCCCACATAGAAAGCGTGATCGGTCCAGGCGCGGCCCTTGGCGCGCGCCAGCTTGTCGGCGATGGCGGCTTCGGTGGTCGTGGGCGGATCGGTATTGGGCATTTCGAACACCGCGGTCACCCCGCCCAGCGCCGCGCCGCGCGTGCCGGTTTCCAAATCCTCCTTATGCACCGGGCCGGGTTCGCGGAAATGCACCTGCTCGTCGATCACGCCCGGCAGCACGGTCAAATGCGCGGCATCGAATCGCGCCGCGGCAGCGGCACCCGCGAGGCTGCCGATGGCCTCGGTCTTGCCGGCGCGCACGCCGATATCGGCGGACACCGGACCGCCCGGCGTGAACACCGTGCCGCCATGGATGACAAGATCGAATGGCTCGCTCACATCGGCCTCATTTCGCAGAAAGCGTGGAAAAAACGTCGCCTATCGGGCGCTGGCCCAGCATATGGCGGCGATGCCACAAAGCATAGAACAACAGCGTCCACGCGGTGTGCGCGCCCTTGGGATTCGTGGCCAGGCTGCCGAACAGCCGTTCAACCGCTTCGGCATGACATAGCGCGGCGATGCCCGGCGCGCGCGCGACCAGGGGCGCCAGGCGGCGGCCTTCGGCGGCGATCCATTCGCCCACCGGCACCGTGAAGCCGCGCTTCGGCAGGAACGCATTGGCGGCGCGAAAGTTCTCCGAGAGCCACTGACGCACCACCCACTTGCCGCGCCCGCGCACCCGCTGGCGGTCGGGGAGAGAAAACGCAAACGCCGCCACCTCAGGGTCGAGAAACGGCACCCGTCCCTCCAGGCCGTGCGCCATCAGGCAGCGGTCGAGCTTGGTGAGCAGGTCGCCCGGCAGCCAGGTGGCGACATCCACGGCTTGCGCGGCGGCCAGGCCTTTGAATCCGGCAGCCGCCCCATCTTGCTCGGCGGCCTCGATCGAGCGCCGCCAGTCCTTGAGCGGCGCGCGCAAACCGTCGAACGCCAGCAGCGGCCGCCGCCACGGGCGTTTCGCGAACAACGGCCGGACCGCCGCGCGGTAGCGCCCGTAGCCGGCGAACAGCTCGTCGCCGCCCTCGCCGGTCAACACCACCTTGACGTCGCGCGCGGCCTGTTTGGCGAGCAGATAGGTCGGTACGACCGCGTAGTCGGCCACGGGATCGTCGACCATCTCCGCGATGGCGGGAAGTGCCGCCCAGAAGTCCGCCGGCGCGACATCCACCTCGACATGGATCGCACCGACCGCCATGGCGGCGGCGCGCGCGGCGGCGCGTTCGTCGTGGGCGGCGGTTCCCGGGAATGCCGCGGTGAACGCCAGCACCGGCTTGGCGTTCAACTTCGCCATGGTCGCCAGCACCGAACAGGAATCGATGCCGCCGGACAGGAACATGCCGAACGGCACATCGGACCGCTGGTGGGCGAGGACCGAGTCTTCCCACACCGCGCCGAACGCCGCGACGGCCGCGGCGTCGTCGCGCAGCGACGCGGGCCGCGCCGCGATCGCCGGACGGCGCCGACGCGCGGCGATCGCGCCGTTCTCGACGATGATGGTGTCGCCCGGCAGCACGCGCGAAATCCCCGCGAACGGCGTTTCGCGTCCGGCGGAGAACTGCGTCGCCAGCACCTCGTTCCGCGCCGCCGCGTTCAAGACCGGGGCGACCAGGCCCGCCGCGATCAAC
>JAIBCD010000106.1 GCA_019694335.1 Rhodospirillaceae bacterium | reverse complement strand
CACCACCGCCGGGATCGCGGCCACCAGGCCGAGGGCGGTCGCGAACAGCGCCTCGGCGATCCCGGGGGCGACCGTCGCGAGGCTGGTGTCGGAGGCGGCGCCGATGGCGGTGAAGGTGTTCATGATCCCCCACACCGTGCCGAACAGGCCGAGGAACGGCGACACCGAACCCGTGGACGCCAGGAAGATCATGCGGCGGTTGAGCAGATCCATCTCGCGTTCCAGGGTGATTTTCATCACCCGGTCGATGCGCTCGCCCAGGGCCGGCCCCGCCGCCGGGATTCCGCCCTTGCCGGACGACCGGCGCCATTCGCGCATGGCCGCCACGAAGATCGAGGACATCGGATCCTTGGGGCGCTGGCCGATGCGCTCGAACAGATCCTCGAGCGAGCCGCCCGACCAGAACTTCTCCTCGAACTGCTCCGCCTGGCGGAACAGGGAGCGCATGCGCAAGGACTTGTCGAAGATGATCGCCCAGCTCCAGATCGAGGCGAAGGCGAGCAAGCCCATGACGAACTTGACCACCATGTCCGCCTGGAGGAACAGGCTCCAGGCCGAGAGGTGGCCGCCGCCCCCGAGGGCCAAATTGGTTGCCGTGACCGCTGTATCCATACCCTAACCCACCATTTTGCCGGCTCTACGTAAGCCTCTTATGTGCTCAGACGCGCGCTAACTCAAGAACGCTTCAATCTTGCCCCTGACCCCCGCCGGGATGCGCGCCGGTTTGCCGTCGCGGCCCGTGCAGGCCAGAAGTCCTTCGAACAGCACCACCTCGCCGGCCGCGCCCCCCTCCTTGGCGAAGGTGATGTATTGGCGCACTTTCAGCGAGGCGCTGCCCAGTTCCGCCAGCGCCGTTTCGACCGTCAGCAGGTCGCCCAGCCGCGCGGGTTTCTTATATTTCACTTCGGCCGAATGCAGCACGAACACGAAGCCCGCGTCATTCCACATGCGCGCGAGATCGATGTCCAGCGCGCGCATCATCTCGGAGCGGCCGCGTTCGGTGAAGCGCAGGTAGCTGGCGTGATAGACGATGCCGGCGGCGTCGGTGTCCTCGTAATACACCCGTACCGGCATGCGGTGACGCCTGCCTTCGAGCTGCCCGCCGAACGGTAAGACCTCATTTTTTAAGAGGGGCGCGCTCATTCTTCGCGCCCGCTCAAGAGATCGAACTGCGCGGCTGCGCGGCGCGGGGCCGGTAATCCCAGTTGCTTGTAGCCGGCGTCGGAGATCATGCGTCCGCGCGGCGTCCGCTGAATCAGGCCTTGCTGGATCAGGAACGGCTCGATTACGTCTTCCAAGGTGTCGCGCTCTTCCGCCAGCGCCGCCGCGAGGGTTTCCACCCCCACCGGCCCGCCGGCGTAGTTGTTGGCGATACAGGCCAGGTAGCGCCGGTCCATCGAATCCAACCCCAATGCATCCACGTCCAGGCGCCTGAGCGCCGCGTCGGCGTCGGCGCGGCCGATCTCCTTCACGCCGTCCACCGCCGCGAAATCCCGCACCCGCTTCAGGAGGCGTCCCGCCACGCGCGGCGTGCCGCGCGAGCGCCGGGCGATTTCCAGGGCGCCGTCGGCGCTCAAGGTGACGCCCAGCACGCGGGCGCCGCGCCGCACGATCTCGACCAGTTCGTCCGCGCCGTAGAATTCCAGGCGCAGCGGGATGCCGAACCGGTCGCGCAACGGCGTGGACAGAAGTCCCGAGCGCGTCGTAGCGCCGACCAAGGTGAACGGCTGGAGTTCGATGCGGACGGAGCGCGCCGCCGGTCCCTCACCGATGATGAGGTCCAGCTGGAAGTCCTCCATGGCCGGATAAAGGACTTCCTCTATGGCGGGATTAAGGCGATGGATCTCGTCGATGAACAGGACGTCGTTGGCTTCGAGATTGGTGAGGATCGCGGCCAGATCCCCGGCCTTGACGATCATCGGCCCCGAGGTCGCGCGGAACCCCACGCCCAGTTCCTTGGCGACGATATGCGCGAGCGTGGTCTTGCCCAGGCCCGGCGGCCCATGCAGGAGAACGTGATCCAGGGGTTCCTTGCGTTCGCGCGCGGCCGCGACGAACACCGCGAGATTCTCGCGCGCGGCTTTCTGGCCGATGAAATCCTTGAGCCGCTGTGGCCGGAGATGGGCGTCGGCGTCGTCTTCGCCGCGCTTCGCCGAAACGATGCGCTCATCCATGCGCTGAACCCAATTCTTTCAGCGCGGCGCGGATCAGCGCGGGCAATGGCATGGTGCCGCCGGCGTTGGCGAGCGTGCGCGTGACCGCGCCGAAGGCGTCCATGCGGGCATACCCAAGGTTCACCAGCGCCGATACCGCGTCCTCCGCACCGGTGGGGACTGGACCGCCCTTCGCGGGTTTCGCGAGCGGCGCAACCATGCTGAAGCCCGCGATCTTGTCCTTGAGTTCCGCCACCAGCCTGGCGGCGAGCTTCGGCCCGACGCCCGAGGCGCGCTTGAAGACCCCCTGATCTCCGCTGACGATCGCCTGGGCGATCTGCTGCGCCGACAGCGCCGACAGGATCGCGAGCGCCACTTTCGCGCCCACGCCCTGCACGGTCATCAGCGTGCGGAACATCTCGCGTTCCGACGCGGCCGAGAATCCGTACAGGTGGATATGGTCCTCGCGCACATGGGTCTCGATCGCCAGTTCCGCGGCCTCGCCCACGGCCAGCGCGGCCAGGGTGCGCGCGCCCGCGAACACCAGGTACCCCACGCCACCGACATCGATGACGGCGAAGTCCTCGCCAACCTGATCCACTCTGCCCCTTAACTTGGCGATCATGAGCGTTTCACGCCCAGTTTGATCAACGTGCTGCGGTGATGTGCGTGGCACACCGCGACGGCCAATGCATCGGCGGCATCGGCCTCGGCGTTGCTGCCGGGAAGAAGGATGCGCATCATGGCCGCGATCTGCTTCTTGTCGGCGTGGCCCGCGCCGACCACGGACTTTTTCACCAGGTTGGGTTTGTATTCCGCCACCGGCACGTCGGCTTCGGCGGGCGCAAGCATCGCGGCGGCGCGGGCATGGCCGAGCTTCAAGGTCGAGACCGGATTCTGGTTGACGAAGGTTTCTTCCACCGCGCATTCGTCCGGCGCATAGGTGGCGACCAGGCTCTTCACGCCCGCGAACAGGATCTTGAGCCGGATGGCGAGGTCCAGGGTCGCATCGGGCGAGATCACGCCGCCCGCGACATAGCTCAGGCGGTTGCCGGAGATCTCGATGACACCCCAGCCGGTGTGGCGCAGTCCCGGGTCGAGGCCGAGAATACGTACTGATTGTTGAGCGGGCGTGTCTTTCGGCACCCTCGTCCCCTCGCCTCAGCCGCCGAGGCGCTTCATGGTCTCTTCGGACATCTCGTAGTTGGCGGTGACCCGCTGGACGTCGTCGTTGTCCTCGAGCACTTCCAGGAATTCCACCAGGGCCTCGGCCTTTTCGCCCGAGACTTCCACCGTCATGGTCGGCTTCCACTCGAGCTTGGCGGATTCCGCCTCGCCGAGCACCGCTTCCAGGGCCTTCTGCACGGCATGCAGGCTGTCGGGCGCGCAGACAATGTCGTGGCCTTCGGCGCCGGACTGCACGTCGTCGGCGCCGGCGTTGATGGCGGCTTCCATCACCGCGTCCTCGGTCCCGGCCTTGGGCGGATAGTGAATCAGCCCGCGGCGCTGGAAGCTGTAGGCGACGCTGCCGGTTTCGCCCAAGGCGCCGCCGTATTTGTTGAACGCGGTGCGCAATTCGGTGGCGGTGCGGTTGCGGTTGTTGGTGAGCGCCTCGACGATCACCGACACGTTGCCCGGGCCTTTGCCCTCGTAACGGGCCTCGTCGTAGTTTTCCTGGTCGGCGCCGGTGGCCTTCTTGATCGCGCGCTCGATATTGTCGCGCGGCATGCTTTCCGCTTTCGCATCGGCGATGGCCGAGCGCAGGCGGGCGTTATAGGCCGGGTCGGGCAGGCCCTGTTTGGCCGAAACCGTGATTTCGCGGGCGAGTTTGGTGAACAGCTTGGCGCGCTTGGCGTCTTTCGCGCCCTTGCGGTGCATGATGTTCTTGAATTGGGAATGGCCGGCCATGGTGTCGCTCTGAGAGGTGTCGCTCTAAAAAAAGGGGTCGAACCGCGCCTGATTACACAATAAGTCGCAGGTTTGCAGGCTTTTTATACCAGCACTTGTGGATTTGGTTAAGGGCGGGCTTGTTTCAGCATGCCGCCGACACGGACCGGCTCGACCCTCAGGGCCAGGCCCGTGCGGTCATCGGTCTCGACATAAACGCCGCAGACCGTGGCTTCGCCGTCGGCGGGCTCCAGGCGTTCGGTCGGCATCTTGGTGACGAAGCGCTGGGTCGCCGCGCCCTTCTTCATGCCGATGACGGAGTCATAGCAGCCGCACATCCCGGCATCGGACTGGAAGGCGGTGCCGCCGGTCAGGATGCGCGTGTCGGCGGTCGGCACATGGGAATGGCTGCCCACCACCATCGAGGCGCGCCCGTCGGCGATCACCCCAAGGGCGGCCTTTTCGCTGCTGGCCTCGCCATGGACATCGACGATGATGGCGTCGGCGGCGTCGCGCAAAGGGTGGCGTTCGAGCGATTCATTCAGCGCCCGGAACGGATCGTCCATGGCGTCCATGAACAGGCGGCAGATCACCTGCATCACGATCACGCGGCGGCCGGTCTTTGTGTGGTAAAGCCCGAGCCCCTGCCCCGGCGTTTCGGGCGGATAGTTGAGAGGTCGCAACAGGCGCGGTTCGGCCGGGATGAAACTGATGATCTCGCGTTGGTCCCAGGCGTGGTTGCCGAGGGTGATGACATCGACCCCGGCGTCATAGAGCGTCTGGCAGATGGCGGCGGTGATGCCGAAACCGTGGGCCGCGTTCTCGCCGCAGGCCACCACGAAATCGAGGCCAAGTTCACGGCGCAGCTCGGGCACGCGCTCCACGACGGCATCCCTGCCGGTTTTGCCCATGATGTCGCCAAGATAAAGAAGTCTCATAAGGCAGAAGCTTTTCGTTTTCCGGCACTGCCCGGCTTGTCGGGGCAATGACAGTTGCGGTTACTGGCCGCCTTCTATCACGCCTCGAACCACAACGTCCTGCGGTCGGTAATCATCCCGTCGAGACGCTGGTCGTGGGCGGTGACGGGCACGTCCGCCACCTCCTGCTCGTCGTAGGCGACGCCGACCACCAGAATCTTGCGCCGCTTGCGTAAGGCCGCGACGGTCCGGTCGTAATAGCCGGCGCCGTAGCCCAGGCGGTTGCCCTTGGCGTCGAAGGCGATCAGCGGCAGCAGCAAGGTATCTGGTTCCACCAACGGTGCCCGCGACGGCGGATGCGCGGTGCCGAACGGGCCGGATTCCAGGGCATCCCCGTTCCGCCAGCCACGAAAGATCAGCACCAAGCCCTGCCCTGCCACCGCCGGCAGCGCGATCTGGCTACCGGCCTCGCCCAGGGCGATCAACGTGGGCCGGGGATCGATTTCATCCCCGAGAGGCCAATAGCCTGCTATTATTTTTCCTTGAGACTGGATTTCGGCGATCACCCGCGCGCGCAGGTCGTGGCCGGCGCAGGCCCCCTTTCCGGCATGGGCGGCGCGGCGGCGCGCCAGGACTTCGCGGCGAAGCGTGGCTTTCGCGTCCGGTATGCCCGGATCGAATATGGGGTCGAAGATCGGATCGTGCGGTACGGTCACGCCCGCTTCCCAAAGAATGGCCCCGAAAGCGTCGGCCTGACTAAAAAAGAGATAAGTGGAGCCACCGAAAGCCGTCGGCCTTGCGTGACCTCCCAATGGGCCACGGGTAAAAGTGGGCACAGTGATCACCGGACCAAGATCCGGTGAGGGACCGCACCCGAGCGAAGATTATCGCCCCTGGGGGTTCAAAGGTCTAACCTGCCCAGCAGCTCCACCAGCAACTTAGGTGCCCGAGAGGCCCGCGGCAATACGTTCAATTCGGGCAGTGAGCTGGTCGAGGGCGGCCACCACCTCGTTTTCGGCCGCGGCGCGGGCGTTTTGGGCCCCGGAACCGCGCACGCTTTCCAGTTCACCCAAGGTATCGGACAGCTCGTCGGCGATCACCAGGGCGGTCATCACCAGGAGCAGGCTGTCGCTGATGCTGCCGCTGGCGGTGGCCAGCTGCTCGCTGCGCTGGTCGAGATAGCGTCCGAGGCGTGCGAGATGCGCCTCCTGACCGTCGTCGCAGGCGATCTGATACGATCGCCCACGAATGGTTATGGATACTTGCCCCAAACTCGTTCCCCCGCGAACCGCCTACCCCCCAAGGGCAAAGCAGCGATCCCAAACCGTTGCCGGATTCTTCCGGTGCACAACTTCACGCCTCTAAAGTGCACGCTAAGTCTTTAGTTGAGCCGTCAGGCGCTCGATGGTGACGTCGAGCCTGGCCGCCACGTGACCCGCCGTCTTCTTCAGCGCCGCGTGATTTTCCATCAGCGTGGCAAGCTCGGCCTTCAGGGCTTCGTCCGGCAGGCCCTGGGCCGATGCGTTCTGGGCGGCGCTCTCAAGGCGGCCGACCGCCGCATCCAGGCGCCCGAGCGCATCGCGTATCTTAGAGAGCTTATAGTTCCCAATATCTTTCAAAGAAATAGCGCCCCATCCTCGACCGTCGCGTGAAGCATAGAAAGGACCATGGGCGGCGTCAACTCGGCTGGCAAAACAGCTACCCAAGCCGGGGTGGTGAATATATATGTCGCGAGCATTTTTCCGCGCGACGTAAGGATTACAAAATGAACGTTACACCCCGGGTTAAAGCCATCCTCGCCAATTATGAAAGCGACAATCCTGGCACCAAGGCCAACCTCGCCAGAATCCTGATGCAGGGCCGCCTGGGCGGCACCGGCCGGATGGTGATCCTGCCCGTGGACCAGGGCTTCGAACACGGCCCGGCACGCAGCTTCGCGCCCAACCCCGGTGGTTACGAGCCCCACTACCATTGGCAGCTGGCGGTTTCGGCCGGCCTCTCGGCTTTCGCGGCGCCGCTCGGCATGATCGAGGACGGTGCGTCGTCCTTCGCCGGCGCTATCCCCACCATCCTCAAGCTCAACAGCGGCAATTCGCTGGCAACGGAAAAGGACGCACCCACCCAGGCCATCACGGGTTCGGTGCGGGACGCCCTGCGCCTCGGCTGTTCCGCCATCGGCTACACCATTTATCCCGGCTCCGGCGCGCAGTTCGACATGATGAACGACCTGCGCGAACTGATCGCGGAGGCCAAATCCGTGGGGCTGGCGACGGTGGTCTGGTCCTATCCGCGCGGCAAGGGCGTCTCCAAGGACGGTGAACTCGGCCTCGATATCATCGCCTATGGCGCCCATATGGCCGCCCTGCTCGGCGCCCACATCATCAAGGTCAAACTGCCGACCGACTTCCTCGACCTCGGCGAAGCCAAGAAGGTCTACGAGGCCCAGAACATCCCGCGCGCCACCCAGGCGCAGCGCGTCGCGCATGTGGTGCAGGCCTGCTTCGGCGGCCGGCGCCTGGTCGTGTTCTCCGGCGGCGGCACCAAGGGCGAGGACAGCGTGTTCGAGGACGCCAAGGCGATCCGCGACGGCGGCGGCAACGGTTCGATCATCGGCCGCAATTCCTTCCAGCGCCCGCACGACAAGGCCCTCACCCTGCTCTCGGGCCTGATCGACATTTACAAGTCCTGATGTCCGGGTCCGCCTGCCGGCTTTACCTGATCACACCGCCGGTCATCACGGATCTCGGCGCCTTCGCGCGCGACCTCGAAGCCGCGCTTGGGGCGGGTGATGTTGCGTGTCTGCAGGTTCGCCTGAAGGACGCCGACGACACCGTCGTGCGCGCGGCGGTCAAGAAACTCATGCCGATCTGCCATGCGCACGACGTGGCGTTGATCCTGAACGACCGCCCCGATCTTGCCGCGGACCTCGGCTGCGACGGTGTCCATGTGGGCCCGGAAGACACGCCCTACGCCGAGGCGCGGCGGATCATGGGCGCGAACGCCACCGTCGGAGTCACCTGCCGCGATTCCCGCCATCTTGCCATGGACCTTGCCGAGCAAGGCGCGGATTACGTGGCGTTCGGCGCGTTCTTTCCGTCGTCGACCAAGGACGCGGCGACCCGGGCCGACCCCGAGATTCTGGAAATCTGGAGCGAGACCACCAACGTGCCGTGCGTCGCCATCGGCGGCATCACCGTCGAGAACTGTGAGGTTCTGGTCGCTGCCGGCGCGGATTTCCTGGCGGTCGCGGCGGGAGTCTGGGGTTATGCCGAAGGCCCCGCCGCCGCCGTGCGCGCCTTCAACGCCGTGTTTGACCGTGTCCGCCCTCTCGCGCGGTCCGGCGCGTGAAACTCTCGGGTAACCCGCCGGCATAGACCGCCGGCGGGTCGGTCTTGCGCCCTTCTAACGCCGCCTCCCTCCCGCTTCTCCCGCGCTTTGGCGCGGATGCGCAACCGGCCCTTTACGCAACCGGGGCCCACATGATGTCCGTGATGTGCCGCGCGTTCGCCGCCAGCATGACGAGGCGATCGAATCCCAGCGCGATGCCGGCGGCGGGCGGCATGTGGTCCAACGCCGCCAGCAGATCGTCGTCGATCGGCGGTGCGCTTTCGTACAGCATCTGGTGCAACGCCCGGTCATGGAGAAACCGGGCGCGCTGTTCGGCGGGGTCGGTCAGTTCGGTGTAGGCGTTGGCGAGTTCCACGCCGCAGGCGTAGAGCTCGAAGCGCTCCGCGACACGGGGATCGGACGGCTTGCGCCGGGCCAGGGCGGCGAGGTTGGCGGGGTATTCGCACAGCACCGTGGCGGTACCCATGCCGAGCTGCGGCTCGACGCGCTCCAGCATCACATGGAAGAATATGTCCTCCCAGGTGTCGTCCGCGCCGCAGCGGATTCCGGTGCTCAAGGCTTTCTCGCGCAACGGCCGTGGATCGGGCGCCAGCGCGTCGGCGTCGGAGACCGTCGCCAGCAGATCGATGCCGGCGAAGTCGCGGAAAGCGTTCTGAACGGTGAGCATTTTTGGCGTCTTGGCGGGGTCGCAGGTCCGTCCCTGCCAGCGCAACACCCCGTCGCTTTCCTGCGCGCGGTGCGCTGCCTTGCCCGCCGCCGCCAGCAGCCGGGCGCAATCCTCGATCAGGGCGCCATAGCCTTCGTTGGCCCGGTACCATTCCAGCATGGTGAATTCCGGCTGATGCAGGGGCCCCTCCTCGCCGTCGCGCCACACCTTGCAGAGCTGCACGATTTTTGGGAGCCCGCCCGCCAGGAGCTTCTTCATGGCGAATTCCGGCGAGGTATGGAGATAACGCGGCGCGGCTTCCCCGCGCCGGTTACGCAAGGGGACGGCGAGCGGGCGGATATGGCGTTCGAGGCCGGGCGACGCCTGCAATGCCGGGGTCTCGACCGTGATGAAACCCTCGGCCTGGAAATAGGCCCGGACCGCGCTATGCACCGCCCGGCGCGTTTCCAGGTACGGCCGTTTGCGGGCGATCTCTTCCGGGTGCCACCAGGAGGGGGCCATAAGGCATCCTTTTAAGTAAAAGCTGCGCCAAAAACCGTGGCGGGGCCTCCCCCAACCTGATACAAGCGCCCGCGGTTTTACAGCCCCTTTCGGGGCTTCAGCATTCAAGCAGACAGGCTATCCATGAAGATTTCGGCGAACTCCATCCGCGGCGGCATGGTCATCGAGCACGAAGGCAAGCAGTGGATGGTTCTCAAGAACCAGGTCGTGCAGCCCGGCAAGGGCGGCGCCTTCATGCAGGTCGAAATGCGCGACATCGCCGGCGGCAACAAGAGCCAGGCCCGCTGGCGCACCGCCGACACCGTGGAACGCCTGGAAGTGCGTGAACTGGACTGCCAGTACCTGTTCAAGGACGGCGACATGTACACCTTCATGGACACCGCCTCGTACGAACAGTTCAGCCTCGCCGGCGATCTGATCGGCGAGAAGGCCGGGTTCCTCCAGGACAACATGGAAGTCACCGTCGACTTCATCGAAGGCAAGCCGGTGTCGGTGAACCTGCCCGGCTCGGTCGTGCTGACCGTGGTGGAAGCGGACCCGGTCGTGAAGGGCCAGACCGCCGCGTCGTCCTACAAGCCGGGCGTGCTGGAAAACGGCATGAAGATCCTGATCCCGCCGTTCATCGAAGCCGGCACCAAGATCGTCGTGAATACCGAAGACATCTCCTACGTTGAAAGAGCGAAATAACGCTCGCGGCTGAGGATTTCCCATGGCGCTGCGGTCAGCCCTCTGGACGGTGATGACGGGCGCGGCGCAGAAGGCCGCGCGGGCGCTGAAGCGCGACTTCGGCGAGGTCGAACAGTTGCAGGTGTCCCGCAAGGGCCCCAGCGATTTCGTCTCCGCCGCCGACCTCAAGGCGGAAAAAGTCCTCCGGGAGGAACTCACCAAGGCCCGCCCCCGCTTCGGCTTCCTGTTGGAGGAAGGCGGCGAGATCAAGGGCGAGGACGGCAAGCACCGCTGGATCATCGATCCGATCGACGGCACCACCAACTTCCTGCACGGCATCCCCCACTTCGCCATTTCCATCGGCCTGGAGATGGAGGGCGAGATCATCGCCGGCCTGGTGTTCAACCCGGTTGCCGACGAGATGTTCTATGCCGAGAAGGGCAAGGGCGCGTTCCTCAACGACCGCCGCCTGCGGGTCTCGGCCCGCGATACCCTGGGCGACGCGCTGCTGGCCACCGGGATTCCCTTCAAGGGGCGCCCCGGCCACGCGCCGTTCCTGACCGAGCTCGAGCGCGTGATGAAGGAAGTCGCGGGCGTGCGCCGTGCCGGCACCGCCTCTCTCGACCTCGCTTATGTGGCCGCCGGACGCTACGACGGCTACTGGGAAAAGGGCTTGCAGCCCTGGGATATCGCGGCCGGAACTCTCCTGGTGCGCGAAGCTGGCGGCTTCATCAGCGACTTCGACGGCCGCAAGGAAGACCTGGCCAAAGGCCACGTGGTCGCCGCCAACGCCAAGCTGCACAAGCCGATCCTCGATCTCCTGGCGGGGAAGCTGTAACGCGCCTGCGCCGCTGGCCGGTCTTGCGGTGGGCGTCATCCGGTTGTGAATTAACAAAAAACCGCCTTTTACCAAGGGCGGCAAAGCGGTTGTGCCCCGCAAACCGGCTGTTGTACCCTAAAGGCCAGGGACGCCGCGCAAAGCAAAGCCATTTCAAAGACTTTGACGCCCGTGGTTTGGTTTGGGCCGATGGAGGCGAGGAATGCGCAAAAGGAAGATGGGGTTCACCGTGGGACAGTTTCGTGTGCTGTGCTTGAGCACGGCCCTCGCCGCGTTTGGGGCGTTGGGACAGCAGGCCCTGGCTGACGGCGACACCAGCAAGCCCTTGGCGCCGCCGCCCGCGGCCCGGGTCACCACGTCGGGGAGCGTCTTGGTGGACATGAGCGCCCTGGATTCCGTTCCCAACCGCCGCCTTTTGCTGCCCGGTGTCGGCGCCGCCGCGCCCGCCACCGACGGGCCTGTA
>JAIBCD010000105.1 GCA_019694335.1 Rhodospirillaceae bacterium | reverse complement strand
TGGCTTACCTGGCCCTGGTCGGCGGCCAGACCGTCATGGATGCGATCCTGGCCAACGAGCCGATTTTCGCGGGCCTGATCGGCAGCCTGATCGTGTTCGTCGTGGTCAGCCTCGCCACCAAACCCACGCCGGACGCGATCCGCGCCGAATGGGACCGTCGCGTGAACAATGCCCGTACGGACACGGCGGAAGCGACGGTCTAGGGCATCGTCCCGAAAAGCGGTCTCCGGTTTTCGGAGAAAGCGATGCGACCAAACAATTAGAGGCCGGTGACCTTCTTCAAGGTCGCGACCACGCGCTCGACATCGCCCGCGGTCAGGTCGGGATACAGCGGCAGGCACAGGCACTTGCCGTAATAGGCTTCGGCGCCGGGCAAATGCGCGCGGCCGTAGAGATCCTGGTAATACGGCTGCAGGTGCACGGGCATGTACTGCACGCCCGCGCCGATGTTCTCCGCGGCCAGCTTCTTGACGAGCGCGGAGCGGTCCATCCCCAGCTTCGGGAAGTCGATCAGAATGTTGTAGGTGTGCCAGCCGGGGTTGCCGCCGACACGGCCCTGGTGCCGGATCGTGGGCGCGAGCGGCTTGATCAGCTTGTCGTAATAGGCCACCAGCTCCGCGCGGCGCGCGATATGGCTTTTCAGCTTCTTGATCTGCGACAGGCCGAGGGCGCAGTGGATATCGCTGGCGCGGAAGTTCCAGCCCAGTTCGCGCATTTGATAGATCCAAGGGTTGACCTTGCCGTCGGCGGCTGTCGCGAAATCCGCGAGCGCCGGGTGCGACGGCGGCTTTTCCATGCCGTGGCCGCGCAGGCGGCGCATGGTGGCGGCGAGTTCCCGGTCGTTGGTGGTGATCGCGCCGCCTTCACCGGTGGTGATGGCCTTGATCGGGTGGAACGAAAACACCGCCGCCGCCGAACCTTTGTAGGAACCCACCGGCACGGTTTCATTCAAGGGGTAGGTGCCGCCCAGCGCGTGGCAGGCGTCCTCGAACACGGTGATGCCGTGGCGGTCGGCGATCTCGGCGATGCGCGGCATGTCGCAGCACTGGCCGGAAAGGTGGACCGGCGCAACCGCTTTCACGGCGCCCTTCCTCGCGCGGGTGAGGGCCTCCTCGAAATTTTCCGGGGTCATCAATCCGGTGTTCGGGTCGGCGTCGGCGAACACCACGTCCGCGCCCACATAGCGCGCGGCGTTGGCGGTCGCGAGGAAAGTCACCGTCGGCACGATCACCTGGTCGCCCGGCTTGAGGTCGAGGGCGAGGGTGACGAGGTGTAACGCGGTGGTGCCGGACGACGCGGTCACGGCTTCGGCGGCGCCCGTGGCTTCCGCCAGCGCCTGTTCGAACGCCTCGACCGTCGGCCCGTCGGTAAGGGTGCCGGTGCGCAGAACCTGGGCCACCGCCGCGATGTCGTCCTCGTCGATGACGGCCCGGCCGTAGGGCAGCATCGGTTGGGAAGGGGTGGTCATGGCAAGCGGCACTCCAATGGTTGAACCGGCAGCGCAATACAGCGGGTACGCGGCGCCCGCAAGCACTGCAATGCACAGGGACGCACTCTAGCGAAGCGGGCTCTCACGCGGGTGTGAGCTTTCCTCAGGGGGCAGATTTGATAAATTCTCAAAAGCCGCCCTCTAACAAACTCGATTGCTCGACATTCCGGACGGCCGCACTATATTTATTATTGTGGTGGATAGGCTTGAGTTAACCTAATGAATTTTATGGGTAATTCTGTTTCCAGAATCAGCATCAAGAAGGCTGCGCGGGCGTCCGCCGCCACGGCTCTGTGTACGGCCGTGCTGGCGCTGTCCGCCTGTTCGGGCCAGAGCGGCGAAAGCAAGGTCGCGGCCGCGCCCGCGGTGGCGTCCGGCCCCGCCGATCTCGGCACCGCCTTGCGCGTGCGCCTGATCACCGAAGAGCAGTATTTCAACACCCTCAGCTATGTGTTCGGGCCGGATATCCGGCTTGCCGCCCACTTCGCGCCCATGCGCCGCACCGAGGGCCTGCTCCAGGGCGGCGCCGCCAGCGCCGGCGTCACCGCCAGCCAGCTCGAACAGTACCAGCGCACCGCCTCGGGCATTGCGACCAAGGTGGTCGATCCTGAGCACCGCAATCTGCTGGTGCCGTGCAAGCCCGCCGACGAAAAGGCCGCCGACCGCGCCTGCGCCGCCAAGTTCCTCAAGGCCGCCGGCCGGCTGCTCTACCGCAAGCCGCTCACCGACGCTCTGCTCGCGGGCATCGTCGAGAAGGCCGCCGCCAACGCCGACCAGCTGAAGGATTTTTACGCCGGCCTCGGTATCGCGCTCGAAGGCATGCTGATCAGCCCGAATTTCCTGATGGTCGCCGACCGCGCCGAGCCCGATCCCCGGCATAAGGGCGAACAGCGCCTCGACGCCTATTCGCTGGCCTCGCGTCTGTCGTTCTTCCTGTGGAACGCCGCGCCCGATGATTTCGTGCTGAAGGCGGCGGAAAGCGGCGAGATCCTCACGCCCAAGGGCCGCGCCAAGGTCGTGGACATGATGCTGGCCAGCCCGCGCCTGACCGCGGGCATGCGCGCCTTCTTCGACGACATGTTCGCCTTCGACGACTTCGACAACCTGGCCAAGGATCCGAAGGTCTATCCGTCGTTCACCGGCGTCACCGTGCAGGACGCGCGCGAGCAGACCCTGCGCACCGTGGTCGATCACCTGATCGCCAAGAAGGGCGACTACCGCGACTTGTTCACCACGCGCAGCACCTTCATGTCGCCGGCGCTGGCGGCGATCTACAACGTGCCTGCCGTGCCGAGCTGGCGCCCGTACGAGTTCCCGGAAGGCAGCCCGCGCACCGGCCTCCTGACGCAGATCAGCTTCCTGGCCGGCCATGCTCACCCGGGCCGTTCCTCGCCCACGTTGCGCGGCAAGGCGCTGCGCGAAGTGCTGCTGTGCCAGACCGTGCCGCGTCCGCCCGCCAATGTGGATTTCTCGGCCGTTGAAAATCCTTCATCGACCATCAAGACCCAGCGCGAGCGGGTTGCGCTGCACCTGAAGAACCCGGTGTGCGCCGGCTGCCACAAGATCACCGATCCGATGGGCCTGGCGCTCGAGAACTTCGACGGGTCGGGCGCCTACCGCACGACCGAGAAGGGTGAGTCGATCGATCCTTCGGGCAGCCTCGACGGCAAGGCGTTCACCGACGTGGTCGGCCTCGGCAAGGCGCTGCACGATCATCCGCAGCTGCCGCAGTGCCTGGTGCGGCGCGTCTACGCCTACGGCACCGGCGGCCCGACCAGCAGCGACGACAAGCCGCTGCTCGATTATTTCGACAAGCAGTTCGCGGCCGAAGGCTACCGTCTGCCGGATCTGCTGCGCACGATGGTATTGAGCGAAGCTTTCGGCGAGGTGCGCGACGAACGCGCTCCGGCCGCCACGTCCGCCGCCGCCGGCGCGGCGCAACGATAATCTGCGTCAGGGAGGAATGTTCATGAACTTCAATCGCCGCCGCGTCCTGAAGGGCCTGCTCAACGGTAGCGCCGTCACGGTCGCTCTCCCGCTGCTCGATTGCTTCCTCAACGGCAACGGCGACGCGCTGGCCGACGGCAAGCCCATGCCGGTGCGCTTCGGCACCTGGTTCTGGGGCCTGGGCATGGACTCGAAGATCTTCATCCCGAAGAAGGTCGGCGCCGGTTTCGATCTGCCGGAAGAACTCGACGCACTGAAGCCGATCAAGGACCACATCAACCTCTACACCGGCTTCAATGCCTTCCGCGACAGCTCGCCCTTGCTGTGTCACTACACCGGCTGGGTGATCATGCGCACCGGCATCGCGCCCGAGAATGGCGACAACCGCCCCGGCGAGACCATCGACGTCACGGTGTCGAAGAAGATCGGCCGCACCACGCGCTTCCAGCATCTGACCGCCACCGCTACCGGGGATGCCCGCACCAGCTTCTCCTACGAAAACGCCAATTCGCCGAACGCGCCCGAGTGGTCGCCGGTGAATTTCTACACCCGTCTGTTCGGGCCGGACTTCCAGGATCCGAACGCGCCGAGCTTCAAGCCGAACCCGCGCATCATGGCGCGCAAGAGCGTGCTGTCGGGCGTGATGGAAGAGACCCAGGATCTGACCAAGACCCTCGGCGCCGCCGACAAGCAGCGCCTGGAGCAGTACTACACGGGGCTGCGCGAGCTGGAGCGCCAGTTCACCCAGCAGCTCACCAAGCCGGAACCGCTCGCCGCGTGCCACCCGGCCAAGGCGCCGCAGGAAGCCAAGACCGGCAATGACTCGGTGCTGACCGCCGAACGCCACAAGATGATGACCGACCTTCTGGCGATGGCGGTGGCCTGCGACCAGACCCGCGTGTTCAACATGGCTTATTCAGCCGCCTCGGCGAACACCATCAAGTCGGGCTACGAGAAGCCGCACCACACCTGCACCCATGAAGAGCCGATCGACGACCAGCTCGGCTACCAGCCGAACGCGTCGTGGTTCATCCGCCGCTCGATGGAAAACTGGGCTTACTTTGTCGACGCCTTCGCCAAGATCAAGGAAGGCAACGGCACCTTGCTCGACAACGTGCTGATCTACGCCACCACCGACCATGCCCATGCGCGGACCCATTCGCTCGACGGCATCCCGGTGATCACGGCCGGCCGCGCCGGCGGCAAGGTCAAGGCCGGCATCCACGTCGATGGCGCCGGTTCGCCGGCGGTGCGCGTCGGTTACACGGCGATGCGCGTCATGGGCGTCGACATCCCGTCCTGGGGCACGCGCAGCAACGCGACCTCCAAGGACATCGGCGAGATTCTCGCGTAAGGACGGGGCAGGGGCATGCGCAATTTCGGTCTGATCGGCGCTCTCGCCACGGCCTCGCTGGTCGCGGGCGGCGCCTATGCCGCCGCCTCGCGCGGCGGGCAGGACAACGACTATGTGCGCGAGCCGATGCCGGCGGGCTTCCAGGTGATCGCGTCCGAGGTCGACGGCCCGGTGTTCGCCGACGCCAACGGCCGCACGCTCTACACCTGGCCGGTGGGCTCGCAGCGCAACGGCAATGCTGGCGAGCAGAAGGGCAAGCCGACCTGCGACGCCACCAAGTACACCGACAACGCCGGCCTGATGAGCCCGTATCCGGGCGGCCTGACCTTGCCGGAAGTCGAAACCCGCCCCAGCTGTCTCGATCTGTGGCCGGCGGTCTATGCGAACGGCGACGACAAGGCCGTGGGCAAGTGGACGGTGGTCGACCGCCCCGACGGCCGGAAACAGTGGGCCTATGACGGTTTCGCGCTCTATACCTCGGTCGTCGACAAAGAGCCCGGCGATGTGCTCGGCGGTGTCGTGCGCGGCGGCAATCGCGGCGGCGGCGGCGATGGCGGCACGCGTCGCGCGGCGGTAGCGCCGGCGGCCAATGTCCCGCCCGGCGTCAGCGTCATCAACACCAACAACGGCCGCATGCTGGTGACCAGCGACACCAAGTTCTCGCTCTACACCTGGGACAAGGACGGCGCCGACAAATCCAACTGCACCGCCGCCTGCCTGGACGCCTGGAAGCCGGTGCTCGCCCCGCAGACCGCGACCGCGCCGGCCGAGTGGAGCATCATCGAGCGTTCGCCGGGTGTGAAGCAGTGGGCATACCGCAAGCGCCCGCTCTATACGCGCATCGACGACAAGCGCCCGCGCAGCCAGGAGGGCAGCGACTTCCCGGGCTGGCGCAATGTCTACATGCAGCTGGCACCCAAACCCCCGGCCAGCTTCACCTCCCGCGACACCTCGTCGGGCATCGTGCTCGCCGACAGCAAGGGTCACACCATCTACACCTACACCTGCATCGACGATGCGCTCGACCAGCACGATTGCAGCGTACCCGACGCGCCGCAGGCCTACCGGCTCGCGATCTGCAGCGGCGGCAGCCAGGAAAAGTGCATGCAGAACTTTCCTTACGTGATGGCCAAGGCCGGGGAAAAGAGCGGCAACCGCACCTGGACGGTGATCGACATCGATCCCAAGACCGGTCATTACGCCAAACCCGGTCAAGCCGATGCGCTCCATGTCTGGGGTTACCGCGGCCGCCCGGTCTACACCTATTCCAAGGACGTGAACCCGGGCGACATCTGGGCTGACGGCTATGGCGAGCATCGCGGCAGCCGCAACGGCTTCAAGGCATTCTGGCTGCGCGACGATTTCTTCGGCGGCGCGGGTTGAGGAGAACGATGATGACCAAACAGATCCTTTTTGGCGCCGTTGCGCTCGGAGCGCTCATCGCCGGCGCGGCGCAAGCTGCCGACCTCGAAAACGTGCGCGGGGGCCGTATCGGCTACGTCCTGACCACGCTGCATTGGGCCACCTACCAGACCGCCGGCGCCAAGGAATGCCCGAACGGCTTCAACGACGGCCCGCGCGAGCAGTTCAAGATCCTGTTCCCCGAGGGCAAGCGCAAATACTCGCTGATGGAGACCCAGATCGCCCGCGAGAGCGAAGGCTGGCACCCGCAGGCCGACAACGACCATGGCTTCACGTTCTACGAACCGCAGACCAAGATCGGGCTCGGCCTGAACCTCGACGGCAAGGTCGGCCCCAACGATTTCACCAGCCCCGATGGCGAGCAGGGGATCGACAACCAGCTCTACCGGGCGCTGGGGTGCGTGCGCAGCTACCGCGACGGCCAGACCGCCAACGATTTCTTCGACAACCAGGAAATCCAGAAGACTTCCTATAACCGCAGCATGTTCGAGATCTCGGGCGTCGACAGCCTGGCGAATGACGACAGCGTGGAAGTGACCTGGTACCGCGGCTTGGACGCGCTGATGACGGATGCGACCGGCGAGAACGTCGTGCCGGGCGGCTCCCAGCGCATCGACACGCGCTTCGGCAAGAAGTTCATCCAGAAGATGCACGGCAAGATCGTCGATGGCGTTCTGATCACCGAGCCCACCGACATCACCTTCCCTTGGGCCACCTTCGGCCTGCCGGCGGACGAGCTGATCCGCGGCATGCGCATGAAGCTGAAGCTGACGCCGACCGGCGCCTTGGGCCTGATGGGCGGCTATGCCGATATCGACATGTGGTACAACCAGACCATGCGGTCGGAATCGACCCACCACCAGAGCTATGGCGCGCTGTCCCCGCCGTCGTTGTACAAAGCGTTCCTGAGGCTGGCTGACGGCTATCCGGACGCCAAAACCGGCAAGAACACCGCGATTTCGTCCGCGCTGCGCGCCGGGTTCACGCAGGTTTATGTCCTGCATCCCGACCAAACCGTCGCAGGGGATATGGGAACCGACAAACAGACCGATTTCGCGCCCGTCAGGGACGCAAAGCGATAGGGAGGAGCCTAAACACGCTGGTTTGGATGCGCCGTTGAGGGATGGCGCCCCGGTTCAACGTGCTCAGCCTGCAACACTTTTTCGTCTTTTTTCAAATCACTGAAACAGTCCTGGACAGTCTTCCGGGGCGGCGGGGTAGAACCTGCCCACCGGAAAAATCGTCCCATAAGGGGGTACTATGATCAGCTTCAAGAAGAGCGCGCTGTTTACGACTTCGTCGCTCGCCATCGCTTTCGCCGGCGTCGCCCAGGCGCAGACCGCTCCGGCCCAGACCGCTCAGGCCGGGTCCGTGGAAGAAATCGTCGTCACCGGCACGCGCGTCGTCCGCGACGGTTACGAAGCGCCCACGCCGCTCACCGTCGTCGGCGTCGAGGCCGTGCAGGCCGCCGCCACCAACAACGTGATCGACTCCCTCACCACCCTGCCGTCCTTCGCCGGCAACTACACGCCGCAAAGCTCGACCCAGAACGTTTCGTCCGGCACCGCCGGCACGTCCTCGGTCAACCTGCGCAACCTCGGCCAGTCGCGCACCCTGGTGCTGGTCAACGGCCAGCGCTCGGTGCCGTCCACCATCAACGGCCTCGTCGACGTCAACACCATCCCGTCGCAGCTGATCGAGCGCGTCGATGTGGTCACCGGCGGCGCCTCGGCGGCTTACGGCTCCGACGCCGTGGCCGGCGTGGTCAACTTCGTGCTCGACACCAAGTTCACCGGCGTGAAGGGTGAAGCCTCGGGCGGCGTGACCACCTACGGCGACGACCGTCAGTGGAAAGTCGCGCTGACCGCCGGCACCGCCTTCGCCGACGGCCGCGGCCACTTCATCATCTCCGGCGGCATCAGCCACCAGGACGGCGTGCTCGACGGCGGCCGTGCGTGGAACAACACCGGCCTGCAGATCATCACCAACCCGGCCTACGGCACCGGCGCCGGCCAGTCGACCTCGGTCCCGCAGCGCCTGCTGCTCGACAAGGTCGCGCTCTCCAACTCGACCCCGGGCGGCATCATCGTCTCGGGCCCGCTGAAGGGGATCGCCTTCGGTCCGGGCGGCCAGCCCTACCAGTTCAACTACGGCTCCATCGTCTCCGGCAGCGCCATGTCGGGCGGCGACTGGCTGACCTCCAACCTGCACACCGTCGGCCAGTCCATCGAGCCGATGCAGGGGCAGCGCAACCTGTTCCTGCGTGCGTCCTATGCCGTGACCGACGACATGGAAGTGTTCGTCCAGTCGAGCTGGTACGAGAACAGCAACTTCTCGAACGCCTATCCGAACGACAACTACTTCGGCGGCCTGACCATCAAGACCGACAACGCCTTCCTGCCGGCGACGGTCCGCGCCCAGGCGCAGGCCCTCGGCCTGACCACCATCACCATGGGCACCACGCTCGTGGAACTGGGCTCCAACTCGATCCTCACCAAGCGCAAAGTGCTGCGCAACGTGGTGGGCATCAACGGCAAGGTCGATGCCTTCGACAGCGCCTGGAGCTGGGACGCCTACTACCAGACCGGCGTGTCGATGGGCTCTGAGTCGTCGCAGAACACGCTGAACTTCAACAACTTCCCGCAGGCGGTGGACGCCGTGCAGGCGCCGAACGGCTCGATCGTCTGCCGCTCGACCCTCACCAACCCGGCCAACGGCTGCGTGCCCTACAACGTGTTCGGCACCGGCGTCGCCTCGGCCGCCGCGAAGGCGTTCGTGGTCGGCCTGTCGCACCGTAACCAGCGCTTCGTGCAGAACGTGGCGGCGGCGTCGGTCAATGGCGAGCCGTTCTCGTCCTGGGCCGGCCCGGTCTCGCTGGCGCTCGGCATCGAACACCGCTCCGAGAAGTCTTCGGGTTCGTCGACGGCTCTCGACAAGCAGCGCGTGTTCTTCGCCGGCAACTACCTGCCGACCTTCGGTTCCTACAATGTCACCGAAGGTTTCGTCGAAACCGTCGTGCCGCTGGCCAAGGACACCGTCTGGGCCCGTTCGCTGGACCTGAACGCCGCCGTGCGCGGCACCGGTTACTCGACCTCGGGCACGGTCGTGACCTGGAAGGTGGGCGCCACCTACAAGCCGATCGACGACCTGACCTTCCGTGCCACCCGGTCGCGTGACATCCGCGCGCCGAACCTGAACGACCTCTACAACGCCGGCTCGACCACCAACCAGGTGGTCATCGACACCGGCCGCACCGGCCAGGGCATCTCCTACCTCGGCACCACCCGCGGCAACACCGCGCTGGTTCCGGAAAAGGCCGACACCACCGGTATCGGCGTCGTGATCCAGCCGCAGTTCTTCCCGGGCTTTTCGGTTTCGGCGGACTACTGGAACATCGACCTCGGCGGCGCCATCAGCACCATCAGCGCGCAGCAGATCGTCGATCTGTGCTCGCAGGGCGCGACCGCGTTCTGTCAGGCCGTCAACAACGGCCAGCCGCTGAACCCGGTCGGTGGCTCTGCCGCCAACCAGATCAACATCCAGCCGTTCAACCTGGCCCAGCAGCTGGTGCGCGGCATCGATCTGGAAGCCAGCTACCGCACCCCGCTCGATGTCATCAGCGACAACCTGAGCGGCAACCTGACCCTGCGCCTGTTGTCGTCGTTCTATCTCAAGAACTACACCAACAACACGCTCACTCCGCCGACCGACAGCGCCGGCCAGAACGCCGGCGGCGGCCCGCCGGACTACCGCATGACCCTGTCGGCGAGCTACAGCAACGACGCCTTCAGCGCCACGCTGACCGATCGTATCGTCAGCGCCGGTGTCTACAACAACACCTACGTTGTCTGTTCGTCGGGTTGCCCGGTGTCGACCACCGCCAACAACACGATCAACGCCAACTCCATCTCGGGTGCGATGTTCTGGGACGTGTCGCTGGGCTACAAGTTCTTCAACGACGGCGCCCGCAACGCCGAAGTGTTCCTGAACGTCCGCAACCTCACCAACAAGGATCCGGTGCTGGTCGCGGGTGGTCCCTCGGGCGTGCCTTACGATACGGTCACCAGCAATCCGTCGAACTACGACACCCTGGGCCGCGTGTTCCGCGCGGGCGTCCGCTTCAAGATGTAATCCTGGGTTTGACGCGTGTTCAAAGGGGCCGGTGGGTAA
Organism: Rhodospirillaceae bacterium; assembly: GCA_019694335.1. Classification (GTDB taxonomy): domain Bacteria; phylum Pseudomonadota; class Alphaproteobacteria; order Rhodospirillales; family Rhodospirillaceae; genus SHVO01. The sequence goes on along the minus strand of JAIBCD010000105.1, from coordinate 1,109 downwards.
CCACCGGCCCCTTTTTCTTTGAGCGCTTCCCGTGCTTTTGACCTGTCCCCGCGCCATGGGCCCGCTAAGGTGGCGGGCGAGGGGGCACCATGGCAGGTGATGATCTCGAGGCGCGCGCCGTCACGGCCAGGATTGCGGCCGGCTATGATCTCGTCCCCTACAATCCGACCGGCGCCGGCAGCCCCGGCCTCGACCTGAATCATCTTTTCGGCGTGGCGTCGCTGTATGGTGACTTTCCGCGGCGCCGGGATCTGGCGGTTCTCGATCTTGGCTGCGGCGGGGGTAGCCAGATCCTGAGAGCCGCCCCGGCAACCTCGGGGCCGATCCTGGGGATCGATATTTCCGGCACGGCCTGCGCCGAAGCCGCCGCGCGCTGCGCGTCCCTCGGGGAACGCTGTGTCATCCGCCAGGCGAACCTTCTGGATCTCGACCCCGCGACGCTCGGCACATTCGACGTGATCTATCTGGTAGGGGTGTATTACGTGGTGCCGCCGCCGGTGCAGGCGCGGCTGATCGAAATCCTGTCCCGGTGCCTGGCGCCCGGCGGGATCGCGCTGATCAGCTACTATTCGCCGGATATCTGGCGGTCCATCGATGCCCTGCGCCGCAGCATCAAGGACACCATCGATATGGCCGCGCCGCCGCGCGCGCGTATCGCCGCCGCGCGCGCCCATGTCGCTGAGCTGTTGCGGACCCGGCACGCCGGCATATCCGAGCGCATTCTCAGCCACGCGCTGTCCTGCGAGGAGGCGACGTTTTTTCACGAAATGCTGGGTGAACTCTTGGCTCCGGTCACGACCGCCGGTCTGGAGGAGCGTCTGTCCCCTGCCGGCATCCATTTCCTCAGCTGGATGTCTCCCGGCCCTTATGTGCATTTCGCCGCCCCGGCCGCGCGGGCCGAGGCCGGGGACACCCTGCCGGGCGGCTATCATTACGCCGTGTTCGGACGGGTTGCGGGCGACCTGGGCGCCTGGGAGCAGGTGGCGTGGCAGACCCGGCTGCGGCGGGCGGGGGCGTCGGGATTCGGTATCGCGGTGTTCATCGATCCGGCCTCGGGGCAGGGCCTGGAGGTGCCGAACAGCGCAACGGCCGCGCTCCTCGATATGCTG